>NZ_JBWQQI010000028.1:0-109220 GCF_056619545.1 Paraburkholderia sp. SSBN10T
ATGCATGATCAAACCTCCGATGCGCGTAAACGGAAGACGCGCGGAAGACGCGCCGCGCCTCCCGTTCAGCACAAAGCGTCGTGACTTCGCCGCAGATCAGGCGCCTGTGAGCGAGGCCTGAACTTTCTGGGCAACGTCGTTCGAGACCCACGGTTTCCACATTTCCGGATGGTCGTGAAGGAACTGTTTGGCCATCGTCTGACCGTCGATCTTCTTGCTGGTCATCTCGAGAATAGTCTGGTTCAGGAAGTCCATCGAGAAGCTGACCTTGCCGAAGGCTGCCATCATCTCAGGCTCGGCCTGATAGAACGGCGTCGACACGCCGATCTTCAGATGCGACACCAGATACGACGACGCACATTGCGAGCTGCTGTTGTCGGCGCGCAGCGTCTTCCAGCAATCGGCATTGAACGGCGGCATCTTCAGTTGCACGAACTTGTACTTTGCCATCAACGCAGCCGGTTCCCAGTAGTAGAACAAAATCGGCTTGCCGCGCTGATAGGCCGACGAGATCGCTGCGTCGAGTGCCGCGCCGGTGCCGGGGCGGAAGTTCGTGTAGTTGTCGTCAAGCTTGAGCACTTTCAGCAGGCGCGAGTTGACGCGCTCACAGTCCCAGCCGGCCGGGCAGTTCAGGAAGCGGCCTTTGCCCGGTTCTTCGTCGTCCTCAAAGAGATCCTTGTACTTCGGCAGATCGGCGACCGAGGCCAGGTTCGGTGCAGCCGGCTTGATGCCGCGCGCCGGATCGCCCTTGACGACGTATTCCGGCACGTACCAGCCTTCGTTGGTGCCGCCCGGCAGCGTGTCGCCGACCAGCTTCACCTGGCCGTCCGCGACGCCCTTGGCGATGATCTCCGAACGGCCGGTCCACTGTTCGCCCCAGACCTGCAGATCGTTGCGCGAGAGCGCCGTTTCGGTGGCGGCGGTGCTGCCCGGCACCGTGTCGGTCTTGCAGCCGTAGCCTTTCTCGGCGATGTAGCGCAGCACTTCGGTGGTGAATGAACCGCTTTCCCATGTGACGCCGGCAAAGCGCACCGGCTTGCCGCTCGAACACCAGGTGCCGGCGTGCGCGGCGGCCGGGAAGAGGGTGCTTGCGGCGAGCGTGAGACACGCGGCGCGCATCCAGGGTTTCATCTGCATTGTCTGTCTCCTTTTATTGGCTTTGATGTGTGCCTTGGCCGAGGCGTCAGGCGTACGTACTGCGAGAGCTTTGTGTGGCGGCGAGCACGGCTTCGTCAAGCGTCAGGCCGAGGCCGGGCGCATCGGAAAGCGTGAGCCAACCTTCGCTGTCGACGTCGATCGGCTGCGTCAACATGAAGTCGCGCCGCTCGATCGACCATTCCGGCGGGTCATACGGAAACTCGATGAACGGCGCCGACGCGGCGCCCGCTGTCAGGTGCAGATTGGCGGCGAGGCCGATACCGTTGCCCCAGGTGTGCGGGGTGAAGACCTTGCCGCGCGCTTCGACCGCCTGGGCCAGCTTGCGCAGCCCTTCCATGCCGAGCGAGCACGCGACGTCGGGTTGAAACACGTCGAGGCAGTCGCGTGCGAGTAGCTGATCGAACTCGTAGCGCTCGCGCGTCATCTCGCCGCCGGCGATGCGCAGCGTGGTGCTGCGGCGTAGCGCGGCGTAGCCGTCGTAGTCGCCGCGATGCAGCGGCTCTTCCATCCAGTAGACGTCCTGCTTTTCGAGTTCGCGGGCGACTTCGAGCGCCTCGCTCACCGTCCACGGCGCGGCGGTGTCCCACGGCATGCGCCAGCCCTGGTTGCAGTCCACCATCAGTTCGAGCCGGTTGCCCACTGCCTCGCGTACGGCGGCGAGCGCCGTGAAATCGTCGGCGAGGCTCGGGCGGCCGAAGCGGATCTTCAGCGCCGGGAAGCCGCGTGCGGCAACTTGCAGCGCCATCTTCGCCATCTCGTCGGGATGGCGATGCACGCCGCTCGACGCGTAGGCGCGAATCCGCTTGCTGCGTCCACCCATCATCTTCCAGCAGGGCTCTCCGCGAATCTTGCCGGCCAGATCCCATAGCGCGATATCGAGCGGCCATGGGCGGCCGGCGTGAAAACCGATGTTGTCGAGCACGGCGCTATGGCGCGCGAGATCGAGCGGGTCGGTGCCGACGAACAGGTGCTGGTAGTCCGCAAAGCCGTACATCGCATCGCCGGAGCCGATGCCCACGTGGCCCGCGTCGTCGTGGACACGCACGATGGTGGCGGGAAATTTGCGCCGCGGCTGGCTATCCCAGGAGGCTGGGAATGGCGGATCGAGCTCGAGCTGGTGATGCGTGATGTCGATCCGGCTGATACGAGGTGTCTCACGGCTCATAGGGCGCTCCTGGGGGGATGCCGCAGTGCCGCATCGAGGCGGCACGATTGAATTCGGAATGACGTCATGCTATGGAGCCGAAACAAGCAACTCAATCGCTTCAATTAAAGTAAATGACTGCATGCAATTTCATGATATTGAATGCGTATCATGTTAATGACACCCATGGCATGCATGCCAGCAAGAAGGAGACCGTCGCACTATGGCGATGAACGCGTGGCTGCCCAGGATCGAAGCGGGCAGCGATCCAAAATATCAGGTCATTGCGCGTGCTTTTGCGCAGGCGATCCTCAACGGCCAACTGCCGGCCGGCGAAAAACTGCCGCCGCACCGCTCGCTCGCAAGCGAACTGCATGTGACCACCGGCACGATCAGCCGCGCCTATGCCGAGCTGGAGCGCCAGGGGCTCGCCAATGCGCGCGTCGGCGACGGCACCTATGTGGCGCAGGCCCGCGCTCGCGAGATGTCTTCAGGCGCCGCAGTGAACGGTGCGCTGCGACCCGGGATGCCGTCGGCGCCGGCGCTGATCGATCTCGGCCAGAACGTGCCGCAGTCGACGGGCGAAGCGGCCGCGCTATGTGCCACGCTGCGCGAAATTGCCAACGACGAACGCCTTGCCGCCGAACTGCTGCAATACGCGCCGGAAGCGGGTTCGATGCGGCATCGGCTGGCGGGCGCCGCGTGGCTCGGTCGCGCCGGCAGTCCGGCGAGCGCGTCGCGCGTGCTGGTGACGCAAGGGGCGCAGCATGCGCTGGCGTCGGTGCTGCGGGCGGTTGCGCGGCCGGGGGACACCGTGCTGGCCGAAGTCGTCAGCTACCCGGGGATCATCGCGTTGGCGCGGCAACTGCGGCTGCATCTGGTCGGCGTCGAGATCGACGCCGAGGGGCTCGTGCCCGCTGCGCTCGAACTGGCCTGCAAGTCGCTGCACCCGCGCGCCATCTTTTGCGTCCCTACCATCCACAATCCGACCACCGCGACGATGTCGGGCGAGCGGCGCGATGCCGTCGCCGCGACTCTGCAACAGCATGGCGTACTGCTGATCGAAGACCTAGTGCCTGCCATGCTGCTCGACGCGCCGCCCGAACCGCTCGCCACGCGTCTGCCGGACCAGTCGTTTCTGATCGCGGGTTTATCGAAATCGGTCGCGCCGGGGCTGCGGGTCGGTTATCTGCAAGCGCCGCCCGCGTGGTGTTCGAAGATTGCCGCGGTGATCCGCAGCGATTGCTGGATGACCGCGCCGTTGATGGCCGAAGTGGTGTCGCGCTGGATCGAGAACGGCGAAATGGAGCGCCTGAATGGCTTGCAGCGCGCGCACATCGAAACGCAGCACGAGGTGGCGCGCGAGGTGCTCGATGGCGTGACCTACCGGCATGCGGCGACCAGTTCGCATCTGTGGCTGCCGCTGCCCGAACCGTGGCGCGCGGCCGAATTCGCGGCGGCGCTGCGCCACGAGGGCGTGCTCGTCAAGACGGCGGACAGCTTCGTGATCGGGCGCAACGCCGCACCGCATGCGATCCGGGTTTGTATGACCGGCGCGCCGTCGCGCGAGGCGCTGACGCGTGGGCTGTCGATCATTCGTACTACACTCGATCATGGGCTCGAAAGCGGCATGGCGTCGTCGTATGCGCCTTGAGCGCCTGATGTCTGCGATCTGAATTTCAGCAAGCCACATCAATAACAGAGCAAGAAGCGGAGCGTAACGCCCGTCTGAAACGGCGACGATGACCTCACATTCCCAGGAGGTCATCGATGCGTTTGCCGATCCCACATTCCGCCGTCAGACTACCGGCCGCGTTCCAGCGGCTCGCGTGGTCGAATCTCGTTGCGCAATCCGCCGAGCAGATCAGCCTTGCGGCCGCGCCGCTCGTCGCCGTGTTCGCGCTAGGCGCGAATGCGCATGAGACCGGCTTGCTGCAGACGGCGCAGACCCTGCCGTTTCTGCTGCTGTCGATTCCGTTCGGCGTCTGGGCCGACCGCCGTTCCCGAAAAACCTTGATGGCCCTCGCGGAAGGCATGCGTGTGCTCGCGATGCTGGGCGTGCTGCTGTTGGTCATGACGCACGGGTTGACCTTGCCATGGCTCGCAGCACTCGGCTGCCTCGGCGCAACGGGCACGGTGGCGTATAACGTGGCGGCGCCGTCCCTGGTGCCGTCGTTCGTGCCGCGCGAGTCGTTCGCTGTTGCGAATGGACGGCTGGAACTGGCGCGCAGCGCCGCGTATTCGGCGGGGCCGGCGCTGGGCGGGATGCTGGTGGGCTGGATCGGCGCGGGGTGGGCGTATGGCTGCGCAGCCGGCTTGTCGGCATTGGCCGTCGCGCTGCTGGCCGGCCTGCGCGAACCGCCGCGCGCGCAGACCGGCCAACGACATTTCCTGCGTGAACTGCGCGACGGCGCCCGCTTTGTGCTGCGCGATGCGTTGCTGCGTCCGATGATTGCGACGGCAGTATTTTTCAATCTCGGCTTCTTCATGCTGCAGGCGGTGTACGTTCCGTACGCGGTGCACCGGCTCGGGCTGACGGCTTCTGCGGTGGGTGTGACGTTGGGTGCCTATGGCATCGGCATGGTGTGCGGTGCGCTGGCGGCACCTGCGATTGCCGGGCGGTTGAGGTTTGGACGGGTGTTGACCATTGGTCCGTTCTGCGGAGTGCTTGCTTCGCTGGCGATGGTGGCGACGTTGGTCGTGCCGTCATTCTGGTTAGCGATGCTGAGTTTTTTTCTGCTTGGGGTGGGGCCGATCCTTTGGGTGGTCGGGTCGACTACTTTGCGGCAGGCGATCACGCCTGACGGGATGATGGGGCGCGTATCGGCCATCAACGGTACGGCGACGTATCGCGCGCGGCCGCTTGGCGCGCTGCTGGGTACCGCGATTAGCGGACACTGGGGCGTGGAGGTTTGTCTCGTAGCGGCGGCGGGTGCGTTTCTTGTGCAGGCTGGGATTATTGTGGGGTCGCCTGCGGCGCGGCTCGAGGGGGGGCCGCAGGGAGTGTAGATAGTGTTTTTTGCCTGCGCGGCGCTTTGGTTGTTGTTCCTGGGGTGTTGGCCTCTCCTTGCTTTGTTATCGGTCTATTAGCTTTGCCCTTGTGCGGGGCGGCACTTACTTTCTTTGCCGCCGCAAAGAAAGTAAGCAAAGAAAGCGGGCTGACAACCGCCAGCCTGTAGGTGTCCACCACTTAGGCCAACCCGGAGTGGTCCGCGCGAAGACCGGCCCTCGCACCACTTAACTGAGTGACAAAGGACTCATCCGTTCCAGCGTCGCGCTTCGCGCCCCGCCGAAGGGCACAACGCTTTCTGCATACTCTGTAGGTATTCCAACGATCTCGGGCTTTGCTCACTGTCGGTACGCTGGCGTCGGCGGCATGCCGACTACGTCGCTCATCATGCGCCGTGAACTAGCCGGGTGAGGAGGCGTCCATCCCGTTGTTCCTGGCGCTGCTGCGCGACCGCACCACTTGCCACGAACCCAGGCAGACCCGTTTTCCCCGGCATACCCATCCGCGACGCATGCAGTGCGGAGTGGGGTGGATGAGCCCTTTGTCACTAACGGGGGAGATGCGAGGGCAGGTCCTCGTGCGGACCATTCCGTGTTGACCTGAGTGGTGGACACCTACGAGCTAGCGGTTGTCAGCCCGCTTTCTTTGCTTACTTTCTTTGCGGCGGCAAAGAAAGTAAGTGCCGCCCCGCACAGGGGCGAAGCTAATAGACCGATAAGAAAACAAGGAAAGGCCAACGCCGTACGAACAACGACAAGCGCCGCAGGCAACCAGACCACCAAGCATACAAGGAAAGCCCAACGCCGTAGGCAAACCACCAAAAGCGCCGCGCAGGCAAACCACACAACAACACCGCCCTGAATGCCCCACGGGTTCCTCCCAGTATGTGGGCCGCGCGATACAGGCTAGAATTTCCGGCTTTGCCGGGCCAAACCATAAGTTTGCCCGGCTGACGGACATCCATACACTGGGGCGCAATTTTGAATAGTCCACAGCAGCAAGACGGCCTGAAACGCGGGCTCAAGAACCGTCATATCCAGTTGATCGCGCTGGGCGGGGCGATCGGCACCGGCCTGTTCCTCGGCTCGGCGAGCGTGTTGCAGGCGGCGGGGCCGTCGATGATTCTTGGCTATGCGATCGGCGGCATCATCGCGTTCATGATCATGCGGCAACTCGGCGAGATGGTCGCGCAAGAGCCGGTGGCCGGCTCGTTCAGTCACTTCGCATACAAGTACTGGGGCGACTTCCCAGGCTTCCTGTCCGGTTGGAATTACTGGGTGCTCTACGTGCTGGTCAGCATGGCCGAGTTGACGGCCGTCGGCACTTACGTGCATTTCTGGTGGCCGACCGTCCCCACCTGGGTGTCGGCATTGGTGTGCTTTGTCGGCATCAACGCGATCAATCTGGCCAACGTGAAGGCCTACGGTGAAACCGAGTTCTGGTTCGCAATCATCAAGGTGGTGGCGGTGATCGGCATGATCCTGTTCGGCGGTTATCTGCTGATCAGCGGTCACGGTGGTCCGCAGGCGTCGATCAAGAACCTTTGGGCCGACGGTGGTTTCTTCCCGCACGGTTTCCATGGCCTCTTCATGATGCTGGCTGTGATCATGTTTTCGTTCGGTGGTCTGGAACTGATCGGCATTACGGCGGCCGAGGCGGACGAGCCGCGCAAGAGCATCCCGAAAGCGGTGAATCAGGTGATCTACCGGATTCTGCTTTTCTACATCCTCTCGCTGGTGGTGCTGCTCTCGCTGTATCCGTGGAATCAGGTGGCCGCAGGCGGCAGTCCGTTCGTGATGATCTTTTCGCAGATCGGCTCGACGCTCACGGCGAATATCCTCAATATCGTGGTGTTGACGGCGGCGCTGTCGGTCTATAACAGCGGCGTGTATGCGAATAGCCGCATGCTGTATGGCCTCGCGGAGCAGGGCAACGCGCCGCGCGCGCTGATGAAGGTGGATCGCCGCGGCGTGCCGTATCTGGCGATTGGCTTGTCGGCGCTGGCGACGTTCACCTGCGTGATCGTCAACTACCTGATTCCGGCCGAAGCGCTCGGCTTGCTGATGGCGCTGGTCGTGGCCGCGCTGGTGTTGAACTGGGCGCTGATCAGTCTCACGCATCTGAAGTCGCGCAAGGCGATGGTGCAGGCGGGGGAGAAGCTGGTGTTCAAATCGTTCTGGTTCCCGATCAGCAACTGGATCTGCCTCGCGTTTATGGCGATGATCCTGGTGATTCTGGCGATGACGCCGGGCTTGTCGGTTTCCGTCTGGCTGGTGCCGGTCTGGCTGCTGGCGATGTGGGTGGGGTATAGGGTGAAGCGGCAGCGGGCAGGGGCGATTGTGCCCGCCACTCGCTAACGGATCAGCCGCTTATACGCAGGTGGCCGACCACCCTTTTGCGCACGCCATACCGATTCCTGCACCTGATTGCATCGGCATCCATTGCGGCCTGGAGGCGAAGGAGTATCCAAAGTCGCTGTTGGAAAGTTCGGTCGAGGTGGCCCAGAAGGTCATTTTGGGCGCAGATGATGCGAATTTCGCTATTTTGCTCGGAAATCCTGTGATTGCCGGCGATTGCCATTCTGCCCGTTACCGGACTATGTGTAAGGCGAACAGTGATTTACGCCGGAAGACGAAATCAGGCCATGCGGGGGCGTGCGTAGGGGTCGGCTTTTGTTTGAGCGCGAGAAACCTCCGAACTGGAACAGGCGTCGATGGACCAAAGTCCTATTTCGATTCCGACTCACACCTATTAGCCTGAATCTGCGGGCCTGCGGTTGCAGCAAACGCAGCACGGCCAATTGGAGTGCAGATCATGGGCAATTTCAGATTCGCCGGCCTCGCCGAAGAGGCCGGGAGTACGGGTGGCTGCATAAGGCGCACGGTGAGTGCGCTGTTGGTGGGAGTGGCCTCAATAGCTCTGGCTATTGCACCGGACCGAGCACACGCGCAGCTCCCTGAACGTCCGGCCGGCAGCATTTGCTTGCCACCGGGCAATTACCCCGTCGCGAGCAGCAAGGACCTCGCACTGCGTACACCACTCTGCTTCACTCCTCCTGCGCCTGAGGTAGAGAGCGGTAAGGCCAGCTTGTATCGTAGAGTCAAGCGCGATTCAATCAGCGGTACCGCAGTGGGTAGCTATACGTACGACGAGGCGGTTCACCATTGTCTGGAGCGCCAAATGCGTCTGCCTTCCGCCGACGAGCTCAAAGCGCTGGTCAGCTACGCCAATGGCCCTGAGCATCTTCACGGCGGTTACGCAATCGTCGCTTCGAAGGGTGACAAGCGTTACCCCGGAGGCGTGTATGGATGGGGAGGGCAACTAGGGTACTGGTCCTCGACTTTCGGCGGGCGCAGGCTTCACCATGTCGTGTCATTGACGGACGGCGGAGGCGCTCCCTATCACGATTCGCATCGCGCTTATGTCAGCTGCGCGAGATAGCTGCGACGCAGCGCCATCCATCTTAGGAAAAGGGACGCGTTATCCGTTGCGGCGCAAGCATTTTTTCAAGGGGAGGGTTTCGCGCACGCAAATGGAAGTTCCCCCGCTCCGGAATTAAGCAAAAATATAGTCATACTGGATTTTGAAGTATCGGATCGATAAGTGGAAGCGATTGCGAAAATATGTCGGGCAACAGGAAAAAAAGTGACTACCATCAAGTCGTATCTGCTGCATGTTCATATAGATGGCCACTTCGACTCAAGAATCAGAATAGATCGATGCCTTGAGAAGGATGGGCGCTCGCGTCAGCCGCGACGCACATCCGGTTAACTCCTTTCGAGTGCAACTGCCGCTTGGCGCGACGTTGAGCATTTTGGCGACCTTTATGCCGCGCGATGGCAGGGGAAATTCGCCGTGCATCTTGCCTTGCCCGATTACGAGGTTGTTCTGGCTGCGATCGCCGCTACGTTCGTGTGGTGTTTACATGAATGTGCTGTGCAATGGATATCTCGTTCGCGGCCGCGTATTTGCAGCGTCAACGTGCCTGGGCAAATGCGCGCTTTGGACAAGGCGTCCTATCCCGACGCACGTGAGATGCTCACGTTGTTCAGTGCCGGGCGCAAGTATGAATTTCAGGCGGGCAAGCTGCTCTCCGGTTCGCGAGCGGCCATTCGTCCGGCGCTCCGGTTGGCGGCAAGCGCGGCCGAGCGCCTGCCATCGCTCGTCAAACGCACGAGGCCAAATGACCAGGCCAGTGACGTGACAGCCCCAATGCATACCGCGCTGGAATTCGTGCCAGTCGCGATCGTGGGTATCGGCCAGTCCGGAAAAATCGAATTCTCGAATGCGAAGGCAAGGGAGTTGTTTGGCTACGGGATCGAAGACTTGACCGGAATGTCGGTCAGTTTGCTGATATCCGAGCTGCAGCATGCCGGCTTGCGTGCGGCGGCGAGCAACGCTTTGCCGGACCCAGGGGTCTTGGCCGTGCCCACCATGCAAACCTTCTCGGCGAAGCGCCACGACGGGACGGAAATTCCCGCCGAGGTGGCGACGCGTCAATGCGATCTTGACGGCGTACCGACGCTGCTCGCAGTCATCGTGGATCGAAGCGAACGATACGAGCTCCATCGCAACCGCCAGGAACTGGCGCATCTGACGCGCATCTCCGCGCTCGGCGAGCTGGCTGGCTCGCTCGCCCACGAACTAAACCAGCCGCTCACCGCGATTCTGAGCAATTCCCAGGCGGCGCAGCGCTTCATGGACGCGGACCCGATCAACGTCCCCGAGGTGCAGGAAACCTTGAAGGACATCGTCGCGGACAATTGCCGGGCGAGCGAGATTATTCGCAAGATGCGGGCGCTCGTCAGGAAGGGCGATGTGGAGCTGCAGCCGGTCGATGTCGGGAGCGTGGTTCGCGACGTGGTCATGCTGCTGCACAGCGACGCGGTCGTACGCCGGATTCGGACGAGGGTCGACATCGCTGCGGGTTTGCGCGCCGTGCGCGGCGACAAAGTCCAGTTGCAGCAGGTGGTGCTCAATCTCCTGCTCAATGCGTTCGACGCCATGTACGAGTGTCCTGCTGCCGATCGCGTGGTCGACGTCGAGGTCGCGGCGGAGCCCGGCGCGACGGTGCGCATAGCCGTTCGGGACCGCGGGCAGGGATTGACGGTGGACCAGATGGACAAGATATTCAAGCCGTTTTTCACCTCGAAGCCGCATGGTCTGGGGCTGGGTCTGTCGATTAGCCGTAGTATCGTGGTGGCCCACGGTGGCCGGCTCTGGGCGGAGAACAACGACGAGCGAGGCGCAACGTTTTATATATCGTTGCCGACCGAGGATACAGAGAGACCGAACCGGACGTGAGGACCACCATGAGTGATTCTGCTTCCCGAGTGTTTGTCGTCGACGATGACGCCGGCGTTTGCCGCGCATTCGCGCGTCTGCTGCGCTCGGCCGGATATCAGGCCGAAGTTTTTGAATCCGCGCACGCATTTCTCGATTGCGCCGACCTGTCGGCCGGTCCGGCGTGCGTCGTGCTGGACCTGCAGTTGCCGGATTTGAACGGACTCGAGGTGCAGCGCGAATTGAACATGAGCTTGCCGATCATCTTCGTCACGGCCCACGGAGACATCGGCGCAACCGTCGATGCCATGAAGGCTGGCGCAACCGACTTCCTGACCAAACCGGTACGTGACACGGTTTTGCTCGAAGTAGTCAAACGCGCGCTCGAGCGGGCCCGTGAGATTTTCGAGCGCCGGCAGGAGCTGGCGGACATTCGATTGCGGCTTTGCCGCCTGACACCGCGCGAGCGCGAAGTGATGGCGCTCGTCGTCACCGGCCGCCTGAACAAGCAGGTCGCCGGCGAGCTAGGTATTGCCGAGAAGACGATCAAGATTCATCGTGCCCGCGTGATGGAGAAAATGGGCGCACATTCGCTGGCCGATCTGATCCACTTTGCCGACAAGGCAGGCATCGGCGCGCCCGGGCAAACGCGAACGCTGCATTGAATCGTCGAGCAGACCGTTCCGGCGTACACGTGGACCAAAGTCCTATATCGGTTTTGCCGCGCGCTGAGTAGCCTGAATCTGCGGGATTGCGGTTACGCGGGCAACCGCCAGATTCGGACTTCTCATAATGGGCAATCTCAAACCTTTCGTTGCGGTTGTCGACGACGACGATTCGGTGGGCCGGGCTATCAAGCGTTTGCTGCATTCCGTTGGAATCGGGGCGGACACGTTTTCGAGCGGCGACGACTTTCTGGACATGCTTTCGTCCATGCCCTCATATCGCCCGGGCTGCGTGATTCTCGACATCCAGATGCCCGGCATGAACGGGCTCGAAGTCCAGCGCCGCCTGGGCGGCAGCGGCATATCCGTCATCCTGATTACTGCCTATGACGACGTGGGCGTGCGCGCCCAGGCATTGGCTTCTGGCGCCGTGGCCTATCTGCGTAAGCCTTTCAACGACTCGATTCTGATCAAGACCGTGCAGACTGCGCTGGGCATTGCGCCGGCGCCTTGAGTTCGCTGCCAACCGGGCGATATGGGACCAAAGTCTCATTGTCTTCGGTACACCCGGCTACCAAACTTGATGGCATCGGTCTTAGCTCTGTTGCCGCGGTTGCCGTGCGGCTTGAATCGGGCGGCCGCCATTCGTTGGGGTGCACATCATGATCCATTTCGTTCGCAAGATTGCGATGATCTCGCTAGTCGCCGTGGGTGCGGCGTGCTCGACCGGGCAACCTCCGCCGGCGTCAGATGCGTCGGCACAATCGCCCGATCCGGTGCTCGACCAGGATTGCCAGGCTGCGCTGGCGAGCTTGTACGGCGCCACGCCGAAGGCGCAGGAACTGGGCGACAAGGCCAAAGGCATCCTCATCTTTCCGAGCGTGGTGAGGGCGGGCTTCATCGCCGGCGCTTCGCATGGTACGGGCGAGTTGATCGAGAACGGCAAGGTCACGGGCTATTACGCGACGACGTCAGTCACATATGGTCTCCAGGCTGGGGTCCAAAAGTATGGCTACGTGATGATGTTCATGTCGGATTCCGCGCTAAGCGAACTGAAAACAAGCTCGGGATTCGAAGTCGGCATGGCGCCGACCGTCGTGATTGGCGACCAGGGCGCAGCGAAGAACGTAACGACTGCGACGCTCCAATCCGATATCTATGCCTTCATTTTCGATCAAAAGGGATTGATGGCCGGGATCGGGTTGAGAGGGTCGAAGATTACGCGGCTGAACAAGTGAAGCTTGCGTTCCCGTCGACGAAAAGAACGGATGGAAATTGATTCGGAAACCAAATCGAATGGGTGAAAGGAAATGGGGCAGCTCATGGCGGCGGCGCGTAATCGACTGGAGCGTGCGCGGTCCGAAGTCCGCGAGACGGCAGGAAGTTGGCGGGTCGCAGCGATTGCCGCGGGCGCGCTAGCGCTCGTGTTTGCCGGCGCGGCATCCGCGCAGCAGCCGATCTTCTACCCAGCGAAAGGGCAGAGTCCACAGAAGCAGCAAACGGATACCGCGGAGTGCCAGGTATGGGCGACGCAGACGACGGGTGTCGATCCCGTCGCGCTCGCGCAGCGCTCGCAGTACCAGCAGCCTCCCCAGCAGCCGCAGGGCGGGTTGGTGCGAGGCGCAGCAGGGGGCGCCGCATTCGGCGCCGCGGTTGGCGCGATTGCCGGTGATGCGGGCAAGGGTGCGGCAATCGGTGCACTGACCGGAACGGTAGGTTCCGGCATGCGGATGCGGCGGCGTGAGGAAGCGGCCAGCCAACAGCAGCAGTCCATGCAGCAAAACACCTCGATGCAGCTCTCGACATTCACTCGGGCTGTGACTGCATGCATGAACGGTCGAGGCTACACCAGCCAGTAGCGTCGTAGCCGATTGGAGGTGCGCAATCGTGAACAGGTTCGAAACTGCGGGATTAGCGGCGATCTTCTTGCTGAGTTGCGCAAGCGCGTGGGCCGGCGATTTCGACGGCAGCAAGCCGCTGCTTTGCGCGACGATCGAAGGCCACGCCTGCGATCCCGGTTTTGCCTGCGAGCGCGCGCTGCCTGCGGATCTGGGCGCACCGCGTTTCCTGTCCATCGATTTCACTAAAAAAATCATTTCGGGACCCATTCGCGCGACGCCGATCGTCTCCATGAACAAAGCACAGGGCCAGATTCTCATGCAAGGCACCGAGCTCGACCATGCATGGACCGTCGTGCTCGATACGAACGACGGGGAGATCACCTTGACCCTGGCGAATCGCCATGACGCGCTGGTGTTATTCGGAGACTGCACGGCGATGTAGTTTCGAGGAGCGTCCGATGAAACCCGCACTGGCTCTTTATCGCGTCCTTTGGCAGCCGCCGCTCGCCTTGAAGTTGCGGCGCGGCGTAGTTGGGCAGGCGCGAGGCGCGTTGCCCTTGATGGTCGTGGCAGCAGCGCTATCGTTGTTCGGCGGCTGCAAGAAACCTTCCGGGCCGCCGGCGCTCGGCGCCCCCGAGGTGACGGTCATGACCGTCACTGCACGCGATACCCCAGTCGACTTCGAATTCACCGCGCAGACCCAAAGCTCCCGGGAAGTCGAGATTCGCGCCCGCGTGGACGGCTTTCTCGACAAGCGGACCTACGTCGAAGGCCAGACGGTGAAGACTGGGCAGACGATGTTCCTGATGGACCCCAAGCCGTTCGAAGCCGCCTTGCAGACGGCAAAGGGCGAGCTGGCGCAGCAGCAGGCGAGGCTCATGGTAGCGAGGCAGAACCTCGCGCGGGTCAGGCCGCTTGCCGCACAGAACGCGTTGAGCCAGAAGGATCTCGACGACGCGGTCGGCAACGAGCAGCAGGCCGCCGCCGCGGTGATCTCCGCCCAAGGGCAGGTCCAGAGCGCGCAGCTCAACCTCGGCTACACGACGATCAAATCGCCGCTGAACGGCCTCGCGAGCTATGCGCGGCAGCAGGATGGCAGCTACGTCACGGCCACCGCAGCAGGGCTGCTGACGTACGTGTACCAGCTCGATCCCATGTGGGTGAACTTCAGCATCTCCGAGAACGAGATGCTCCGCTATCAGGACCAGATTCGCGCCGGAAAATTGCGCTTTCCGCCTAACAGCGAGTTCGTCGTGACGGTGGTGCTCGCCGACGGCTCCGAGTTTCCGGAGCGCGGCAAGATCAGCTTCGCCAATCCGGCGTTCAGCACCGAGACCGGGACGTTTCTCGTGAGGGCGGTACTCGATAACCCGAATGGCTTGTTGCGCCCTGGACAGTTTGTGCGTGCGCGCGTGTCGGGTGCGACGCGGCCCGATGCGATTCTGATTCCGCAGCGCGCGGTGCTGCAGGGCGCGCGAAGCCACTATGTGTGGGTCGTGGACAGCGAGTCGAAGGCGCATCAGCGCGTGGTGGAAGCGGGCGACTGGAATGGCGACAACTGGTTCATTTCGGATGGCCTGAAGTCCGGCGAGCGCGTCGTGGTGGACGGCGCAATCCGGGTCGCGCCCGACGCGCCGCTGAAAATCGTCGGCACAGTGGCGTCGACGGAAGCCGGCGGCAAGACCGTCGTCGAACAGACGAATACGACAGCCGCGGTCCCCGAAGGGAAGCCGGCCGACGCCAAAGAATCGAGCGGCGCGGCGCAGTAACGAGCAGAGCCCATGAACATCTCCCACTACTGCATCGACCGGCCGATTTTCGCCTCGGTCATCTCCATCGTCATCACGCTCGGCGGTGCGTTGACGATGTTCGCGTTGCCTGTCGCCCAGTATCCGGACGTCACGCCGCCGCAGGTGACGGTATCCGCGACCTACCCGGGCGCCAGCGCCGAGGTCGTGGCCAACAACGTGGCGGCGCCGATCGAGGAGCAGGTCAACGGCGCGGACAACATGATCTACATGTACTCGTCCAGCTCGTCCACGGGCAATGTGACGCTTAACGTTTTCTTCGAGATCGGCACCAATCCGGAACTCGCGCAGGTCGACGTGCAGAACCGCGTGAACCTCGCACTGCCGCAATTGCCGCAGTCGGTGCAAGCCCAGGGTGTCCAGGTCCAGAAGAAATCGAACGCGTTCATGATGGTCATCGCGATCTACTCGCCGGACCAGCGCTTCGATCCGACCTATATTGCCAACTACGCGAACATCTATGTGCTCGATTCGATCAAGCGCATCGGCGGCGCGAACCAGTCATCGATCTTCGGCACGCCGGACTACGCGATGCGAATCTGGCTGAAGCCGGATCGCATGGCGCAACTAGGCATCACGGCTGGCGACGTGCAGCGTGCAGTCGCCAGCCAGAACCAGCAGTTCGCGGTGGGCAGCATCGGCCAGTCGCCGACCGGCAGTCCGGTCGAACAATCGTTTGCCGTGACAAGCCCTGGGCGTCTCGCCACGCCGGCCGAGTTCGACAACATCATCCTCCGCGCGGCGAGCAACGGCGCGGCGATCGTGCGTCTGAAGGACGTCGGCCGGGCCGAACTGGGGCAGAAGAGCTACGCGAACCGCAGCACGTTCCAGGGCAAGCCGGCTACCATCATCGCGGTCTATCAGCAGCCGGGAGCGAATGCGCTCGACGTCTCGAAGCAGGTGCGCGCGAGACTCGAGGAACTGAAGAAGTCGTTTCCGGAGGGTCTCGACTACGACATCGCGATGGACACGACCGATTTCACGCGAGCGTCGATTACAGACGTCGTGCACACCTTCTTCGAAGCGCTCGTGCTGGTCGTGATCGTGGTCTTCGTGTTCCTGCAGAACCTGCGCGCGACGCTGACTCCGATTCTGGCGGTGCCCGTCTCCATTGTCGGCACTTCCATGTTCATGCTGTTGCTTGGCTTTTCAATCAACATGCTGACGTTGTTCGGCATGGTGCTCGCCATCGGCATCGTGGTGGACGACGCGATCCTCGTGATCGAAAACGTCGAAAGGAACATGAGCGTGCACAGGCTGGGCCCGAGGGATGCCGCGAAACGGGCCATGGACGAGATCTCTGGGCCGATTGTGGCAACTACGCTTGTCCTGTGCGCCGTGTTCGTGCCGGTGGGGTTTCTCGGAGGCATTACCGGACAGTTGTACAGGCAGTTCGCGCTCACGATTGCGATCTCGGTGGTGATCTCGGGCGTCGTGGCCCTGACGCTGTCGCCCGCCCTTGCCGCGTTGCTGCTCAAGAGCACGCATCACGAGAAGAAAGGCTTCTTCCGGTGGTTCGACAAGGTGCTAGCCCGGATGACGGCCGGCTACACGCATGCGGTCAGGTTCGTCATCAAGCACTTTGTGACCGCCTTGCTACTGTTTGCCGGCATGATCGCGCTTGCGGTAGTGATGCTGAAGACCATTCCGGGCGCATTCCTGCCGCCGGAGGATCAGGGCTACTTGCTAGGGGCCGTGATCATGCCGGACGCAGCGAGCCTCGATCGCACGGGTGACGTAGGGCGGCGCGTCACCGACTATTTCATGAAGCAGGAAGCCGTCAGCAGTGTCGTGATGGTGAATGGCTTCAGCCTGCTCGACAGCCAGAACAAAAACAATGCAGGCACCTTCTTTGTCGGGCTGAAGGGTTTCGACGAGCGCTACAAGTTCTCGAACATCAAAACACAGAATGCGCGAGCGGTACTGATCAAGGCGTATGAGACGCTCTCCAGGATTCAGGAGGGCATCGTCATTCCGGTCAATCCGCCGTCGATACCGGGGCTCGGCACTACCGGCGGCACGGAGATGTGGATCGAGAGTCAGGGCGACGGCTCCATCTCGCAGCTTGCCGGCGTCGTGCAGGATTTCGTGCAGAAGGCGAAGGCGCGGCCGGAACTGGCCGGCGTCACTTCGACCTTCAACGCTTCTTCGCAGCAACTGCTGGCCGACGTCAACCGCGACCAGGCGGAAACGCTCGGCGTGCCGATCGACGAGGTGTACAGCGCGATGCAGACAATGTTCGGCTCGCTCTACGTGTCGCAGTTCAACCGCGACAGCCGTCTCTGGCAGGTCATCCTGCAAGCGGAGCCGCAGTATCGGCTCACGCCGCGCGACCTCGATCAGATCTACGTGCGCAGCAGGACCAACAACATGGTGCCGATCAAGGCCGTGATGAACTACCGGTTCATCACGGGCCCCGACCTGGTGACGCGCTTCAACAATTTCCCGGCCGTCAAGGTCACGGCCAACGCGGCGCCCGGCTACAGCTCGGGCCAGGTGATCGGCGCGCTCGAGGACCTCGCCGCTCAGATGCCGCCCGGTTACGTGGCCGGCTGGAGCGGCGAAGCGTTTGAAGCGCGCCAATCCGGCGGAAAGTCGGGCCTCGTGTTCGTGTTCGGGATCGTCATGGTGTTCCTGATCCTTGCCGCGCAATACGAGAAGTGGTCGTTGCCGTTCGGTGTGCTGATGGCGGTGCCGTTCGCCTTGTTCGGCGCGCTGCTCGCGATCCTGCTGCGCGGGCTCAATAACGACGTCTACTTCCAGATCGGCTTGACGATGCTGGTCGCGCTCGCCGCGAAGAACGCAATCCTGATCTTCGAGTTCGCGGTGCTGAACCGGGAGACGGGCGCGTCGCCATACGACGCGGCGCTGACCGCGGCCGAAGAGCGCATGCGCCCGATCATCATGACGTCGCTCGCGTTCATCCTCGGTTGCGTGCCGCTCGCGATCGCGCTCGGCGCGTCGGCCAACAGCCGCCATTCGATCGGCACGGGCGTGATCGGCGGGATGCTGGGTGCAACGGCCATCGCCGTGTTCTTCATTCCGATGTTCTATTACCTGCTCGAGTCGATGGCGTCGCGCTCGAAGAGCGGCACGCAGACACCCGGCCCGGGTTCCGGCACGCCCGGCGAGGCGCCGCCGGCGCCGGGCGGCCCCGGTTCGCCGCACGTCACACTGTCCGCGCGGCGAGAGGACGACTGACATGCGCCGCGCCGCGCTTGCGCGCCTCATCGCGCCTATCCTGCTGCTCGGGTTAAGCGGCTGCCTGCTCGGCCCCGACTACGTGCGGCCGAAGGTGGACGTGCCGCCGTCGTACCGTTTCGAGTACAAGGATGCGGCCGATGTCGCTAACACGGCATGGTGGGAGCAGTTCCAGGACCCCGTGCTGAACGAGCTGATCGAGACAGCGCTCGCGAACAACCTGGACGTCAAGGTTGCGACGGCGCGCGTCGATGAATTCCTCGGCCAGTTCGTGAGCACGCGCTCCGCGTTGTTTCCGCAAGTCAGCGCGGGGTTCGACGCGTCGCGCCAGCGTGCTTCGAAGAGCGCTGCTGTGCCGCTGCCCGCTGGCGTCGGTCCGGTTTACAACCAGTTTCAACCGAGCCTCTCGGCAGCGTGGGACATCGACCTGTTTGGCCAGGTAAGACGCGAGACCGAGGCCGCGCGCGCGAACCTGCTCGGAAGCGAGCAGAGCCGCCGCGCGACGATCCTGACGCTCGTGGCTTCCGTTGCCTCGTCGTATATCGCGCTGCGCAGCCTCGACCGGCAGCTCGAAATCGCGCAGGACACGACCGGGAGCCGTGCCGACTCGGTCCACGTGTTCGAGCTGCGCTTCAAAGGCGGGCAGATGTCGCAAATGGAGCTCGCGCAGAGCCAGTCCGAATATGAGGCGACGGCGGCGACGGTTCCGCAGCTCGAAACGCAGATTGCGCAACAGGAAGATGCGCTGTCAGTGCTGCTCGGACGCAACCCTGGGCCGATTCTGCGCGGCCGCGCGCTGGCCGCGCTGGGCACGCCCGCCGTGCCCGCAGGCCTGCCGTCTGACCTGCTCGAACGCCGGCCCGACTTGCAGCAGGCCGAACAGAACCTGATCGCGCAGAATGCGCTGATCGGCGCGGCGCGCGCGCTGTATTTCCCGTCGATTTCGCTTACCGGGCTATTCGGTTCGGTCAGCTCGCAGTTTTCGAACCTCCTCACCGGGCCTGCGAAGGTCTGGTCGTTCGCCGGGGCGGTCAGGCAGCCGATCTTTACCGGCGGCAACATCACGGGGCAGGTTCATCAGGCCGAGGCGCGGCAGCAGGAAGCGCTCTTCGCGTATGAAAAGGCCATTCAGGTCGCCTTCCAGCAGGTCGAGGATGCGCTGATCGCGCTCCAGAAGTCGCGCGAGCAACTGGACATCCAGGGCAAGCAGGTCGATGCGCTGCGCACCTACTTGCGGCTCGCGCGGATGCGATATGAAGGCGGCTACACGAGCTATATCGACGTGCTCGACGCCGAGCGGAGCCTCTTCAGCGCGGAGTTGCAATACACGCAGACGCAGAGCACGACGTTCACGAGCCTCGTCAACCTCTACATGGCAATGGGCGGGGGATGGGTCGTTCAGGCGGAGCGCATGATCGCGCCGCCGCCGGGCGGGCAGCCGCCGGTAGCGCCCGAGCCGATCGCGGAGACGCCGCGATGAGCCGCGCGAATCTCATTGCCTGCCACGAATGCGATCTCCTGCAGCGCGAGGTCGCGGTGCCGCCCGGCGGCGTGCTGCGCTGCTGGCGCTGCCATGCCGAGCTGTACCGGAACCGCACCGCCGGCCTGGATCGCTCGCTTGCCCTTTCGCTGGCGGCGGCCGTGCTGTTTGTCGTCTCCAACCTGTATCCGATCGTGGGCTTGTCGGTGAGCGGGACGGTTGTCGAAACGACGCTGCTAGGCGCCGTAGCCGTGCTCTACCGGGATGGCATGTGGCCCATCGCCGGGCTCGTTTTAGCGACCACGTTCCTGATGCCCGTGGTGCAGACGCTGAGCATGCTCTGGATGCTGCTGCCGCTGCGGTTCAACCACGTGCCCCGGGGCGCGGCTTTCGTGTTTCGCTTGAGTCGTCTGGCCGCGCCGTGGGGAATGACCGAAGTGCTGATCCTCGGTTTGCTCGTGGCGCTGGTCAAGCTCGCGCACATTGCGAGTGTCGTCGTGGGGACCGCGCTGTGGTCGTTCGGTGCGCTGATGCTGATATTGGCAGCCGCCGGCGCGGCGTTCGACACGCGGCAACTGTGGTTGCGCATCGCCGCTGTGCAGGTGGGCGGCGGCGGTGTGCAGGGCGTGAGCGCGCAGTTACCCCGCGGCGCCGTCACGGCGGCGCAATGCGGGCTCGTGCTATGTCACGACTGCGGGCTGCTCGCGCGAGCGCCCGCCCACGCCCACGCGTTCTCATGCCCGCGTTGCGGCGCTGCGATGCATATGCGCAAGCCGGCGAGTTTCTCGCGCACCTGGGCCCTGCTGATCGCCGCCATGGTGCTGTACATCCCCGCGAACGTGCTG
This sequence comes from Paraburkholderia sp. SSBN10T, assembly GCF_056619545.1. Classification (NCBI taxonomy): domain Bacteria; kingdom Pseudomonadati; phylum Pseudomonadota; class Betaproteobacteria; order Burkholderiales; family Burkholderiaceae; genus Paraburkholderia; species Paraburkholderia sp. SSBN10T. Next base: position 20,436 of record NZ_JBWQQI010000028.1, read on the forward strand.
CCGGTGATGTACACGAGTTCGCTGTTCGGCGCCCAGAACGACACGATCCTGAGCGGGGTCGTCTACCTCTGGACTTCGGGTTCGTGGCCGCTTGCAGCCGTCGTCTTCATCGCGAGCATCGCAGTGCCGATGCTCAAGATCCTCGCCATTGCGTATCTGACGATCTCGACGCAGCTTGGCTCGCGCTGGCTACCGGAGCAGCGCACACGCATCTACCGCGTGGTCGAGTTCGTCGGGCGCTGGTCGATGCTCGACATCTACGTGATCACGATGCTTGTCGCCCTGGTGCAGTTCCAGGCACTGGCGACGATTCAGGCCGGCGGCGCGGCGATCGCATTCGGGGCGGTGGTCATACTGACCATGTTCGCGGCGATGGCGTTCGACCCGCGCCTGATCTGGGACGCAGTGGAGCAAGATCATGCCAGGACCCGAGCAAAAACCTGATGCCCCGGAATTGCCCGAGGCGGTCGTCACCACGCGTTCGCGCTGGCGCATGCAGCTCGTTTGGCTCGTGCCGATCGTCGCGTTGCTGATCGGCGGGTGGCTCGCGGTCAAAGCCGTCATCGAGAGGGGGCCGACGATCACCATCAGCTTCGAGACCGGCGAAGGGCTGGAGGCGGGCAAGACGAAGATCAAGTTCAAGAACGTCGATGTCGGCGTCGTGAACACGGTGACGCTATCGCCCGATAGCAAGCGCGTGGTGGCGACGGCCGACATCACCAAGGATGCAACGAAGCTGCTTCTCGACGATACGCGCTTCTGGGTCGTGCGCCCGCGCATTTCCGGAGGGACGGTCTCGGGATTGAGCACGCTCTTATCGGGCTCCTTCATCGGCATGGATGTCGGCAACTCCGACAAGGGGCGCCGCGACTTCGTCGGCCTGGAGGTGCCGCCGGTTCTCTCGAGCAACGCGCCCGGCCGCGAGTTCGTTCTGAAAAGCGCGGACATGGGGTCGCTCGATGTCGGTTCGCCGATCTTTTATCGCCGTCTGCAGGTTGGGCAAATTGCCGGCTATCAGCTCGATGCGGACGGCAAGGGCGTGACGCTGCGCGCGTTCATCAACACGCCTTACGACAGGTTCGTGAAGCGGGATACGCGCTTCTGGCACGCGAGCGGCATCGACGTTGCGCTGGACACCAACGGTGTGCGCGTGAACACGCAGTCGCTCGTGTCCATCATGATCGGCGGGCTTGCCTTCGAAACGCCGGACGACTCGCTCGCGCAGCCCACGGCTGACGCGAACACGGCATTCACGCTGTTCGAGAACCAGACCGAGGCGCTGAAGCGGCACGACCGCATCGTCGAGCCGTATATGGTGGACTTCACGGAATCGGTGCGGGGCTTGACCGTTGGGGCGCCTGTCGAATTTCGCGGCATCGTGGTCGGCGAAGTCACCGGCATCTATACGCGCTTCGATCCCGTTACCCGCCAGTTCAGTATTCCGGTCGAATTCAATCTCTTCCCGGAGCGCTTCACTTCGCGTTACCAGACGGGCGAAAAGGGCGGACGTCTGACCGACCGCCCGCACCAGCTGGCTGATTTCCTGGTCGAGCACGGACTGCGCGCGCAGTTGAGGACGGGCAACCTGCTGACCGGGCAACTCTATGTCGCGCTCGACTTCTTCCCCAATGCGCCGAAAGCCAAAATCGACTGGGCTTCGAACCCGCCGGAGCTGCCTACCACGCCGGGCGCGTTGCAATCGTTGCAGGACTCCATGACGCATCTGATCGCGAGGCTGAACACGATTCCGTTCGAGGCAATCGGCAAGAATACGCAGGAAACGCTCGCAAGCGCGAACGCGCTGCTCTTGCGTCTCGACTCCGAAGTGCTACCGCAAGCCGACTCGACGCTGGCCGCCGCCCATGCCGCGCTCGATTCGGCCAACAACGCGTTGCAGCCTGGCTCGACGCTGCAACAGAACACCAGCGACGCGATGCAAGAACTGGCGCGTACCGCCGCGGCCTTCCGCACGCTTGCCGATTATCTCGAGCGGCATCCGGAGTCGCTGATTCGCGGCAAACCGGAGACCCAGCCGTGAAACGTCCCCTCGCTTTCCTCACTGTCATGCTGGTAGCGGCCGTGCTCGGCGGCTGCGGCAGCTCGCCGAGCGCACGTTTCTACACGCTCAAACCGGATGCGACGTTGACGAGCGCCGGAAACTCCATGCCGCTTCATGTCGTCGTCAATCCGGTCACGATTCCGGAGCTGGTCGACCGTCCGCAGATCGTTACGCAGGTTGCCGGCAACCAGGTGTCGCTCGACGAATTCGCGCGCTGGGCCGAGCCGTTGAAAGGCGATATCGCACGCGTAATCGCCGCGGACCTGGGCGCATTGCTTGGCTCGGAACGCGTGAGCGTGTTCGATACCGGCTCCGACGTGCCGCCGGCGTGGCACGTGCGCGTCGATGTCATGCGCTTCGATTCGATGCCGGGCGACGCGGTCACGGTCGAAGCGCAGTGGACGGTGTGGCCGCCAAAAAAAATCGCGCCCGTGGTGGGACGCTCGCTCGAACACGAACCCGTGCAGGGTCAAGGCTATGACGCCCTCGTCGCAGCTCACGATCGTGCGCTTGCGGCAGTGAGCCGCGACATCGCGTCGGCTATTCGCACGAACCTGGCTCAATGAGGTGCAAGTTCCTATCCGATATCGCAGTGCGGGAATCTATCCGTAGATCGGCAGCAGCAGGAACAATTTGATGACGATCGCGTTAGCGATATCGATGAAGAACGCGCCCACCATCGGCACGACGAGAAACGCCAGATGGGATGGGCCGAACCGCTCAGTGATGGCTTGCATGTTGGCGATCGCTGTCGGCGTCGCCCCGAGGCCGAACCCGCAATGTCCCGCCGCGAGGACCGCAGCGTCATAGTTGCGACCCATGACCCGAAAGGTCACGAACACGGCATAAACGGCCATCGCAATTGACTGTACGGCAAGGATCACGAGTAATGGCAGCGCAAGCGAGGCCAGGTCCCATAAGCGCAGGCTCATCAGCGCCATCGCGAGAAAGAGACTGAGGCTGACGTTGCCCAGCATCGACACGGCGAGTTCGGAAACCGCGTACCAGCCGCGTATCGCGAGCACGTTGCGTAACACGACGCCGACGAACAGCACCCACACGAAAGCGGGCAATTCGATCGCTGTGCCGTTGGACCAGGAAGCGAGCGCCGAGCCGGCGGCGAGACAAACCGCAATCAGGGCGACGGTTTCGATGACGGCGTCCGCCGTAATCGGGCGCACCGCTTTGGGCTGCTCGAAACCGGCGGCGCTTGCGGGGCCATCGGATGCCTGCCTGGGGACGAGACGATAGCGCGTGATAAGGAAACGCGCGACTGGTCCGCCGATCAACCCGCCGAGTATCAGGCCGAAGGTGGCGCAAGCAATGGCGATTTCTGTCGCCGCTGCCAGTCCGTGACGTTCGGCGAACACCTTGGCCCACGCGGCGCCCGTGCCATGGCCGCCCGAGAGCGTCACGGACGCCCCGAGCAGGCCGAGTATGCGTTCTTGCCCCAACGCCCAGGCAAGCGCGATACCGAGCGCGTCCTGCATGACGAGCAAGCCCGCCACGACACCGAGAAAGACGATCAGTGCCCGCCCGCCGGATTTCAGCGCCGCCAGATCGGCGTTCAGACCGATGGTGGCGAAGAAGGCGAACATCAGCGGCGATTGAAGGGCGTTGTCGAAGCGCACTTCGATGTGCGCAAGGCTGCGCAGCGCAAAGATCAGCAACGCGACGAGCAGTCCGCCTGCCACCGGCTCAGGGATGCTGTAGGTGCGCAGTATTCGCGTTCGAGCCAGTATTTGCCGCCCGAGCAACAGCACGAGGCAAGCTGCCGTCAGCGTTTCCAGCGCGTCGAGGCTCACGATGTTCTTCTCCGGTTTATGGTTCGACGGGTCAGCCGCGCGGCGAGGTGGTGCCGGAATGCCCAGGCGCGAACCTGAGCAGTAGATAGCCCGTGATTCCCGAGAGCACGGAGCCTGCGATCACCCCCAGGCGAATCGGCGTGAAATATTCTGGTCCTTCGAACGCAAGGGAGCCGATAAACAAGCTCATGGTGAAGCCGACGCCGCACAGTGCGGCAGCGCCGGCCAACTGCGGCCAGCTCGCGCCGGCAGGAAGTTTGCCGAACCCGAGCCCGATCAGCGCGGCGCTCGCCCCGCAGACGCCGATGAATTTCCCTGCGAAGAGGCCGACGGCGATACCGAGCGGCAGCGGCTCTGCCAGAGCGGCAAGCGTGATGCCGGCGAACGAGACGCCGGCATTGGCAAACGCGAAGACCGGCAAGACCCCGAACGCCACCCAAGGGTGGAGATTGTGCTCGAGCCGGTGCAAGGGAGCGTGTCCTTCGACGTCCGTTGTTTTGAGCGGCACCGCGAAAGCGGCCGCCACCCCGGCGAGTGTCGCGTGGACGCCGGACTTCAGAACGAACACCCACAGGATCACGCCGATAATCATGTAAGGTGCGATTCGCGTGACCTTGAAGCGGTTCAAGGCAATCAGCAGCGCGATCGCAACGGCTGCGAAAAGCAGCATCGAGAGCGAGAGATTCTCGGTATAGAACAGCGCAATGATGACGATCGCGCCTAAATCGTCGGCAATCGCCACGGCGGTCAGGAATATTTTCAGTGACACCGGCACTCGGTCACCGAGCAATGACAGAATGCCGAGCGCGAAGGCGATATCGGTTGCCGTGGGAATAGCCCAACCGTTCAACGCCGCGCCGCTTTGGCGGTTGATGGCGTAAAACACGAGCGCGGGCACCAGCATTCCGCCCAGTCCTGCAACGACAGGCAGCACGACTTGAGCGGGCGTGGACAGCTCGCCTTCGATGACCTCGCGCTTGACCTCCAGGCCGACGAAGAGAAAGAAGATCGCCATCAAGCCGTCGTTGATCCACAGTAAAAGCGGCTTTGCGAGGGCGAACGATCCGAAGCGAACCTCCACGGGAATCTTCAGCAGTTCGTCGTAGGCGACGCGAAGCGGCGTGTTACTGCAGATCAATGCGAGCGCGGCCGTTGCCGCAAGCAGCAAACCACCCGCCGACTCCAGTCTGAGGAAGTCGGAAATGCTGTCGGTCGTCTTGCGAATCGTGTTTCCGATCACCATACCCGTTCCGTTGTTTGCGCATTCGCTCAGGAAGAACTTGGCCAATACCGGAAAACGTACTGAGCAGGATGCAAAGACTCTGCCGTCAATCGCGATCTGTCATGCGCGAGTGTCACGAGTGACAAAGTCGGCACTTGACCAGGACGGAACGCCAAGCGATAGACCTGGTTCGATTTTGTCATGCGGCCTGGTAGAAGCAATAAGACCTTAGTCCGATGCTTTCACGCGAACTTCGCCTGATGCGCTCCTGCCGCAAACACTCCAAAATGCTCATTCACCGGGGGGCGAAATCTAACAACTCACCACGTAACCCGCAATCAGGGGATTGGACAAGCCGGGCAGGTCGATCATATCAAAGCGTTTCACCGCTTCGAAGCCTGCCGCGATGAGGATGGTGGCAATAACCAGATTCCTGATGTGTTCGAATCCCGCCTTTAGGCCACCGCGATCGAAGAGTGCCTGCATGACATATGTCGAGACGGTTCGCATTGAATCCCTCCTACGCCTGGTTGGGTCGCCAACCCGCTTCCATGTATGAACGGCCGCTTGAAACACGACGCTCCAGGCCATCTCCGTCGTCGCAAGCGCTCGCTCTTCCATCGCACGCGAGGCTCGAGCCACCAGCGGCTTGACCACGCGTGCAATTCAGTACGCGTCAAGCGTCAGGGCGCGACCGCAGGTGCGTTGGTTGGCTTTTGGCCACTCGCCTTCTGCTGGGCATTCTGTAGATTCTGCGGATAGTTCGTTTGATTTCCCGCCGGACTGTAGCCGTTCTTTTCCAGCTTGCTGAGCTCGGCGTTTTTCTTCGCGCGGCGCGCCTTGCGGTCGGCCTTCTTTTGCGCCTTCATCTCTTGCTTCGACATAGCACTATCGGAGGCGCCGGCATCGGTTGTCGCTGCATGAGCTTGCGACATCGGAAGTGAGAGGAGACTCAAAGCCATCCCTGCTGAAACAACAAAAACAGACAGTTGCTTGAACTTCATATCTATCTCCGTGTGGGCGTGTCAGGCGGCGTGAGACTGCTCACGGACCATTTGGGTTGGTTCCTGAGGAGAACGTGTCTCTTCGCGTTGGAACGCTCGAACCGTAATCGATGAGCCGTCGACAGGGATACAGGGGTTAACCGCGAGGAGGTGGCGAGGCAACACGCTGAAAGGCTCTTGCACACTTGCTTGAGCGCGCATTTTCCCTGATTTCACAAAAGAGATTCCCCTTTCCGCTCTTCGTTCGAGCGAATGGGGAATATACACTCGGGCAAAAATACAAGCGCAGTTCAGGAGACGTGCCCCACGGAAATTATTGCCCTCCGCATAAGCCTCACTCCAATGCTTGTTTTTTCTTCTCATTTTCTTCCCCGCGAGCGTCTGTGAGACTCCACGCCTTCCGGCCGTGTCTCACCTGATCAAAGATAGACGGGCGCGGGGAAAGGTGTGAGTACTCGAGAGCGTAGGGGAAGTACGTAGCACAACTATATTAATGGAGATAATGATGAAGAAACTTCTGTTCAGCGCGTTCGCATTGTCTGCGACGGCAACTGCGATGGCTCAGAGCAGCGTCACGTTATACGGCATCGTGGACAACGGTATCGCATACGAGACGAATCAACCGAAGGGGCATGTATTCGGTGCGCAAAGTGGAGGCTGGGCGCAATCGAGATTCGGTCTCAAAGGCAGTGAGGACCTCGGCGGGGGCACTCATGCAATCTTCCAGCTCGAGTCCCGACTGAATACCATGAACGGGACTTTCGCGAACGGAAGTTTCTTCGAGGGACAGGCAACCGTAGGTCTGCAGAATGACACCTGGGGGCAAATCAAGTTCGGCAACATGGGCTCGGCTGAGATAAGCCAATACTCGGGCGACGTCGACCCGCAGCAAACCAAGAAGTACGCGATTGGAACGCTGGTCCGGGGCCGCATCTTCTCGCAGGCGGCCAACGGCACGGAGTACCTGTCGCCGACGATTGGCGGTTTTACCTTGCAAGGTCAGTATGACTTGACGAATTCGTCGACGTGGAACGCCGGAAATCCTGGCAGCGCACCGGGTCAGCTCGGCACTTCCAGCGGACTAGGAAGCTCGCAGGGCCGCTCAGACGGTATCAAGCTCTCGTACGCGAACAAGGGCCTTTTCTGGCAAGCGACCTATGATGAGGTACGCGACGGAAACGGCCAGTTCAGTAACGTGTACCTTGCGTCTCGCTCGATTCTCACGGGCTTGACGTACGCATTCGGTCCTGTGACTGCATACCTTGGCTACCAGCACCTGAGCGCTCCGGACGCGTCGGATGCGGGCTATTTCGGCACGGCTACCCCGTCAGCGTTGCCGGCAGGAGCGAGCCTCCCGACAGCCGTCAATCATGAGTGGATCGGCGCGATCTGGGAGACGACGCCGGCGCTTGCTATCACCGGCGCCGTCTATCATGCAAATGCAAACAATGGGAACGGGAATGCAACCCTCTACACATTAGGTGCGAACTATTCGCTATCCAAACGAACTCTCCTGTACACGGAACTGGCGTACGTTAGAAACAGTTCGACGTCCAACATCGGCCTCGACAGTGGTCTGTATGGCGCGAACATCAACAACGACCCGGTCAACGGGAGCACCTCGAGCACCAACCCCAACTATGGCAAAAGCCAGTTCGGCGTCATCGCAGGGTTGGCGACGAAGTTCTGATGTTGTCGACAGGTCCGGGTCACGAGTTTCTCTCGGACCTGTCAGGCGCTGCGTCTGTGAGCGGTCGAATCAATCGCGGAAACGACTGGCGATGTGGTCCGGAATATTTTCTGGCGTCACGACCACGACCGAAGAGGATGACGCTACAGAGGATGCCGGCAAGAGCTTGTGAAAGTGCATGACATGATGACACGCGGAGCGCATGTCCTGTCGGAGGTCATGATGCAAGATTGCCTGAATCCTTCCGGCGCGTAGAAGCCGCACATTATCCTTGTCCAGGTCGTGGCCGATGAAGCAGACCGGAGCTTGCTGCTGCGCTTCCAGCGCACGAAGAATCGCGACGTTGCCTCCTCCCATGGAGTACACGGCGGCGATGTCAGTGCCCTCGTTGAGAACGCTTCGGACTCGCTCTTCAGTCGGCAAATCAAGGCCATGTCCGCCGCTTGCATCAATCAGTCTGAGTTGGGGGTGGTGCTTGCGCAGTGCTCGACGAAAGCTTATCTCGCGCTCCTCCTCGCCCCGAAAATGCTCGTCGCTCATCGTTATCAACACATTCGCCGGCTGGGGGCCCAGCAATAGGCCCAGAAGGTAGGCCGCCGTGGCCCCGGCGACGCGATTATCGAGCCCGGCATAGGCGATGCGGCCTGAGAGCGGTATGTCGGTGAAGACGGTGACGACAGGAATGCCGTGCTGCTGGAGTTCGCGGACCACCTCGGCAATCTCGGGAACGTCGCGGGCTTTCAGAAAAACACCATGGCTTCCTCTGCGGGCGATAGACCGAAGCGCATCCACGACTTCGGGCGTCGTCATCGTCTCCCGCAACAGGAAGCGCGGACGAACAACCGCCGGGTGCATTAACGCGAGTTCCGCTTCGAGCGCATTCTTTATCTCGTCACTGAACCGCGCCGGTGCTTCTACTACCACGTCGACCATGAGCTTGCGCCCCGTGTTCGCCAGGTTTAGCTCCTGCTTCTCGAGTTCTTTGATTGCCTGCTCAACCCGATTGCGCGTGTGCTCCCGAACGTTTGCGCGTCCGTTCAGCACCCTATCAACAGTCGCCACTCCAAGCCCTGCCTGAAGCGCAATTTCCTTGATCAAGAAGCGGTGAGCCAATTCGACCCTCCTTCGTTGATAGTTTTTTGATGTGTTTCTGATAATTCGATTGGTGTTTTGCGAGCTATCCTACATCGAAAACAGGAGGCACGTATGGACGACCGACGTGAAGACAACCTCGCGGGGCGAACCAACTGGTATCGCGAAAGCGACTGCAGCTTGAGTGATTTCGTGACAGCGCTCAACGCGAGAGGGGAGCGAGGGCTGCGCTACGCGGCAAAGCTGGTTCAAGCGATTCCTGTATACGAATGCCGCGACCTGGAAGAAGTGAGCTCGTCTGAAACAGAAAGGCTTCAGCTACTGGCGGAGTGGGCCGGGGTCCTGCGAGATGGAGCAGGCGTCTTTGTGCTCAAGCACGCTTTTGCCGACACCGGGTGCGTGGATGAGGCGACGACTGTCTTCGAATCGATTATTGAAGCCGAGAAGAAATCGGGCTCGAAGGCTGATCATTTCGCGAAAGCAGGCGCGAACGACCGTATCTGGAACGCGCAGGAAAAACTCTGCGTTGCAGCACCTGAGGTTTTCGCCAGATACTTTTCGAACCGGTGGCTGCCGGCCGCTGCCGAGGCATGGCTTGGCCCGTGCTTTCAGGTCACGTCCCAGGTCAATGTTGTCAGACCCGGGGGAGAGGCGCAGCAGGCCCATCGCGACTACCATCTGGGCTTCCAGACGGCTGAGGTGGCCGCGTGTTTTCCAGCGCACGTGCATGCAATGTCGCCTTTTCTCACGCTGCAAGGAGCGGTCGCGCACAGCGACATGCCTGTTGAAAGCGGTCCCACCAAACTGCTGCCTTACTCGCAGCGATACGCTCAAGGCTATGTCGCCTGGCGTAGGCCTGATTTCCGGGAGTATTTCGAGAACAACTTCGTTCAGATGCCGCTTGCCAAAGGCGATGCCATCTTCTTCAATCCGGCGCTGTTTCACGCAGCCGGCTCGAATCGAACGAGCCACGTTCAGCGCATGGCAAATCTGCTTCAAATCTCGTCAGCTTATGGCCGGGCGATGGAAGCTGTGGACCGAACGCGCATGTCCGAGACCCTCTACCCAGTCCTTCGGGACAGGTTCAGGACCGGCAAGATAACCGAGCTCGAGGCGCTGTCGGTGATTGCCTCGTGCGCCGAAGGCTATGCGTTCCCGACAAACCTTGACAGGGACCCGCCCGCCGGCGGACTCGCGCCGCAGAGCCAAGGCCAGATGATGCTCCGCGCGCTTCGGGAGGACTGGGAGCCGGCCGAGTTTACGCAAGCCCTCGCAAAGTATGCATGGCGTCGCGGGGATGGCGAATCAGCCGAACTGATAGATTATTGATGTGTTTTTGTGCCTAAAAGATAGAGCCACGGCACTATCATGGTGCCGACGCGAAACACGAAACGACTCAGCGAAGTCGCGCGTGCTCCCGCATCCGGCTCGGATGTGGGCGAACGAGGCGTAATGGTGCAAGGGCATGGATCAGTTCAAGGAACTACAACTATTCGTCGAGGTGGCGGAGACGGGCAGCATCAGCCGGGCTGCGGAAGCTGTCGAGCTTTCCATCTCGGCCGCAAGCCGGTATTTGATTTCGTTGGAGGCGAGACTTGGCGTCCAATTGGTGCGCAGGACGACTCGCAACCTTTACCTGACTGAGGCCGGCGCCGAGTTTCACCGGCGCTGCAAATCCATCCTCGCCGACCTTGGCGAAGCAGAGGCTGTCACCAGGGAAGCGGTTGTGCGGCCAAGCGGTGTCCTTCGCGTCACCGCCTCGTTATCGTTCTGCATGCTTCACATCGCGCCGATGCTCCCTGATTTCACGGCGCGTTACCCTGACATCACAGTGGACGTGATAGCGGCTAACCGTTACTGCGACATCATCGAGAACGGCATCGACGTCGCGATTCGGACGAAAGTCCTTGAGCCGGACAGCAACATCACAATTAGAAGGCTGGCTTCAACGCGCCGCATATTGGCCGCATCGCCCGGCTACATCGAGGCGAACGGGCGCCCTCGCTTCCCGGCGGAGCTCGCGAAGCACAGGCTGCTGAACTATCAACTCGCCGACAATCCACGCGAGCTTTCATTCACTCGTGGTGGTGAGAACGTCGTTGTCAGAGTGAAGCCGTTAGTGGAGTCGAATGACGGCCAGATATTGCGTATTGCCGCGCTAGACAGCATGGGTATTCTGGTGCAGCCCAAGTACATCGTCTACGACGACCTCAAGGCAGGCCGCCTTGTCCCGGTGCTCGACGACTGGGATCTTCCCCGGCTGACCATGAACATCGCGTTTCAGACCCGCTCTCATCTGCCTGTGAAGGTCCGCCTGTTCATTGATGCGCTCGTGGAGCGGTTTCACCAGAACGAATACGAACGGCATTGGACGGCGTGAGCCTGCGCTCATCGCATTTGGGGTTTCTTCCCACTCAGCGCGAAAGACTTTCCCTTTCCAGCTCTGTTTTGCCAGCCACGACGAATATAGACTCGTCTCAAAGCTACAGAAGAGATTGATGGAGACACGCAATGCAAAGCGCAACCTCTGCAGTTCCGCCCGCATCGCCTTATTTCGACGAGGCTCGCTCGGCTGAAGTCGTTAATGCCCGGATGAGCGAAGATGCTGACGCTCGCCTGCGCCAGGTGATGTCGGTTCTGGTCAAGCATCTTCATGCTGCGGTCAAGGAAATCGAGCCGACGCATGAAGAGTGGTTCACCGCCATTCGCTTCCTGACCGAGACGGGGCAAATGTGCACGGACTGGCGGCAAGAGTACATCCTGCTCTCGGATGTCCTCGGTGTCTCGATGCTCGTTGATGCAATCAATCATCGCCGTCCGAGCGGGGCTACGCCGAACACCATTCTGGGTCCGTTCTACGTCGCCAACGCACCCGAATATCCGAACGGTGCGAACATCTGCCTGGATGGAAAGGGCGAGCCCATGGTTGTCGAAGGCCGGGTAGCCGACATTGAAGGAAACCCGATTCCTGACGCGAAGCTCGAGGTCTGGCAGACCAACGACGACGGCTTCTATGACGTGCAACAGAAAGGCATCCAGCCTGACTCGAATCTTCGCGGCGTGTTTACGTCGGATGCTGAGGGCCGCTACTGGTTCAAGTCTGTCAAGCCGCGTCACTATCCGATTCCTTCGGACGGTCCGGTCGGTAAGCTCCTCGCCGCAATGGGCCGACACCCTAACCGGGCTGCTCATCTGCACTTCATCGTAAGCGCGCCTGGCTTTGACCCGGTCATCACTCACATTTTTACACCCGACTGTCCGTATCTCCCCGAAGACGCAGTATTCGGCGTCAAGCGTGAACTCATCGCCGAATTCAACAAGATCGACGACCCGCAAGCGGGTAAGCGCGTCGGGATCTCCTCACCGTTTTGGTCTGTGGCGTGGGACTTTACCCTCGCGACGTCCACGAAGCCCACGCGGGCAATCCCGTAATCGTTTGGTGCGCGGGAGTGTGCCGCCGAAAAAACTGAAGGCATTGAGAGATACAGGAGTACTACATATGAACGCAAAGAAAGAACTGCTGGCAGCGTACTGGACACTCGCTGGCGACGTTTATCCGTGTGCACCGAACGAGATCAGCCCGTTCCCGCTGCGCGAGCGCTGCGAAGCGGCTTCGCGTGCCGGCTGGAGCGGCATCGGCCTCATTCTCGATGACCTCGAGTACAGCATCGTGAAGTACGGGCTGTCCGGCGTCAGGAAGATTCTGGACGACACGGGCATGAAGTACTTCGAGCTCGAAATTCTGATGGACTGGTACTTCGACGGCGAGGCGCGTGTCAAGTCGGACGAATGCCGTCGCCGTTTCATCGAACTGGGCGGCGAACTGGGCATGCGCAATCTGAAAATCGGTGCGAGCCCCTTCGACAAGAATCCGGCCGACTTCGCCCGCATGACCGACGAATTCGCGAAGCTTTGCCAGGATGTGGCGACGGTTGGCGCGACGGTTGCAATCGAGTTCATGCCTTTCTCTCCCATCCGGAACATCGCAGAGGCGCTGCAGGTTGCTGAAGGTGCCAACCAGCCCAATGGCGGCCTGATGGTCGACCACTGGCACGTCGCGCGCGGTGGCAGCCCTTACAGCGAAGTCGCCCAGATTCCTGCGCGCTTCATCAAGGGCGTGGAGATGGATGACGTCGGCGCGCAGGTCATGGGATCGCTGTTCGACGACTCGACCTTTAACCGCCAGCTTTGTGGCGAAGGTGCAGGCGATTGCCCTGCCTTCGTCGATGCCCTTGAGCAAGCAGGCTGCGCGCTGCCGTACTACGGCGTGGAGCTCATCTCCCAGGTGCATCGGAAATTGCCGCTCGACGAGATGGCAAAGCGCGCCTACGACACCACCGTCGCGCAGTTCTCGGCAAAGAGCACAACTTCCGTCTGAAGCGCTCGGACTTAAACCACAGAGTATTTCTGGAGACTCACATGATTCGAATCGCCGTACTCGGTGCCGGCCGCATTGGTCGCATTCACGCTGGCAACGTCGCCGCGAGCCCGAACGCAAAACTGGTCGTGGTGGCAGACCCCGTTGAAAGCGCAGCCGGGTCGCTGGCTAGCCGTCTGGGCTGCGAGGCCTCGACGGATCCCGCAGGTGTCCTCGAGCGCAACGACATCGACGCAGTGGTCATCGGTACGCCGACGGATACGCACATCATGTTCATGCTCGAAGCCGTCAAGCGCGGCAAGGCTGTTCTGTGCGAGAAGCCCATCGACCTCGACATGGAGAAGTCATTGGCCGCTGCAAACGAAGTGGAGCGACTGGGTGGTCGCGTCATGCTCGCGTTCAATCGACGCTTCGACCCGACATCGCAAGCCTTCCGCAAAGCGATCGACGCAGGCGATGTCGGCGAAGTTCGCCAGGTCATCATTTCGAGCCGTGACCCAGGCATGCCTTCGCGTGACTACGTCGAGCACTCGGGCGGCATCTTCCGCGACATGGTTATCCACGATCTGGACATGGCCCGCTGGCTGCTCGGCGAAGAGCCGGTCGAAGTGATGGCCATGGCCAGCCGTCTCGTCGACGAGTCGCTTGAGAAGCTGACCGACTTCGATACGGTGATGGTGCAATTGCGGACCGCTTCGGGCAAGCAATGCCACATCAACTGCTGTCGCGAAGCCGTGTACGGCTACGACCAGCGCATGGAAGTGTCGGGTTCGAAGGGAATGCTTCTGCAAGAAAACCTGCGTCCTTCGACGATTCGACGCTGGTCCAGGGAAGCGACTGACGTCCGCGAGCCGCTGCTCAACTTCTTCCTCGAGCGCTACGAGGCTGCGTACAAGGCCGAACTCGAAGCCTTCGTCGACGCATTGAACAGCAACTCACCTTTGCCGACCTCCGTGCAGGATGGGCTGAAGGCGCTGCGTCTGGCGGACTGTGCGCTCGAGTCCGCTTTGTCGGGCAAAGCCGTCAAGGTGTAACTGGAAATCCGCAGGAGATAGATCATGACGCGAAAGATCGGTCCCAACGAAACGCTCGGCGTAGCATGTCTTGGCATCACTCATCCCCACACGTCCGGGCGGGTCAAGGCAATCCAGCGTCGCACCGACGCAAGGATGCTCGGTGCGTGGGACAAAAGCCCGCTGCTCACACCGTTTGTCGACGCGCTCGGTCTCGAGGCGCGCTCGAAGGAAGATATCCTGGCGGACGAAAATGTTCATGTCGTGCTCGTCCACTCCAAGAGCGAGAAGATGGCAGACCTGACCATTGAGGCGCTCGAGGCGGGCAAGGCCGTGTTGTGCGAGAAGCCTGCGGGCCGCAGTTCGGCCGATGCCAAGCGCATCGTCGAGGCTGTTGAGCGTACCGGCGGACTCGTGCAAGTCGGCTATTGCTGGCGCTTTGCTCCATCGGTAGACGCCATGCAGGCGGCACTCAAGAGCGGACGTCTCGGCAAAGTCGTCCAGGTGCGCGCCCACGGTGGTTGCTCACACGATGAGGCGGGAACGCCGCATATGACCCAACCGGGTGATATCGGCGGCGCGGTATTCGTCATCGGATGTCACCTGGTGGACCGCATCCTTCTGCACTTCGGCTTGCCCCGCTCTGTGAATGCCCGAATCACGAAGTTCCCGAACTTTCACGGTGACGAATCGCGTGAGGACGCAGCAGGCGCGGTGCTGAACTACGACGACAAGATTGTTACCGTCGACTTCATGTCGTGGGACGTCCTGCCGTGGACCGAGAGCTGGGACATCACCGCCTATGGAACGGAAGGCATCATGTCTTCCCGCTCGCTGCCCGCGAGCTACAAGATTTATGACGCGGGCAAAGGCGATCATCCGGAGGGCTGGACCGAGTGGCAAGAGACCAGCTTCCCGGAAATCTGGGCAACAAAAAAGACGGAGTATTCGCCCGATATCGCTGAAATCGGCAACCCGGTGTACTTCGACCGGGAGTCGAACGCGTTCTTCGACGCTTTGCGAAACGGCACGCCATCGGTTGTGCCTGCTACGCAGGCGTACAACATTAGCCGTGTCATTGAGGCCATGTTCGCTTCTTCCAAAGAAGCGGGTGCAGAGGTCTTGATCGGTTGAGCGTTTGAGTGGCCGACGCCCTCGGGCGTCGGCCGAGAATTCCGTACCTCATAAACCGGCAACACAAATGCGCATTACTAAATAGGAGACGAAGTCATGAAAATTCTGAAGAGTGTCGCGGTCATCCTGACTGTTTCGGCAGCTTTCTCGGCAATGTCCGGTGCTGCTTTTGCCCAGGATAAGGGTGTTGTTGGCATTTCGCTGCCCGACAAAACCGAATCCCGCTGGATTACCGACGGCAAAAGCATGGTCGATGCACTGAAGGCAAAAGGCTACTCGGCTGACCTGCAGTATGCAAACTACGACGTTCCGACCCAGGTGAACCAGGTCGAGAACATGCTTGCGAAGGGTGTCAAAGCACTGGTCATCGCACCTATCGACGGTAAGACCTTTTCTGACGCTCTGGCGCTCGCACAGAAGAAAGGCATCAAGGTCATCTCATACGACCGTCTGATTAGCCAGACCAAGGATGTGGACTACTACGCAACCTTCGACAACTATGGCGTCGGTGTCCTCCAGGGACAGAGCATCGTCAGCGCGTGGCAGAAGGCCGGCAGCAAGACTCCGTTCAATCTCGAAGTGTTCGGCGGGTCTTCGGACGATAACAACGCCCATATGGTCTACGCGGGTGGCATGTCCGTTCTCAAACCGTACATCGACAGCGGCAAGTTCGTGGTTCGGAGCAAACAGGTTGCCTTCGATAAAGTCGCGACGCACAACTGGGATGGCGCGACAGCTCAGGCCCGGATGGACAACTTGCTGAGCGCTTTTTACGGCAAGGACCACCTCGATGCGGTCTGGACACCCAATGACGCAATTGCAGTCGGCGTTATCTCATCGCTCAAGAGCATCGGATACGGTTCGGCCCAGCAAACCATGCCCGTCGTCACGGGACAGGACGCAGACATCCAGAACGTCAAGAACATTGTTCGGGGCGACCAGACCTCGACCGTGTTCAAGGATACTCGCAAGCTCGCTGGCGTGACCGCCGAAATGGTCGACAACGCGCTGACCGGCAAGCCGGTGCCCGTCAACGACACGAAGAGCTACAACAATGGGACGAAGATTGTTCCGACCTACCTCGTGAAGCCAATCCTCGTCGACAAGGCCAATTACCAGGCGGAGCTGGTGACCAGCGGTTACTACACGCAGGCCCAGATCAAGTGAGGCATCTGAACGTCCGCGTGGCGGGGCGCCCACCGGGGCCTCGCTTCACGCAGACACGCTCGCGAGCGTGACCAATCAGAGGAATTTGACCATGGATACCATTCTGGAGATGCGCGGAATTCAGAAAAGCTTTGGCGCTGTCAAAGCCCTGAATAACGTCAATCTGAGGGTCCGTCAGGGCGAGATTCACGCCATTTGTGGAGAAAATGGCGCGGGAAAATCGACCCTGATGAAAATCCTCAGTGGCGTCTATCCGCACGGCTCTTATTCCGGCGACGTCCTTTACGACGGTCAGGAGCGGGCATTCGCCGATATTTCCGATAGCGAGGCGGTCGGAATCATCATCATCCACCAGGAGCTGGCCCTCGTCCCTATGCTTTCCATTACCGAGAACATCTATCTTGGTAACGAGCAGTCGAAGCGCGGCGTCATCGATTGGCAGGTGTCGCGCGCGAAGGCGAAGGCTTTGCTGGCGAAGGTCGGCCTCTCGGACTCGCCGGATTCGCCGGTCGGTACGCTCGGGATCGGCAAGCAGCAACTCATCGAGATTGCAAAGGCGTTGTCGAAAGAGGTTCGCCTGTTGATTCTTGACGAGCCCACCGCAAGCCTGAACGAAAAAGACAGCGACACACTGCTTGGTCTTCTGCTCGAGCTCAAGTCGCGCGGTGTGACGTCAATCATCATTTCGCACAAGCTTAACGAGATTTCGCGCGTCGCGGATGGAATCACCGTTATCCGCGACGGCTCGACGGTCGACGCCCTCGACTGCAAAGCCGAGAGCGTGAGCGAGGACCGCATCATCAAGGCGATGGTCGGCCGGGAGATGTCTGACCGGTATCCGCCACGTACACCGAACATCGGCGAAGTCATTTTTGAAGTCAAGGATTGGCGTGTCCAGCATCCCATGCAGAGGGACCGTGCTGTCATCAAAGGCGTCAATCTGCAAGCGCGCAAGGGCGAAATCGTGGGTGTCGCAGGACTGATGGGTTCCGGGCGCACGGAACTCGCCATGAGCGTCTTCGGTGGCGCGTATGGTCAGGACATCACTGGCCAGGTGCTGATGCACGGAAAGCAGGTCGACGTTTCATCGGTACAGAAAGCCATCAAGGCGGGCATCGCCTACGTGACCGAAGACCGGAAAGGCAACGGTCTGCTGCTGGACGACAACATCAAGCGAAACATCACGCTGGCGAATCTGATGGGGGTCTCCAGATTTGGCGTCGTCGACGAGCACAAGGAGATAAAGGTTGCGGCCTATTTTCTCAAGAAGCTCCGAATCCGCGCTCAAGGCGTGACCCACGTCGTTGGCAACCTCTCGGGTGGAAACCAGCAGAAGGTCGTGCTGAGCAAGTGGTTGTTCTCTGAACCCGAGGTGCTGATTCTCGACGAGCCCACGCGAGGCATCGATGTGGGAGCGAAGTACGAGATTTACAACATCATCAATCAGGTGGTTGCGGCAGGTAAGTGTGTGGTCATGATTTCCTCGGAAATGCCCGAACTGCTTGGCATGTGTGACCGCGTGTACGTCATGAACGAAGGCCGGTTTGTCGGCGAATTCACCGCAGAGGAAGTCTCGCAGGAAAAGATTATGCGGGCGATTATGCGAAATGGAGGCATCGAAAATGCGTAAGGCACTCTCTCCAGTGGTCGCCGACGGCGCCGAGGTTAAGAAAAGCGAAGTTTTTGGTGTGATGAAGCGTATTGGCAGCGAGTATGGACTGCTCATTTCGCTCGTCATCATCATGGCCTTCTTCCAGGTCTCGACGAGCGGCGTACTGATGCAACCGCTCAATCTGACCAACCTGGTGCTCCAGAACAGTTACATCGTCATCATGGCGCTAGGCATGCTCATGGTGATTGTTTCAGGCCACATCGACCTGTCCGTCGGTTCGACGGCCGGTTTGGTGGGCGCGTTGGCGGCAGTATTGATGGTGCAGTTCGAGGTCAACTACGTCTGGGCAACCATCATCTGTATCGCGGCCGGCGCGCTGATCGGCGCCGTGCAAGGCTACTGGATTGCGTTCTGGCGGATGCCTTCGTTTATCGTGACGCTGGCCGGCATGCTGGTTTTCCGTGGCATGACAAACCTCGTTCTGCAAGGCCAGTCCATCGGCCCGTTCCCCGATGCATTCGGCGCCGTGAGTTCGGGTTTCATCCCTGACCTTTTTCACGGACAGACACTTCACATCACCTCGATTGTCCTCGGCGCGTTTGTCGGCGCGCTTTTCTTCGCGATCGAGCTTCGGCATCGTGCCGGCGCGGCGAAACATGGAGTCGAGAGCGGTTCGTTCTCGATGTTCGTAGCGAAGAATCTCGTCCTTACGGCACTGATTGTGTTCTTCTGCTACCTGCTTGCATCCTATCGTGGCTTGCCTACCGTGCTCGTCATCATGGCTGTGCTGATTGGTGTGTACACGTTCATCATGAATCGCACGACGATCGGCCGCCGCATCTACGCGGTCGGCGGCAATGCAAAGGCAGCGAGATTGTCGGGTGTCAGCGTCCCGGCAGTGAGCTTCCTGACCTTTGTGAACATGGGTGTCCTTGCAGCGCTGGCAGGTCTGATTTTCGCCGCACGTCTGAACAGCGGAACGCCGAAAGCTGGTACGGGATTCGAACTCGACGTCATCGCAGCGTGTTTCATCGGCGGCGCTTCCGCCTCCGGTGGGGTCGGGAAGGTCGTGGGTGCGGTCGTGGGCGCCTTCATCATGGGCGTGATGAACAACGGCATGTCCATCATGGGCATCGGCGTGGATTATCAGCAGGTTATCAAAGGCATCGTTCTGCTCGCGGCCGTGTTCGTCGACGTGTACAACAAGAACAAAGCGTAACGACCTTTTCTATGGCAGACCGGATTTAGAACTCAGCGGGGCCAGGTGCGTGGCGAGGCCCAACTGACGTGCATACTTGAGTCATGAGATTGCATCTCGAACATTTGGCCTGGTAACAAGTACCACTAATGGAATCAAATATGGTCAAGCATATCGTGATGTGGAACGTTCGCGGTGAGACTCCCGAGCAAAAGAAGGAATCCGCTGTGCTCGTAAAGACTGCATTCGAAAGTCTGAGCGGAAAGATTCCTGGGCTTACCAGGCTGGAGGTCGGGCTGGATGTAAGCGCCGTGGATTACGCCTGCGACGTAGTCTTGTACACGGAGTTCGAAAGCCAGGCGTCGCTCGACGCGTATGCGTCGCATCCTGAGCATCTGCGAGTGAAGCAAATCGTGGGTGACGTTCGTATTGCTCGCCACCAGGTCGACTACCTCTGAGCAAGCTGCACCGTTTGACGACACAGGAAGCTAATCTCATGTATGAGTTCACCTATACCACGCAGGCGTCGAGAGTCGTATTCGGTGCTGGGAGCATGAAGCTGATTCAACAGGAAGTGGAGACGTTGGGTGCCCGCCGCGCGCTGGTACTTTGTACGCCCGAGCAAAAGGCTCAGGCCGAAGTGGTTTCGTCTCTTCTTGGACCTGCGAGCGCAGGCGTCTTCGACGGCGCCCAGATGCATGTTCCCATCGAGAACGCTCGTCGCGCGCGCGAACACGCGAAGTCGGTCGATGCAGACTGCGCAGTGGCGATTGGTGGCGGTTCGACGATTGGGCTCGGCAAAGCGATTGCGCTCGAATCGTCGCTGCCGATTATCGCGATACCCACGACGTATGCCGGGTCGGAGATGACTCCCATCTACGGGATAACTGAAAACGGCCTGAAGAAAACGGGCCGCGATGTCAAGGTCATTCCCAGGACAGTCCTGTACGATCCGGAGTTGACCATCGGGCTCCCGGTTCGTCTCTCGATTGTCAGCGGCCTCAACGCTATCGCTCATGCCGCCGAAGGTCTGTACGCAAAGGACGGAAATCCCGTCATGTCGCTAATGGGGGAGGAAGGCATTCGTTCACTCGCCAACGGCCTGCGTGGAGTGAAGAAGAACAGCAAGGACAAAGCGGCGCGCAGCGAGTGCCTCTATGGTGCGTGGCTATGCGCAATGGTACTCGGCAATGTTGGCATGGCTCTTCATCACAAGCTGTGCCACACCTTGGGTGGAACGTTTAATCTCCCTCATGCTGAGACGCACGCAATCGTTCTGCCTCATTCTCTCGCTTATAACAGTACCGTTGCGGATGAGGCGATGGGCCGAATCGCGAGGGCGTTGAACGTGGACTCGGCGCCCGACGGCCTTTATCAACTCAACGAAGAGCTTGGCGTTCCGCGAGGCCTTCGCGAGATTGGGTTGGGCGAAGCCGACCTCGATCATGCATGCAAGGTGGCATTGTCGAATCCATACTGGAATCCGCGACCGATTGAGGAGGAACCGCTCAGAGCACTGTTGCAGCGTGCCTGGGAGGGAGGGCGTCCGTCCGCGTAGCTTCTGGAAAATGCCAACGGCATGAAGCATGTTATGTGCATTCCTTGCGACTGCTTATCGGGGCGCACGACGATCCGGCTGCTCAAAATCCGTAAAGCGTGACAGCGTTATCAACGAGAATGCGCCGCCTGATCAAGCTGGTTTCCGCCCAGTCACAAAGTTTTGCCGATATCGAGCGAGGCGCGGGTGACCGGCGCAATGTCGTATGCGGCCAATCGCTGCCCCACACCAGCCGTTCAGGCGCAAAGCTGACCCAATGGCGAGCCATCGCGTCGACGTCCGCGTAGGATCCGGCTTCGCCGACGAGCGAGTCAAGGTAGGGCGCGGATAGTTTCAGCCATGCGCGCCCGCTGGCGAGCCATTGCTCGACGAGCCGGCAGGCGGGATGTGCGGGCGCGCCTCGCAGGCAAGAAAAAACCCCGCAAGTCGTTGACTTTGCGGGGTTTCTCGGAATGCTGCGGCTTCTGCCGGAATAACTTTTGGTGCCCAGGGCCGGACTCGAACCGGCACGCCTTGCGGCGGGGGATTTTGAGTCCCCTGCGTCTACCTGTTTCACCACCTGGGCTTGTCTTGCGACACGCGCGCATCGAGGTGCGCGCGGCGTGAAACGCGGATTATGGCTGAAAATGCCGCGCTGGGCAAGTTGCGCGGTCAGCCGCCCACTTTAGCGGTGTCAAAGTTCCCGGGCCGCACACCGGCAATTCGGCGGCCCGGCCGTGGCCGCGCACCGCCCACAGCCTGAAAACACTCAAACCGTTCGCGAAAACCGCTCGGTGGCCTGCTGGCCGAGATACTGGTCGAATACCATCGCGATGTTGCGCACCAGCATGCGTCCGGCCATCAGGACTTCGAGCTTGTCGTTACCAATCGACACCAGCCCGTCTTTCTCGAAACTGCGCAGACGCTCCAGCTCCGCCGAGAACGTATCCGCAAAGCGGATGCCATACGCCGCCTCGAATTCGTCGAAGCGCAGTTCGAGGTTGCACATCAGTTCGGTGATGACATCGCGGCGCAGCCGGTCGTCGGCGCTGAGGCGCACGCCGCGGGTGATCGCAAGACGCCCGGCATCGATGGCGGCGCCGTAGCCCGGCACGTCCTTGGCATTCTGCGCATACACATCGCCGACCTTGCCGATCGACGACGCCCCAATGCCGATCAGGTCGCACTCGGCGTGCGTGCTGTAGCCTTGAAAATTGCGATGCAAGCTGCGTTGAGCCTGAGCGCGCGCCAGTTCGTCGGTGGGCAGCGCAAAGTGATCCATGCCGATGTACACGTACCCTGCGCTAGTCAGCCGCTCGACCACCAGCCGCAGAATCCCGAGGCGTACCGCAGGCGAGGGCAGGGCCGTAGCGTCCATCTGGCGCTGCATCTTGAAGAGCTGCGGCATGTGTGCATAGCCGAACACCGAAAGCCGATCGGGCGCGAGCGCCAGCATGGTGTCGAGCGTGCGGCTGAAGCTGTCGACCGTCTGATGAGGCAGTCCGTAGATCAGATCGACGCCGATCGAATGGAAGCCTGTCGCGCGTGCCGCCCGCATCACTGCGGCGGTCATCTCCAACGGCTGAATCCGGTTGATCGCCTGCTGAACCAGCGGATCGAAATCTTGTACGCCAAGACTCAAACGGTTGAAGCCGAGATTGCGCAAATGGACGATGGTTCTCGCAGAGGCCTCGCGTGGGTCGACTTCGATCGAAAACTCGCCCACCGAGTCGGGACTGAGCCTGAAATGTTGATGCGTGGCCGCCATCAGTTCAGCCATCTCGTCGTGCGAGAGGAAGGTCGGCGTGCCGCCGCCCCAGTGCAACTGGGAGACCGGTCGCGCGGTGTCGAAGCAGGCCGCCTGCAAGGCAAGCTCGCGCTTGAGCCGCTCGAGGTAGGGCCGGGCATGCGCGCGGTTCTTCGTCGCGACCTTATTGCAGCCGCAATAGAAGCACACGGTGTCGCAGAACGGAATGTGGAAGTACAGCGAGAGGTCTGTCGCCGAGGCGCCCGGATCCGCTGCGGCGCGCAGGTAGTCGGCCTGGTGGAAGTCGTCGCGGAACTGAAGGGCGGTCGGATAGGACGTATACCGTGGGCCGTTCGCGCTGTATTTCGCGAGCAGGTCGGGACGAAACAGGGTATCGGCGATGGTCATGGGCGGCTCGGTGAGCGCCACGCCGGGAAGTACGGAGAGACCTGCGGGTCGGCTAGACCGGGTGGAGCGGGGCAGGCGCCTCTTGAGCGTGGCCGTTTGTATCTGCCCAGTTTACGTGTGCGTCCAGGTTCCGCATTGCGTAAAAAGGTCGCACGCGCCTCAATGGCACAATGCGGGGCTGGCGTGCCACAGGGGCGCTGGTGGTGATCGTTGAGGTGCTTCAGGAAGAATGTGGTGACAGTCGAATCTCTGTTTCATGTCGCGGGTCATGCGTGCCGCCCCGAGTGCGGCGCGTGCTGTATCGCGCCGTCGATCTCGAGTCCGATTCCCGGCATGCCGCACGGCAAGCCGGCGGGCGTGCGCTGCGTGCAGCTCGGCGACGATCTGCGCTGCGCGATCTTCGGCCTGCCCGAGCGGCCGGCGTGCTGCTCAGGTCTGCAACCGCAGGCCGAGATGTGCGGTGCGACGCGTGCGGAGGCGCTGGCCTGGCTGACCCTGCTCGAAACGCAGACAAAGCCCGCAGCGCGCGGCTGAGTGCTCCTGGCCGTGTCTTCGCGCCCAACAAAATCATGGTCCGATCCCCTTCAAGGGGCCGTTTCAACCGCAACCACTTTGGATTGGAGTCAGTGCTTTGTATCGGACCAGAGTAACGCGTAATGGGCTCAGGGTAACGTGCCAAAGCACGAACTCTGGTCGACACGCGAACTCTGGTCGGCAATGGAAGCGCTAACTCTGACCGACAGGAGAATCTGCATGACCCAAGCCGTCGCGCCGACCCGGCGTCGTTTCCTGCTCGCGGCCAGTGCCGCCGTTGGCATCACGCTGTCGCTGGCCGCGTGTGCGGCGTCGACCTTCCCGTTCATCCCGTCGCACTATACGTTCTCGCAGCAACAGGTGCAGGACGCCGTGCAGCGCAAGTTCCCCTATCAGCGGACCATCTCGCAGGTCTTCCAGGTTGCGCTGAGCAACCCGGTGGTCGGCTTCCTGCCGGATGCCAACCGTGTCTCCGTGCGACTCGACGCGCACCTTGCCAGCCCGTTCCTGCAGCAGCCGGTGGACGGCGTGTTCACGCTGTCGAGCGAGCTGGCCTACGATGCCGCGAGCCGCTCCGTGGTCCTGAAGTCGCCCAACGTGGACAGCGTCAATGTGAGTGGCGGCGCGCAGGCCTACACGCAGCAGATCAACGCCGCCGCGGCGCTGTTGGCGACCCAGCTTCTGACGAACTATCCGATTTACACCTTCAAGCCTGAGCAATTGCAATTCGCCGGCGTGAACTACGAACCAGGTACAATTACAATTCTTACAAACGGCATACGCGTGCAGATCGTCGAGAAATGACGTGCGCGCGGCCGGCAGGGCCGCGCGTCGTTGCTTGACCAGCCCTGATCGACAACCTGGCGACGAGGGGCATGGATGGACTGGTTACTGGCTGGCAAGGCTTTGATACTCGGAGTCGTCGAAGGGTTAACCGAATTTTTGCCGGTTTCGAGCACCGGTCATCTGATCGTCGCGGGTAGCCTGCTCGATTTCAGCGGCGAACACGCGCAGACCTTCGACGTCGTGATCCAACTGGGTGCGATTCTGGCCGTGTGCTGGGAGTACCGCCGGCGCATCGGCACGGTCCTCACCGGATTGCCGGCACGGTCCGATGCGCGCCGTTTCGCGCTCAACGTGGTGATCGCGACCATCCCGGCGGTCGTACTTGGCTTGTTATTCGAAGCGACGATCAAGTCCGTATTGTTCGCGCCGGTGCCGGTGGCGTTCGCATTGGTGACGGGGGGTGTGGTGATCCTGTGGGCCGAAGCGCGGCAGCGCGCACGCGGCGCCGCGCCACCGCGCGTGCAGTCGGTCGACGCACTGGGTCCGTTCGATGCGCTCAAGGTCGGCCTCGCGCAATGTTTCGCGTTGATTCCAGGCATGTCGCGCTCGGGCTCGACGATCATCGGCGGCATGTTGTTCGGCCTCGAGCGGCGTGTTGCGACCGAGTTTTCCTTTTTCCTCGCCATGCCGATCATTTTCGGCGCGACGGCCTATGAACTGCTCAAGAGCTGGCACTTGCTTTCGGCGGATGCGCTGGGGACGTTCACACTCGGCTTTGTCGCTGCGTTCATCAGCGCATTCGCATGTGTGCGCTGGCTGCTGCGCTACATTGCGGCGCATGACTTCACGGCGTTCGCGTGGTATCGGATCGCGTTCGGTCTGTTGATCCTGATCGTGGGCTACAGCGACGGCCTGAACTGGTCGGAGTGACTGTTTCGTTCTGGCTCTGAAAGCAAAAGGTCCGCGTAGCTGCGGACCTTTTGCTGCTTTTGAAGCCGGTGATGACGCAGCGCCTAGCTGCCGTTGCGCCGCTTGAACACCAGGTCCCACACGCCATGACCGAGCTTCAGGCCGCGGCGCTCGAATTTCGTCACCGGACGATATTCCGGGCGCGGCGCATAGCCCTCGGCTGTATTTTCGAGCGTGGGTTCGGCGCCCAGCACTTCGAGCATCTGCTCGGCGTAATTCTGCCAGTCGGTTGCGCAGTGCAGATATGCGCCCGGTTTCAGGCGCGAGACGAGCAGCGCGACGAACTTCGGTTGAATCAGGCGGCGCTTGTGATGCCGCGCCTTGTGCCACGGATCGGGGAAGAAAATGTGTACGCCGTCCAGACTCTCCGGCGCAATCATCTGTTCAAGCACTTCGACTGCGTCGTGCTGGATGATGCGGATGTTCGACAGTTGCTGTTCGCCCATCAGCTTGAGCAGCGCACCGACGCCCGGCTCGTGAACCTCGACACCTAGAAAGTCGTCGTTGGGGCGATGCGCCGCGATTTCAGCCGTCGTCGCGCCCATGCCGAAGCCGATTTCCAAGACACGCGCGGCGCGGCGGCCGAACACCGTATCCCAGTCGGGCTGCTGCGGCGCGTAGGGCACCACGAAGCGCGGGCCGAGCTCGTCCATCGCGCGGCGCTGGCCGGTCGAGACGCGGCCGGCGCGCGTGACGAAGCTGCGGATGCGGCGCAAGCGCAGCGCTTCTTTCGATGCGTTCGCATCTGCTGTTTCGCCGTTACGGACGTCAGTTGGGGTGGCGGACGCATCGTGGTTAGCGTGGTCGGCGCTCTGGGGAAGCTCGCCTGGCTGGCCGGCTTGGTTGGGATCGTGGATCATCTTCGATGGCTACAAAAGGTAGCGGCAAGGTGAGGGCGGTAGGGGCGACGTTGCGTGCACCGGAAGGCGCGATTGCATCGATCGCCGCAAGTTACCGCCATCAGTACGAAAAAGCCGCCTTCGTAGAGGCGGCTTTCGTGCCTGATCTCCGCTGAGGGTCAGCGCTGAATGTGGAGCGGGCGATGGGAGTGTAAACCATCAGCCGCCAAAACCTTTTCAAATCAACAGCATAATCACGCTTTTGCTTAAAAATAGAGCAAAAAAGTGTGGGTAAAAGGCCTGCGTAACAGGTGTGGGTAAAGTAGCACAACCCAAACAGGAACGTCCAGATCACTTTCGACAAAGCTTGCATTGAGTCTGGAGGTTCGTGTTCGGGATTGCGCGAACTCAACTGTCCACCAAGTTCGTCCTGCCTTTCGATTAACTTAAACCTTGACAAATTTGGCCGGCTAGTCCTCGAATAGTAAGTCCAGCTTCTACTTTAAGAGCCGACACGAGGAGGATAATTAAAATCAAAATATAAAATGGCACGATTGATTTTGAAAGCGCTATCCGAGGCAGGGACTGCACTTCGCGGCCGAATTGAGCGGCGTTCATGGTAAACTTGTCACTCTTCAACGCGTCGTCCGCAATCTTCTCATAAAGCTTTCGGTATAATCGTTCTTGGCGCAGATAATAGGAATCGAGTATCCAAAAAACAAAAATCGGAAAAATCGCAATAAATATAAAATTGGAGTTGGAATCTTTGGCTGACAACGCAAAAATTGCCGCAACCAAAGCCACGGTCCAACCTTTGATTAGAAACGAATTGGACCCCATCCGAGTTATGACACCTTGAATGAAGCCAAGATGAGCAATTTTCTGTTCCATTTTAAACTCCTATGCGAGAGAATAGAGCTTGTCCAGAGCATCCACTCCTTTTGCTTCAACAGATTCCTGCCAATGTAATAAACTTTTCCCCGTTAGCGGCGTAAGGTGTGTAAGGTCTACGTCATATTGCACCTGCAACGCATGGTCAAAAGTATAGGCTTCGTTGGCCAAAGATGCTTTGGTTAACGTGCGCTCACGATGAGATTTGGGCGATCTCTTTTGAACTAAACTCGTCATTGCGATTTCGGAGTAGATCCACGGCGAATCAGTTGTTGCCTCGGTTTCAATGTAGTCTTTGGGTGAAATTGATTGCGGAGTATT
Source organism: Paraburkholderia sp. SSBN10T (assembly GCF_056619545.1). Lineage (NCBI taxonomy): Bacteria > Pseudomonadati > Pseudomonadota > Betaproteobacteria > Burkholderiales > Burkholderiaceae > Paraburkholderia > Paraburkholderia sp. SSBN10T. Next base: position 47,842 of record NZ_JBWQQI010000028.1, read on the forward strand.
TATAAAAAATATGCACTCGCAATTATTTAGCATTTTGATTAATGCTGTCGATAGCATCATATAAACGTGCGCGGTCGACCGGTTTCTTTTTTCATAACTATAGGTTTTTTTCAGTCGTTGATAGCAATATTCATCATCGATAATCTTCAGAAGATTGTCTGAATAACCCCATATACACGAATCGATGAACGATGTAAGGCCAAATCGTTCCTTAAGCCATCCGGCAATTTGAACCACAAGATCTGAATCTCGATGGGAATGGGATAAAAAAACATTTGCATCGATAAGTGGAAACCAGTCCGCAACAATTTCCGATGCCAATAGCTCTCCATTTTCATTCTTGAATGAATCCAATTTCGTGCTAACTTGGGCTTTGTTTCCAGAATGAATTTTTTTTCCAGCTTCCTGGAATTGCAGCAGGCTATCTAAATTGATGCCTTCCATGTCGACGTTGAAACCCCTATACATTTTTTCCTCTTCGTGTGTGGTTGAACCGGTCTATGCGCCGCGCATTATTTTGTGAGTCGGGCCAAGTTAGACTAGTATAGCAAGAGGTATGTTCAAACGTCGCGCCCGTTGGCGATAGCAATGACACTGATGGAGTCTAGCTGTGGGGCTATCGAGCTTCGGACATCCTTTGGCTTATCTTGAGGAATAGGAAGCGGCGCAAAGTTTTTCCACTCTGGAAGTCACGCGTTTTCAAAATGCTGGACTTTAATCGGAATCAGGGGGTGAAATGGCTGATAAACTTTATAAGGCTTACGTAAAAACGCTAGATCATCCCCATGTCCTAGAGATGATCGTGTCAGCACCGGATGAGGAAACTGCAACGAAGAAAGCTTTGAGTCATGTTAAAGAGGCCAATCCGGAAAAAGGTCGATCACTTGCAGAGTCTCAGAAAAACTCTGTCGTGCTTGCGGTTAAAGCTGCTGGGAAAAATGGCTGCATTGTGACCAACAAACTTCCGCTTGTTATTTTTGATAAAATTTCAAAATCCGTCAAGAAAGAGTCTAAATAATGTCGCGATTCGCAATCATCGGCAGGCACAATAGATAAAGATTTGAATTAAAACTCGTTTTCGTGGTCGTGGCAATCGTATCAAGGATAGAGGATGGTAGAAAAAAGTTCCAAAAATCTAGAAGGCTTTCTTATAGAGGTTTCGCTTTCTGAGACTTATTTCTCAATGTGCCACTCTTCATAGTGATGACTGAATCGAGTCGTTCCTTTTATCCCATCGAGAGTAGTTTCGTGGGTTTGATAATCAATATTTGTTCGAATCTCAAATTTATATTTCGATCTGTCAATCAAGCCAGGTATCGATACTAGAATCACCCGATAATCTTTAACGTAGAGATTTTTATACTCGTCATCAATGTATCGTGGTTCCTTTTGGTTTTCATCCTGTGTCGGCCACCAATAGGAACTTTCGATTCTTTTGATGACGGTTGGTTTAAAGAAGCGAAAAATGCGATTGGGATTTTTCGTCGGCTTGAACGCTGCGAAGCTATGGATGATTGATGCAACTGATCCGGGATTGAATAGCACTAACTTGACGAGGAAGCGCCCATCAAGCTGCTCGGTGTTAATGTATTTGAGAACGATCTTGTTGCTCCTGTATAGAGATCGTGAGATGTAATAGGCAGATAGCTGCGTTCTTCTGTTTCTGATATTGATATAGAGAAGATAAGACGATATCAGAAGACCCATGACGGCGATGATTGTCGTGGCTATTTGCTGTGTCTGTTGGTTCATGATATGTGATATAGAATATAAAAACGAATTGATATGATATATATCGACAAATTTCGTGGAAAGTTTAGAGAACTCAAGGTTTTTTTGTAGTAGGCAGGAAGATGGCTCTATAGGCGGTGCGGATATTTATTGGCTGTGGAGGCGAATGCTTCCCCAACTCAACGAGGAGACTCACAAGGACACGCCGGCTTAGGCGGTTAGTGCGCTCGCTGGCATATTGGACACTAAGCCGGAAAAGCGAGAGGAGGTGAGATGAGTAAGGAGGTGCGGCGATGGGAGTTGTATTATTGTTGACGAACCGATAGCTTCATGCAAAATAGAGCCATCATATCGTTCATAAGCCTTTTAGTTTTTCTTAATCCAATACGAGATAGCTATGCTTGGCAAAAATAAGGAGGGCGAAAAAGAAACGTTTGTTGAGGGCGGTGCAGGTAATGTTGTTGTTGCTGAGGATAGGGCGCACGTGAAGGGTGTAGAAAATATAGCCGGTCAGTCTGTTGATAGCGCCAAGCAGGATTCTACCAATCTCACGAAACGGCGAAGGAAGTTCCTTGAGGCCGAAGAGCTAAAGATTAATTCAAATAGCACGAAAAAATAGTCCTTGGTCTTGAGCGACAGGTAAACACTGACCTTCCCCAGCCGTTGAGCAAGGATAGCCGGAAGTCTGTAGCGAAAGGGGTAACCACCCGACTTTTTGTCGCGGTGCAACCGTGGCGTCTTGATGGGCAAGGAAAGCTCCAAAGCCCATTTTTCAAGCGCAGGTGTGAGTAGCAGTTGTGGGTGCGGCCACTTTAGCGAAACCCTCGGAGCCTTACGTGGCAAGGGTTTGAGCCATAGTGGAGCGGGCGATGGGAATCGAACCCACGGCTCTAGCTTGGGAAGCTAGGGTATTACCATTATACGACGCCCGCAGAGCGCGCTATTTTACGCGCGATCGGGGTGTTTAGGCAAATCCGTTGCGGGGACGCGAGGCCGGGGCGACTTACCGCGAGCGTTTCCAGCGCAGGCTGAGATCAATCCTGCCCGACGCAACCTGTTGCCCAATGCGATTGCGCCAAATGAAAGCGAGTCGCTCCCGTTCAAATCGGCTAACTCCGTGAATTAACGAGAAATTTCAAACCATGCAACGTTGCCTGCTCAGTTGCCGGGATTAGCTATCTTTCAATCCACGAGCCCGATACCATTTGGTTTTTATTTGCGACCTCGCATCAGGATGCAGAACGTCCTGAATCACCCAAGTTCAGCACGGACGATTCGCGGCAACGAATGTTCTAAGTCGATCAAGTCAAAACAGGCTGCACGGTGTTTCAATACGAGTCGATATTGATCTGATTCGCATAGATGGATGCATAACATTTGACGGCCTGTCTATGCGCCGTGGATATTGCCACTGAAGCATCTCGCCCGGATTTCCGTCGCCACCTGCAGGAAAATATCTTCCTGAGTGAAATCTGCAAATAACCCTACAAAAATATTAAAGTCCTTGGAGATCCTGCCGTATACCCCCTTAGCACTATTCAAAATTATTACAAAGAACCGCATGCACAATTTTTGTCAAGCGAGTTCCCAAAATAATTCTGCGAATTTGTGCCGGCAGCAAAAATCGAGGTCAATCTAACTAATGGCAAGAGACCGCGGTTTTCACAGCCGCGCTTGTCCAAATAAAACAAACAGATATGAAAAACAAAGCAACATTGGCGTTGTCTCTGGTTGCGTCGCTTGTTCTTGCGGCTTGCGGCGGAGGTGGCGGGGGTTCCAGTCCGGCGGCCACACCTTCATCAAGCAGTGCTTCGTCGCCTACGGCAGCAAGCGCACCGGCCGCAGCAAGTGCACCGACATCGGCGTCCACGCCCGCCGTCACGGGTGAGTCGCTGCCGAACCTGAGCAGTCCGCAGCCCGGTTCGACCGCGGCAACCGGCAACGGCGTCGAAGGGATCTGGTCGGTGACGTCGGGAATCAGCAAGACCACGGCCTTCGTCGACCCGCAGAACAACATCTCGTACCTGAGCACGGCGGGCAGTATCGCGATGTCGGAATTCTTCGGCGTCATCACGCCGGCGAGTTCGGCCTGGACCTTGACCTCGGGTGGTCAGTTCCTCTCTTCGCTGTACTCTACGGCCACGTCGGGCTCGGGTACCTTCACGAGCAACCAGACGTTCGGCGGCAGCTTCGTGGTGAACAGCAGCACCGTCAATCTGTCGTGGACCTACGATCCGGCGAATGCACTCGCGGTGAGTCAGTCAACCGTTGCCGGAACCTGGACGGAAACCAATACCTCTCTCACGATCTCGAGCAGCGGCGCGGTCTCGGGAACGATGAGCAACTGTCCGGTGACGGGTACGCTGTTGCTGAGCACGACGGGTTCCAGCCAGAACCTCTACACGTTGAACGTCACGACTGGCACGGCTACGTCCTGCCAGATTCCGGGCGCGACGCTCTCGGGTAACGCCGCAATTGTTTTCCTGCCTATCTCCGGCAGCAGCCTGTACAAACGTTCGATCCTCTACGTGATCCATGCTGCTAACAACAGCGCGGTCGCCTACGGTCAGGTGACGTTGGCGCAATAAGCAGGGTCCCAGCCGCCGCTGTCGTCCTTTTCGAAGAAGGCGACGGCGGCGGCGAGATTCGCGCCAAACCGAATCGCTGCGCAAAGGCCTTACCGGCCGTTGCCAATCATCAAGTTTTTTTCGCTGTTTGCCGATACTCTTGGATTGGCACTGAACCGTGTGTGCCGGTTGCCGTCCGCACGAGGCTCCTTCCACGAGATCGAATGAACCACACTAACGGCCGTCCTCACGGCCTGCCGCTGCGCCGTCCAGCCTTGCGGCGCCTTTGCGCCGTCTTCGCGCTTGCCGTCCCGGCGCTCTCGCCGTGGGACGTCGGCGCCATGCCTGCGGCCTCGACAGCAGCCAGCGCGACCTGGCTGCTGTCCGCCGCGCCCGCCGCACCATCGATCACGTTGCGAGCACCGCTTGCCGTCTTCAGCGACCCGGCCACGCCATGCGCACTTTCGAGCACCGTTGCATCATGGGCTGTCTCGCCGCTCGCCAAACCCGCGCAGCAGTTTGCAACGTGCGCGGCCGAAGCGGCCACCGGCCGTCTCGATGCGCGCGCGCTGTATGCCCAGATGGTGCTGTTCGGTTTCGGCACACAGCCTGACGTCGACCGCGGTATCGCGCTGCTCGAACAGGCGGCGCTCGACGGTTCGCTAGTCGCGGCAAGGCTGCTCGGTTCGCTCTATCAGCAAGGCTTGCGGGTGCCGCACGACGAGCTGGCGGCGCGCCGCTGGTTTGCGCTGGCGGCGGACGGCGGCGACGGTTTCGCAGCCGACGCGCTCGGCTTGATGAACTACAGCGGCGCAGGGGCGCCCGTCGATAGCGCGGCGGCCTACGCGCTATTCGCGCGGGCCGCCGAACATGGCGACCCGCACGGCGCGGCCAACGCCGGCCGTCTGATGATGAACGGCCAGGGCGTGCCACGGGACCCCGCGGGTGCAGTCGTATGGTTCACGCGCAGCGCGGTGGGTGGCGATGCGGACGGCGAGTTCATGCTCGGCCTCGCGTTGCTGCAGGGCAACGGCGTCGGCCAGGACATCCAGAAGGGCAGCGCATGGGTGAACGCCGCAGCCGCTCAGCATCTGCCTGCCGCGCAGGCCATGCTGGGCGATCTGTACCTGAGCGGCTTGAACGGCACCGGTTTGCCGCGCGATCCAGGCCGCGGCTTCGCGTTGATGTCGGGCGCGGCGCACGCCGGCGTGACCTATGCGCAACGCCGTCTCGGCGATCTGTACGCAAACGGCACCGGCGTCGCGCGTAACGATGCGCTTGCCCGGGCGTGGTATCGCAAGGCCGCGCTCGACGGCGATCCGTTCGCGCAGTTCGGCCTCGCTTTTGAATATCGCAACGGCCGCGGCGGCCCGGCCGATCCGGCGGCCGCGATCGGCTGGATGCGCGGTGCGGCCAATGCCGGTGTGGCTGCCGCGCAGAACGATCTGGGCACGATGCTGCAGCATGGCGAGGGCGAGCCGCAGAACTTAGCCGAGGCCAGATCGTGGTATGAGAAGGCGGCTGCGCAGGGACTCCCGCTCGCGTATTTCAACCTCGCTTCCCTGGCTCTCAACGGTATAGGGACGCCGCGCGATCATGCCGCTGCGTATCGGCTCGCCCGTGAGGGGGCCGAGCGCGGCAACGTCCAGTCCATCGTAATGGTGGGCAGCCTGCTGTTCGAAGGCGATGGCGTTGCGGCGGACAAGAAACAGGCCGTCGCCTGGTATCGTAAGGCGGCCGATCTCGGCAGCGCCGAAGCGGCCCGTGCAACCGGCGTGCAATACTTGACCGGCGCTCACGTGCCGCTCGACGTCACGCTCGGCGAGCAGTATCTCGGACGTGCCGCGCAAGCCGGCGACCCGCAGGCGCAGCTTCTGCTCGGCGCCCATCTGCTCGATCGCAAGCAGGAGGGAGACCGCGACGCTGGGACTGCGTGGATCCTGAAGGCCGCCGCGCAGCACTACGCTCCGGCGTATCTGCTGTTGGGTCAGCTTTACTGGAGCGGCACCGGCGTGGCGATCGACCGGCGCGCCGCAATCGACTGGTACACGCGCGGCGCGCAAGCGAACAATCCGGGTTCGCAGCTCGCGCTGTGCGCCGCGTATCTGGGCGGACTTGGCGTGTCCCGCGACAACGCGGTCGCGATGCGCTGGTGTTCGGCCGCCGCACGCGGCGGCGATCCGGTGGCCATGCATCTGCTCGCGATGAGCCCACAACTCACCGGCCTGGACGCCGGCGCTCGTGCTTACTGGATGTGGCGTCTTGCGAGCAGCGGCGAAGCCAGGTACCAGTCGATGCTGGGCGACGCCTACGATCTCGGCAACGGCGTCGCCGTGGACTACAGCGCGGCGCTCTACTGGTTCCGCAAGGCAGCGGAGCAGGGCGACGTCGCGGCGCAAGAGTCTCTGGCGTGGCATCTGTTTACCGGGCTCGGCGGCGAGCGGGACGAACGTCAGGCATTCGAATGGGCCACGCGCGCGGCAAATGGCGGCGCACCGGGCAAGGAACTGGTCGGCCTCGCCTATCTGTCGGGACGCGGTGTCGCTCCCGATGCGGCGGCCAGCCGTGGCTGGTTCGAGAAAGCTGCTGCCGGCGGCGAGAGCTGGGCCGGTAGCGACCTCGCGCGGCTTTATGAATTGGGCGCAGGCGTGCCGCGTGACGATCGGGCCGCACTGAGCTGGCACCGTGTGGCCGCGGCGAAGGGGGCGGACGCATCGGAGATTGCCTTGGCGCTCCGGGCGCTGGCGGATGGCGATCTGCGCAGTCTGGGTACCCGCGAGCGCCGTTGGTTGCTGGAAGATTCGTTTCCTGGCGAAACTGGCGTCGCGGGTGGCATGGTGCGCACGAGTGCGAACGAGGCGGCAATCATCGCGGCCGCCGAGGCGGCGAGCGCAGCGGCAAAGTCTGCGGTCAGCGCAACGTCAGACCCTGCCGTGGACGCACGAACTGAATGGAAGGCGCTGTCGTGCCTGAACCGGGCGTTGCTGGGCGATGCGCTCGAGCAATACGAACTCGGCGTTCGCTATCTGACCGGCGACGGCATCATGCTGGACCGCGCATTGGGCGACGCATGGCTCAAGCGCGCGCTCGCGAGCTTTGCCGCTGAGCCGGGGTTCCGAGCCTACGCGCAGGGCACGCGCATCGTCGAAGCGCGGGTCTTGGCGCGCCTGAGCGCGGACGAGCGTGAACGTGCGCAACGCCTCGCGGATCACCTGCTGGCGACGGTGCCGGGCAGCCTGGCTGCGACCGCATCGCCGTGATACGCGGACCTCGGTAGACGGCGGCGGGTAGGCCACCCGCGCCGTCCGGCTACTCAGATAACGAAATACGTCAATTGCACGGCAGCCCGCGTGACGATCATCAACAGCACCTGCACGATCACGAACAACAGGATCGGCGACAGGTCGATGCCGCCGAGGTTCGGCATCACGCGGCGCAGCGGATTCAGAAACGGCGCGGTGAGCTGCAGCAGAATCGGCATGGCGGGCGAACGCGGATTGAGCCACGACAGCAGCGCCATCAGGATCGTCAGCCAGATGATCAGGTTGAGCCCCCACTTGATGACGGTCAGCACCGCGACAATCAGCAGGGTAGGCCAGAGGCCGAGCGGGTCCACGCCGGTCACGGCCACCATCAGGATCACATAGATGATCGCGGCGATGACGGCGGCGAGGATGCTCGCCCAATCGATGTTGCGGGTGCTGGGCACCACGCGCCGCAGCGGCAGCACGATCCAGTTGGTAGCGTGCAGCACGGCGTTGGAAACCGGGTTATACGGCGGCAGGCGGACGACTTGCAGCCATGCGCGCAACAGCAGCGCCGCGCCGAACAGCGTGAAAACGGTATTGAGCAAAAAACGGGCGATATCGCCGAACATCTCGTGTCCTTTTCCTTCAGGGTAGCGGCCGGTTGGGACCGGACGCCGGGCGACGGCACGTTATATGGGCGCGCCGTCGTGTTCAAAAGTTCTTGTGCCGTGCGCTTGCGCTTACGGCTCGCTGTTCGCGCCGGCGTGGGTGGCTAGCGGTATCACGGTTGCATGTTGCAGTGGCTTCTCGATCCGCTACGCCAAGGCTATGCGGACCCGTTGCTCCGCCCGAAGCCACGCGGCAACCCGCTAGACCGTGACCTTGATTTCGCTGATCAGGATCGAGCCGTTGCCGCCGTCGGTGTAGTTCGGAATATCGGCGAGCAGCGTGTCGGCGGCAGGTTTGAAGACTGCGTAGAACGCGTCGGCTGTATCGAACAGGAAATGCCCGGCCGCGACGTAGGGCGGCGGCGTACCCGGCGGCCCGGCGTTGATCCCGGCGTCCACCGACCAGCCTTTGAGGGCCGCGCCGAACAGCCTGGCCGCGAGCGGCATGTGCGTGCCGCAGTAGTATTCCATGTCGAAGCGGCCGTCTTCTCGATACGGATAGAGGATGCTGACCTTGATCATTATGCGTTCTCGTCGGTTGGTCCCGGAGCGAGGCGCAGGCGGATTGCGCGCTGCGCCGGACGTCACATTATCACGGCTTACTTGACGCTAGTACCAGCCGGCACCTGATTCAGCGAACGCGCGAGCGATTCCTCGACAGCATCCGCGATGGCGTCGATGGCGGCCGGCGGCGTGGCGCGGCGGCGCGCCAGTTCGACGGCTCGCCGCGACATCAGTCCGTACAGCGCCGCGTGGTCGCCGCCGAGGTCTTCGAGCAGCGCAAGCTGCTTGCGCACCACGCCCGTATCGCCGCGCGATACGGGCCCGGCGAGGGCGTTGGGCAAGCCCTTGTCGCGCGCCGTCTGGATGGTGCCGGCGAGCATCGGCAGGAGGGCGCGCAGCGCGTCGTCCTCGTTGAAGCCCAGGGCGCGCCACAGCGCGACGCATTCGGCGAGGCTGCACAGCGCAAAGCTGGCCGCGTAGTGAGCGGCCCCGTGGTAGAGCATCCGGCCGCCGGGCGGAATCGACAGGGGATGGCAGTGCAGCGCCACCGCGAGCACCGTCAATGCTTCCTTGAGTTCGCCGTCGGCCTCGATGGTCACTGAGCAACCGTTGATCCGGTCGAGATCAGCGAGATCGCCGCCAAACAGGTACAGTGGATGAAAACCGCCGATCGACGCACCCTGTGAGCGCGCTGCGGCGAGCAATTCCACCGGCGACGCCCCGCTGCAATGCACCAGTGCGCGCAGGCGTCCGGTTGCTGCCGGCGTGGCATCGAAGCGCAAAGTGTTCGCCGTCGTACCGATGTTGTCGTCGGGAACGGCTAGAAAGACGATATCGGCGGCGTCGACGACCTGCTGCGGGTCGTCGTAGGCCGCACACTGATCGATCTGACTGGCGAGCTGGCGGGCCGATTCCGCCGTGCGGCTCGCAATTGCCGTCACCGGATAACCGGCGCGTGCAAAGCCGTGCGCGAGGCAGCGCGCAAGGCGCCCCGCGCCGATAAAGCCGAGACGCGGCATAGAGGACTGGGACATGGTTTCGGCTCCGGGCGGCACGTTGAACTGAAAGCTGGAGTATCGCGCATTCAATAAGCGCTCGGGCGCCACCAGCGTGGCGACGCACGCCGCACGTGGCGGCCAGGAGGGTTTCCTCAGATCAATTTTTGCGCGATATGGCTTGTGGAGCGGGTCATCGGCTGGCGCGCTCCCCGCAGGCGCGAAAACTGCTCACAATTTTCAGGGTCGATGGAGGTAGCAGTCGCGGTTGGAGTTTTTTCTGTCTCGCAATCAGATTCGGGAGGTAACAATGAGCATCTTTTCTTACCGAAAGCACTTGCGGTTCTTGACTCATTCGCAGCGCCGCCGCTGGTGGGATCAAAAAAAGCGCCTCACGCCACGCGTCAAAATCAGCGGTGCCTACGTGCCACCGAGTGTCACGCGCGAGTTCACCTACGTCAAAGTAGGCTGAAGATTTGTCTCTGAATGGGTAAGAAATGCCCGGTGCTCGCACCGGGCATTTGCGTTTACGACCACTGCGCTGTCTTGCGCCGACGCTAGGCCAGTCGGCCATTGAAGTGAATTTGTAATTAAAGATTACCGGCGCGGCCGCTCCGGCGCTGCGGCAACCGGTAAAACGGGCCGAGCCGTGCCTCTGACCCCGCGCAAACCCCTAGTTATCGGGGCACAGCGGGGGTTCGGCGTGCCGCAACACCTCACGGCTGGTTACGGCGTATCTGTACCGATTGCAATTTGCAACAAATGCGAACAGCGGCGCCGATCCTTTTTCTATACATTGAATTCCATAGCATGCACGTCATGCGACACGGTCACCCGGCCGCGCCTGGAGAAGAAAAGTGAAAAAGATCATTCCGTTTGTTGTTGCCGCTGCGCTTGGTGTGGGCTTCACGACCGCCGCCGAGGCGCACGTGTCCGTCGGTATCGGGATCGGTATTCCGCTGGCGCCCGCTTATCCGGTCTATGCACCTCCGCCGCCGGTGTACTACGCACCTCCGCCGGTGTACTACGCTCCGCCGCCTGTCGTGGTGGTCGGCGGCGGCTATGGTTACTACGGCTATCGTGGCCCATACTATCACCACGGGTATTGGGGCCATGGGTACTACGGTCATGGCGGCTACTACCGCCGCTAATCGATACGACTAGTTATTACGGTACACGCCTCAACGGCGCAACGCAGGCTGAATTGCCGCGTTGCGCCGTTGCCGTTTTAGGCGCGTGTGCGGGACCGGCGTGGCGGTTCGCTTCGCTGCCCGATGCGAATAAGCCCTTGTTTAAGGGCCTAAACCAGGCGCTGCGCAAGGCGCAGGGCTACAAGCCCAACTCGGTCCACAACGCGTCGATGCGTTGTTTGACCGCCGCATCCATCTCAATAGGGCGGCCCCATTCGCGGTCGGTTTCGCCGGGCCATTTGTTGGTGGCGTCGAGGCCCATCTTCGAGCCGAGTCCCGCTACCGGCGACGCGAAATCCAGATAGTCGATAGGCGTTCGATCGACCAGCACGGTGTCGCGCACCGGATCGATGCGGGTGGTGATTGCCCAGATCACTTCTTTCCAGTCGCGGATATTCACGTCCTCGTCGACTACGACGATGAACTTCGTATACATGAATTGTCGCAAGAAGCTCCATACGCCGAACATCACCCGTTTGGCGTGACCCGGGTAGCTTTTCTTCATCTGCACGATCGCCATCCGGTAGCTACAGCCTTCGGGCGGGAGATAGAAGTCGGTGATCTCGGTGAACTGCTTCTGCAGCAGCGGCACGAACACCTCGTTGAGCGCGACACCCAGCACGGCGGGTTCGTCGGGCGGCTTGCCGGTATAGGTGGAGTGGTAGATCGCGTCGCGGCGCATCGTGATGCGCTCGACGGTGAAGACTGGAAACCACTCCTGTTCGTTGTAGTAGCCGGTGTGGTCGCCGTAGGGGCCTTCGAGCGCGTGTTCGTAGGCAGCGCTCGCGCCTTTCGCGGGGCGCGGCGGCGCACCGTCCGGTGCCGGCGCTGGTGTTCCTTCCTGCGGGTAGATGAAACCTTCGAGCACGATCTCCGCGCGCGCCGGCACTTGCAGCGTGTCGACGCCTGGCGTGATGCACTTCGCCAGCTCGGTGCGGCCGCCGCGCAGGAGGCCGGCGAACTGATATTCAGAAAGCGTGTCGGGCACCGGCGTGACCGCGCCGAGAATGGTGGCCGGATCGGCGCCGAGCACGACGGCTACCGGATACGGCTTGCCTGGGTTCTGCAGCGCGAATTCGCGGAAATCGAGCGCGCCGCCACGATGGGCCAGCCAACGCATGATCAGTTTGTTACGTCCGATCAGTTGCTGGCGGTAAATGCCCAGATTTTGGCGGCTCTTGTTCGGGCCGCGCGTGACCGTCAGGCCCCATGTGATCAACGGACCCGCGTCACCGGGCCAGCAGGTCTGAATCGGCAGCTTTGCGAGGTCGACATCGGCGCCTTCCCAGACGATTTCCTGGCAGGGCGGGGCGCTCACCGTCTTCGGCGCCATGTCCCAGACCGCCTTGGCGAGCGAGAACAGCTTGCCGGCGTCCCGCAGACCCTTGGGCGGCTCGGGCTCCTTCAGCGCCGACAACAGGCGGCCGACGTCGCGCAGCGACTCCAGCGCACCGCTATCGCCGTCCTGTTCGGCGCTATCGATACCCATGCCGAGCGCCACGCGCCGTGGCGTGCCGAAAAGGTTGCCGAGCACCGGGAACGCGTGGCTTTGCCTGCTCTCAAACAACAGCGCCGGGCCGCCGGCGCGCAACACCCGGTCGCACAACTCGGTCATTTCCAGGACGGGCGAGACGTTTTGCGGGATACGGCGTAGCTCGCCTAGTGTTTCGAGACGGCCGACGAAGTCGCGCAGATCTTTGTATTTCATCTGGTCCGGATCAAGGCCGCGCAGCGCGGCGAAAAGTGGGGCGCGACAGGCTATTGCCGCGCAGGAACGATTGTCGATTTTACCTGCGTTGGTTGGCGCACGTTGCCGAAGCAAATCTGTAACTGCCCCGAGAGGCGCGCAGCGCGCGGGTTTGATCGCACTGAACACTGTTCGTTATTACAATTAGTTATACTTTTGCATTTCTATAGTGTTGACGATCTATTAAACCCTGCTAGAATCCGGTCACATTGGTTGCAGGGCGTGAACCTTTTTACCACCGCCCCCTGGTCCTTACGACGCTACGCGTCACCGCTTACCGACCCCCTGCACGGTATTTGACGGCCTTTTTTGCAGTCCTCGCCAGCGCGATCTGACGCTGGTTTTTCGCGTGGGAGCCTCTGCGTGCGTGCTTTTTAGGCACGGCGCCGGGTTGTATCCGAGATGGCTCCCCACCGACGGTTTTGACGCCGTATTCCCGACGCCGCTGCCGCCCTAACCAGAGCGCGCGACGTCTTGACTCTGCGAACGTGTTTTGATGCCGGCTCGACCGGTGGGGTTCGCAGATCATGCAAGATGGGAGATCTGAATGAACGCCTGGTTAACGTGGCGTCCCGACGAACGACTTGCGCAAGCTGTGCGCGCTGTCTTGCGTCGCGGTACGCGAATGAGTCATCACCTGTTCAGCATTGTTGGCGGCTTCGCCATCCTGCTGGCGTTCGCGCTGTGGCTGATGCCGGCATGGCGCGGCACCCTGGCCGCAAAGTTGATGCCGGTCATTTCCGCTGCTGTGCAGGCCGGCCCGGCCCGTCTGCTGCAGGGCAATCCGCTGCCGTCGTTCGCTCCTTCCAATGGGGCGAGCTCCGACGATTCGCTGTCCGCCAACGCGGCCAGCGGTGACGCCAGCAACGGCGCCACCAGCAATACCAGCTACGACGGCGCTTTTGACGGCAGTGGCACGAGCGGCCTCGGCGTCACGGCTTTTAACGCGCTCGATCCGCACTCGGTGCAAAGCATCAGCGCGCTCGCGCGGCTGATTCCGTCGCAGCGCGTCGCCGCCGATGCGCGCGACGACCGCGTGCTGGTTTCGTCCCGCGAACAGGATCTGGTGGCCTCCTATCTGGCGCGTCGCTATCGCGTCGCCCAGGAGCCCGTGAGCGAGCTCGTCAAGGCTGCGTTCGATACCGGTCGCGAAGTCGGCCTCGATCCGCTGTTGCTGCTCTCCGTGATGGCGATCGAATCGGGCTTCAACCCTTACGCCGAAAGTGGCGTGGGTGCACAGGGCCTGATGCAGGTGATGTCGAAGGTGCACTCGGACAAGTTCCAGTATTTCGGCGGCCAAAGCGCTGCACTCGATCCGCTGGCCAACATCAAGGTTGGCGCGCTCGTGCTGAAGGACTGCATCGCACGCGGCGGTTCGCTGCCGGGTGGTCTGCGTCTGTATGTGGGATCGAGCACGCAGGACGACGGCGGCTACGGCGCCAAGGTGATGGCCGAACGTGGCCGTCTGCGTGACGTGGCGCGTGGCCGCAAGGTGCCGATCAACGCTCCGCAAGCACCGGTGACGACGACTGCGTCGATCGCGGCGCCGGCCTCGGGTGCGGGAGCCGCGCCTGCCAAGCGTGTCCAGGTGACACTCGACGCGTCGCATCCATTGACGGCGACCACGCCGGTCAAGGCGCCGGAGCAGGACGACGCCAGCACGACGCCCAAGCATGCAGCGACACCGGAACTAGGCGCCTGAGAGAGTAATGGCCTAGTCGCCCGATCCACGCGCGGTATCCGCAGTACAAGAAAGAAAGGCACCCGAGGGTGCCTTTTTTCATGGTGCGCTGCCTGAGCGATGGTTGCCGGGGCTAGACGAGGCTCACGCGGCGCGTGAAGGTTCAGCGTCCAAAGAACCCGCGCAAGCGCTCCACCGCTTCTTCGAGCTTCGAATACGCCGTTGCGTATGACAAACGGATATACGAACGCGGCGCGTGGTTGCCGAAATCCAGTCCCGGCACCATCACCACACCTGCGTCGTGCAGCATGGCCGTAGTCAGCGCGGCGCTGTCGCCGGCCGCCGCATGGGCCACCCGACTGCAATCCGCGTACACATAGAATGCGCCGTCCGGCATCACAGGCACCGCGAAGCCGAGCGATTCGAGTGCCGGGGCAATGAAGTCGCGGCGACGCTTGAATTCGAGGCGGCGCGCTTCATAGATCGCCAGTGTGTCCGGTTCGAAGCAGGCGAGCGCGGCATGCTGGGCCAGCGCCGAGGCGCAGATGAACAGGTTTTGCGCGAGCTTCTCGAATGCACTGACAAGCGACGGCGGCACGACCAGCCAGCCCAGACGCCAGCCCGTCATGTTGAAGTACTTCGAGAAACTGTTGACGGTGATGACATCGTCGCCGAACGACAACGCGGAGACGGGCGGCGCGTCGTAGCTCAAGCCTTGATAGATTTCGTCGACAATCGTGAAGCCGCCGCGTGCGCGGACTGTTTCGACGATGCGCTTCAACTCCGCAGGCTCGATCGACGTACCGGTGGGATTCGAGGGCGACGCCAACAGCACGCCGCGCGTGCGTTCGCTCCAGAGGCGCTCGACATCGGCGGCAGTGAGCTGGAAGCGTTCCGCCGGGCCGCTTGGCACCAGCACCGGCTTGCCTTCCGCCGCGGCGACAAAGTGCCGGTTGCACGGATAGCAGGGATCGGGCATCAGCACTTCATCGTCACGGTCGACCAGCGCCGTGCACGCGAGCAGCAGCGCAGCCGAGGCGCCGGCGGTGACGACGATGCGCGCCGGATCGATATCGACGCCATAGGCGTGCGCATAGTGCCCGGCAATTGCCTCGCGCAACGAATGCAGGCCGAGCGCGCTGGTGTACTGCGTAACGCCGCGGCGCATCGCGCTGGCGGCGGCTTCGATGACCGGCTCGGGGGCGGTGAAATCGGGCTCGCCGATTCCCATGTGGATGATGTCGCGCCCTTTACGTTCCAGCAGGGCGGCTTCCTTCGCCAGTTCCATCACATAGAACGGCTGGATGGCGTCGACGCGCGCAGCAAGCCGCACCAACGGTTCGGTCACGGAATTCATACAGTGAATACAGTAAATGCCATTTCAAAAGCGTGGCGGCATGCTATGCGCGTCTGCGCCTCAGCCTAGCGCGGTGCATGGCTGCGCGACGCGACCCCGCCTGCCGGAATAGCGCGCGGCAAACCGGAGTTTGCCTGCACACTCACCCCGCCGAGGCAGGCCCGCATGCGGCGGCTTATTGCTTGCGAGCCGCTTGCGTTTCGGCAAGGCGCAGTTGCGCCGCCAGCTTGTCCAGCACGCCATTGACGTACTTGTAGCCGTCTGCGCCACCGAATGTCTTGGCGAGCTCGACAGCTTCGTTGATGACGACGCGATACGGAATGTCGACGTGATTCTTCAGCTCATATGCTGCGACGAGCAGCACCGCGCGTTCGACCGGCGAGAGCTGGTCGATCGGGCGGTCCAGACACGGCGTGAGTTCGGCTGACAGCGCTTCCGAGTCGCGGATCACGCCATGCAGCAGCGCGTCCAGATGCTCGTGGTCCGCCTTATCGAAGCCTTGCGCGCCGCGCAACTGCGCGTCGATCTCGCCGCCGGGCGCGCCCGACAGCAGCCACTGATACAGCCCCTGCGTGGCCAGTTCACGGGAACGTCGGCGAGCGCTCTTCATGCCTGTGCCTCTTCATCGTCCTCGTCTTCTTCTTCGTCGTCATCGTCGCCGCCGAGTTGTTCGAGCGCGACGGCGAGGTTCGCCATTTCGACGGCCACGCGTGCGGCGTCACGACCCTTTTCGGTCATGCGTGCGACGGCTTGCTCATCGGTTTCCGTGGTCAACACGGCGTTGGCGACCGGAATGCCGAAGTCGAGACCGATGCGGGTGATGCCCGCGCCGCTTTCGTTCGACACCAGTTCGAAGTGGTAGGTCTCACCGCGGATCACTGCGCCGAGCGCGATCAGGGCGTCGAACTGGGCGCTTTCCGCGAGCTTTTGCAGCGCCAGCGGGATTTCCAGCGCGCCTGGCACGGTGACCAGCAGCACGTCTTCGCCGGTGACGCCGAGGCGTTCGAGTTCTTCGATGCACGAATCCGCGAGGCCGTTACAGACGGGCTCGTTAAAGCGCGCCTGGACGATGCCGATACGCAGGCCGTCGCCGTCGAGGTTCGGTTGGTATTGTCCGATTTCCATAGTGAGTCCGTAGGGTTGTTTCAGTAAGCGCTAATGCGCGTGAATGGTCGGATCAGCGTTGCGGTTGCTGGTGCCGGTCAGGGCGTTTGCGGCGTTTGGGAGGGGCAGCCCGGCATCGGCACGAAGCCCGTGACTTCGAGACCGTAGCCCGACATGCTGCCCAGCTTGCGCGGGTTCGACAGCACCTGCATCTTGCCGACACCCAGTTCGCGCAGGATCTGCGCGCCGATGCCGTAGGTCTTGAAATCGACCGGGCGGCGTTTGAGCGCGTCGGCCTTGTCCTTCGAATCGAACGCCTTGAAGACGTCGATCAGGTGCTCTTTCGAGTCGCCGCAATTGAGCAGCACGACCACGCCGAGGTCGCGTTGCGCGATCTCTTTCATCGCGGCATCCAGCGTCCACGAGTGGGTCGATGCGCCGACTTCGAGCAGATCCAGTACCGAGAGCGGTTCATGGACCCGCACCGGCGTTTCCTGCTCGGGGGTGGGCTTGCCGCGCACCAGCGCGATATGCGGCTGGCCGCTTGGCTGGTCGAGGTACATCACCGCGCGGAATGGGCCGTGCGCCGTCTGCATGGTGCGCTCGCAGATGCGCTCGACGATCGATTCCGTGCGGCTGCGGTAGTGAATCAGGTCGGCAATCGTGCCGATTTTCAGGTTGTGTTCCTCCGCGAACTCCAGCAGGTCCGGCAGGCGCGCCATCGTGCCGTCGTCCTTGATGACCTCGCAGATCACCGCCGCGGGCGTCAGGCCCGCCAGCGCCGTGAAATCGCAGCCGGCCTCGGTGTGGCCGGCTCGCACCAGTACGCCGCCGGGCTGCGCCATGATCGGAAACACGTGACCGGGCTGGACGATATGCTCGGGCCGTGCGTCATGCGCGACGGCGGCGAGGATCGTGCGGGCCCGGTCGGCCGCCGAAATGCCCGTGGTGACGCCTTCAGCCGCCTCGATACTGACGGTGAACGCTGTGCCGTACTGGGTGCCGTTGCGATACGTCATGAGCGGCAGGTTCAGCAGCTTGCAGCGTTCCTGCGTGAGCGTCAGGCAGACGAGGCCGCGGCCGTAGCGGGCCATGAAGTTGATCGCTTCCGGCGTGACGAATTCTGCGGCGATGACGAGGTCGCCCTCGTTTTCGCGGTCTTCTTCATCGACGAGTATCACCATCCGGCCGGCTTTCAGTTCGGCGATGATCTCAAGAGTGGAGGCGAGCGTCATGTTGGCGAGAAGTTCGGTAAAGCGCGTATTTTACGCCACCGGCGGGTCCGCGTCGTTACGGCGAACGGGATAGGCCGTTTGGCGGGGTGGTGTAGGGGCGGCGCGACTCCGTCTTAGGTAGACTGTGGCATCTGCAATGCAGCAATTCAACGGATTGCGATCCGTTGCGGGCCGCCGGCACGCTGCGCGCCCATCGTGGTTGCGCCTTTGCCGTCCGGCGCGGTCGTTTATCGCTTCACCTTGGTCTCAAGTCGAAAACATGTCATTTTTTGGAATCGGTCTTCACGTCATCGTAGCGCTGTTTTTTGCCGTGCATGTGGTGCGTACGCACCAGAATATGTACTGGCTGTTGCTGCTGTTCGCCTTCCCGTTGCTCGGCAGCGTGGTCTATCTGTTCGCGATCTACTTGCCGAGCCTGCGCGAGTCGCGCGGCGGCCGGGCCGCCACGCGTGCGATTTCGCAACTGGTCGACCCCAATCGGGCAGTGCGCGAGGCGCGCGTCAACTTTGACCGCGCGCCTACGGTCGAGCATCGGATGCGGCTGGGCGCGGCATTGCTGGAAGCGGGGCAGGCCGGAGAAGCGCTGGAGCATTATCAGGCGGCCGCAAATGGACCGTTTGCGACTGATCCTGCGTTGCTGCTAGGCCTGGCAAAGGTGCAGTTCGAGGTCGGTCAGCATGCCGCGGCGCAGGCTAGTCTCGCGCGGCTGTTCGACGCGAACCCGCAGGCGCGCCAGCAGCCAGAGCCGGCGTTGCTCTATGCGCGGACCCTTGCTGCGCTCGATGCCCCCGACACACGGGCGGCCTTCGAGCAGTCGCTCGCCTGTGCGAGCGATGCCGCGCCGCGCTGTCTGTTTGCCGACTGGTTGGTCAAGCAAGGCGACGCGGCGGATCGCCAGCGCGCCATCAGCCTGTACGCGGATATCGCGCAGGATGCGAAGCACTGGCCGCGTCATGCACGGGAACACAACCGCGAGTGGCTGCAGCGGGCTCAGGCGGCGCTGGCGGCGGCGCCGTCACGGTCGTAACAGGCCTTCTCGCCCAGGCAACGAAACGCCAAGGGAACTGCTAGTCAGTGTCCCTGGCTACGGCTGCGCCCGTGATGTTGTGACGCGCGAGAGACGCCGCGACAAAGCCGGACGCTTTCATGTCTTCGACAAACCCGGACAGATACGCGGCGGCTTCATCGCCCCTTGTCTTCGGCACACCCATCGCCTGGCGGATCACCATGAAACGCTGACCGAGGATCCGCAATCCGCCCGCCTTGGCGGCATCTGTTTCGAGCTGTTGCTTGACGCCTGCTGCGACGTCCAGATGCTGATCCAGAAAACTTCGCACCACAGCGGGCGAGGTCGGAATCCGCACAATCGTCGCGTGATGCAATTCGCGCGTGAGAAACAGATCGTAGGCGCTGTCCTTGCCGACTGCGACGGTTACTCCCGGTTGATCGACCTGATCGTTGGTGGTGATCGGCGAGGTGTCGCGCACCAGGTAAAAGCCTTCGATCAACACGTACGGTTTCGTGAAACTGATTTCCTGTCCGCGCTTCGGATCGACGGCGAAGAAACCGATATCGGCCTTGTCCTGATTCAGATTGTCCACGGATGCGCCCGCTGACTTTGCCGTGACCAGTTGCAACGGTACGCCGAGACGGCTGGCGAGTTCGGTGGCGAGATCGACCGAAACGCCGACCGGCTTGCCGGTCGCCGGATCGATGCTTGCCAGCACCGGATTGCCGAGATTGATGGAAGCGCGCAGCGTTCCGCTCGGCGCAAATACCTTCACCATGGATTCACCTGCTGGCTCTGTCGACTGCGAAGCGGTTTGTGGTGCGACGCTCGCGCCTTGAGCTTGCGCGAACGCGGACACCGGAACGAAGGCGGCGGCGCCGGCGCCGGCCGCCAGCATGAAAGATAGCGTGCCAATCAGACTGGTTCGGCGTTCCGGCGTTGAAACCTTCTTCATATGGAGATGCGTTTGTTTAGCGGATTGGCACGAGCTTGCAAGCGTACGTCGAACGGACTGCAAAAATCCAGTTATTCCAACGGGTTGTGAAGATCCAGGGGGGGCGATGGATAGGCCTCTCCTGATGTCCTGCTTATTCGGGGCTCACGCAGGTATCGCCGACCATCAGGTGCACGATTTCATCGCCGTTGGTTTGCGGGTCCACTGCTCGCCGGCCACTTCGCCGCGCCGCAGCACAACTATGCGGTTGGCGAGTCCGAAGATGTTCGTAGTTCTTGTTGTACGACGACGCATAACAAGCGAGTTGCTCGCCCGTGTCCTTCGGGCAGGGTCTCCATCCTTATACGATAACGGGCATATCCCTACATGCCATGCAGAGTATCCTTACATGGCAAGTTCCTGAAAGCTAAGAGGTGGGTAAACACCGACTAGCTGAGCTTTGCCTAATTTTAAGTTACGAGATACGATGACCGACAATTTTGCGTTGCCCGATCGGCGCATGTCGCGTTGTTCTGCATTGATGGCTTTGCGCACCAGATGACTGCTGTCCTCGTCAGCGTGCTGAGTGCGTATTTTCTCGAATCGACCGGCCTGGGAACCGTGTGCGGATTTGCGGGAGTGGCGGCCTGGGATTTTTAGTTGTGGCTGGCGCACTCGCAATAGAGAGAATAGTTGGTTTAACGAAATATTAATGACTTTCAACAGGAGATGACGAGATGAGTATCAAGCAAGTAGCGCTTTACCGGGGAGCGGTGACGGGACTTTGTGCAGCCGTCGCGTCTGGCTTGCCGTTAGCCGCGCATGCCCAGAGTAGCGTGACCTTGTATGGTGCTATCGATAACGGGATTACCTACGTCAGCAATCAAAAGGGCAGTCATAATATTTACCTGAGCCAGGGCAGTCTGAACGCGAGCAAGTTTGGCTTTCTCGGTTCGGAAGACCTCGGTGGCGGTCTAAAAACGATCTTCCGGCTCGAAGCCGGTTATAACTCGTTGACCGGCGCCGCCAGTTCGTCAGGCTATGAATTCAACCGCCAGGCATACGTAGGATTGAGCGATCAGCAATACGGCACGTTGACAGTGGGTCGCCAATACACGCCGTACTTCAATTTCGTCGGTGCGCTTGGTCCGACGGGTTACCTGACGGGTGCAACCGGTGCGCATCCGGGCGACCTCGACGCGCTCGACACCACCTTGCGGTTCAATAATTCGCTAACCTACGCGTCGCCCGTGATCCGCGGCTTGCAGGGTAGCGTGCAGTACGGTCTGGGTGGCGTCGCAGGCAATTTCACGCAAGGCAATACGCTAAGCGCGGCGCTGCGTTACGAGATGGGCAGTTTCAGGGCCGCGGTCGGCTACGTTCGGCTGAGCAATCTCTCCTCCAGCAATGCGCTGGGCACGGTGGCCGACAACTCCCCGGTCAACGCCGCGTACGCGAGCGCCGAAACCAACCAGATGGTTGCAGCGGCGGCCCAGTACACGTTCGGCGGCTTGATGGTCGGGTTGAATTATTCGAATGTGTTGTATCGACCGGGCGCGGGCTCGGCTTTCAAGCAGACGGCCGTGTTCAACACCTACGGCGCGATCGCAACCTATCAGGCGACCCGAGCGATCACGGTGGCCGCCGGGTATAGCTATACGCGGGCGAGCGAATCGAACGGCATTTCGGATACGGCGCGTTATAACCAGGTCTCGCTCGAGCAGACTTATGCGCTCTCCAAGCGGACCTGCATCTACTTCCTCGAGGCCTATCAGCGCGCCAGCGGGGAAGCACTCGCGTCCAACGGGACTTCGATTGTCAACGCGGTGGCGGTTGTCGGCGATTCGCAGAACGGCACACCTTCTTCGGGACCCTCCCAGTTCGTCGGGACCATCGGCTTGCGCCATTTCTTCTGATTTGAGTTTGCTGGAGTGCGCATGGATTGATCTGGCCGGCGTGGCCGCGATTTCGCGCAAGGCAGTACGCTGAGCGCGGCCTGTGCGCCGGCCAACAATCGTTGGGAATTCATCATGCTTGTATCGATTCGCGCACGCATCCTCGTCACGTGTGTCGCCATTGTCGTCACTGCGCTGGCCGTTACCGGCGGGCTGCTCTACTACGTGGCGCAGCGGCACAACGATCAGATGATCGACGAGAATCAGAAGGCGGTTTTAGCCGGCCAGGCGCTCGCCATCGACGAGTGGATCGCCACCCGGACGAAGCAGGTCCAGACGCTCTCCGACTCGATTCCCCTTGGCGACGGCGATCCATTGCCCATGCTGAAGCTCATTTCCGGTTCGGGGGACTTCATTGCCGTCACACTCGGTCTGCCCGACAAGAGCGCCTATTCGTCGGTGCACCTGCCTGGCGGCTATGACCCCACGGGGCGGCCCTGGTACAGGCAGGCGTCGGCGACGGGCCATGCGCTGGTGACGAATGCCTATCTCGATGCGGGGACCGGCAAGCCGACCTTCTCGTTCGTGGCGCCTGTCATGCGCAACGGCAGCTTCAAGGGTGCGATTTCCGCCGGCGTGCTGCTCGAGGGCGTGAGCAACATTGTGTCCGGTATTCACCCGACACCCGCGAGTTTTGCCTTCCTTGTCGACAAGGAAGGCAATCTGCTCGCTCTTGCCAGGACCCAACTTTTGATGAAGCCGGCAACCGAGCTCGCGCCCACGCTGACGCGCGACAAGCTGGCTTCGCTACAGGATGCGGCGGCGCCGGTTCCGGTGACGATAGACGGCGTGACCAAGCTGCTGCGCGCTCACCCGGTTGCCGGCACCGCATGGAGCCTCGTCCTCGCACTCGACCAGTCGGATGTGACCGCCGGCACACACGCGATGGCGACGACGTCGTTGATCGCGATCGTCGTGGTTGCGCTGATTGCGGCGGCCGTCGTCGGCACGTTGACGGGCGTGACGTTCAAACGCATTTTGCTGGTGCGCGACGCGCTGACCGACGTGGCCAGCGGCAGCGGCGATCTGTCGACGCGTTTGCCGGTCACCGGTGAGGATGAAGCGTCGCAGATCGCTCACGCATTCAACCTGTTTGCCCAGAAGGTCAATGCGATCTTGTTGCAGATTCGGGAAAGCAGTGCGTCGGTCAGCATCGCGAGCGCTGAAATCGCGCAGGGCAACCAGGATCTGTCGAGCCGGACCGAGCACGCGGCCTCGAGCCTGCAGGAGACGGCGGCGGCAGTCGAGGAGATCGCCGGCACCGCACGCAATTCGGCCGATGCGGTCAGGAAGGTGAGCGAGCTTGCCGAGTCGGCATCGAGCGTGGCGTTGCAGGGCGGCAAGGTCGTGAACGAAGTCGTCTCGACGATGAACGACATCACGCAGGCGTCGGCCAAGATTGCGAACATTATTGGCGTGATCGACGGCATCGCGTTCCAGACCAATATCCTTGCGCTCAATGCGGCGGTCGAGGCTGCGCGCGCGAGCGAGCATGGCCGCGGTTTCGCGGTGGTGGCGGCTGAAGTCCGGGCGCTGGCCCAGCGCAGCGCGCAGGCAGCCAAAGAAATCAAGGAGCTGATCCAGTCGTCGGTTCAGCAAATCGAGGCGGGCTCCGGCCTCGTGGATACCGCTGGGGTGACAATGGGGGAAATTGTCGCAAGCGTGCGTGGCATCACGGGCGTCATCGGCGAAGTCACCGTGGCCGCGTCCGAACAGAGCACCGGGCTCGGTCAGGTGAATCAGGCGTTGGCGCAGCTCGATCACACGACGCAGCAGAATGCCGCGCTCGTCGAACAATCCGCAGCGGCCGCTGCGATGCTGAGCGAGCAGGCGGAAAAGCTGGCGCAGGCAGTCGGTCAGTTCAAGCTGGCGGTCGAGCGGTAAGGCCTCAAGGTATTGGCTCGTGGCGTTTTACACGCTGTCTTCGACATCGAGCAATCGAGTAGGAAGCGCCATGGCGTCCGCACTTGGCTCGTCATCGGGCTATCAACAAGCACTTCGAGTAGCGATTCCCGAGGCTCCCGCTTACGAATTCGAATTAGGGTACAGGGTGTCGCGCGGGAAGAATATGCGCGGTTCGAACGGCGTCAGCCTCACAGTCGCGCCCGTCGCGGTAAGGATGACGTTACAGGTCTGATCAATCTGCTTACCTTTCCTGTAAATGAACGCGCCTGGGCCGCCATCGCATTCGGCAGCGTGTTCGACGAGGCGCAATTCACGCCCGTTCGACATGGATCTCGTGATGACGAATCCGTCGGCCTGGGCCGCGGTTACGCCGACGAGGGCGGCTATTCCGATGACGATTTTCGCGATCTGCATGATGGGACCTCCGGGTTCGGCTGTGTGGCGCATGGGCTGGCCGCCGACAGGCTGGAGCCGATGTGAATGCAACTATATTAGACCGCGCTGCTTTCAAAGAAATTCGCCGCCGACCCATGTTCAACCGATGTAAAGGCCAGTCATTGCAACGGGTTATGCCCATCCGAATTTTGATGCTCGCTTCGACACTCTGGCCGGTGACCGGCTTGAGCGGCGCGCCGTTGGGTCCGGGAATCAGAGGCCCCTGAGCGGGTCGGCGCTACGCGCGACGATCGAGCGTGTTGCGCACCGCCTTTATTTACAATTTAAATATCGCGACGGTTTCCCGAAGCGTTTGGGTTTGCGCCTCCATCGATTGAGCCGCGGCAGCCGCTTCCTCGACCAGCGCGGCGTTCTGCTGGGTAACTTCGTCCATCTGCGTCACGGCTTGAGCGACTTGATCGATACCTTTGCTCTGCTCTTTTGACGCGCTTGCGATTTCTTCCATGATTTTCGTGACCCGCGACACGCTGTCCGAAATCTCCCGCATCTTGTCGCTGGTTTCGCCAACCAGACGGTTACCGGCATGCGTGCGCTCGACGGAAGCATCGATCAAGGCCTTGATCTCTTTGGCCGCTGCGGACGAACGTTGTGCCAGCGTACGAACTTCGCCGGCGACGACCGCGAAACCACGACCCTCTTCGCCGGCACGCGCTGCTTCAACCGCCGCGTTCAACGCCAGAATGTTGGTCTGAAATGCGATCCCCTCGATGATCGAGATAATTTCCGCGACTTTGCCGGAGCTGGTATCGATCGCCTGCATGGTGCTGCTCACCTGTTCTACCGCCATGCTTCCCGCGGCCGAATTATGGTGTGCCGTCAGAGCGAGGTTATTCGCGACCACGGCGCTTTCGGCGTTTTGCTTTACCGTTTCGGTCAGTTCCGCCATGCTGGCTGCGGTTTGTTCGAGCGCTGCTGCTTGCTCTTCGGTGCGCGACGACAGATCGAGGTTGCCGGCCGCAATCTGACTCGCGGCAGTCGCGATGCCTTCCGCCGCGTTGCGCACGGTGGCGACGGTGGTCCCCAATGTTTGCTTCATTTCGGCAAGGGCGCGCAATAGGGTGCCCATCTCGTCGTTCGAGGTGACTTGCACAGGGCGCCGCAGATCTCCTTGCGCCATTTCCGAAAAGTGTTCAAGCGCGGCGTCGAGCGGCAAGGTGATCGCTCGCAGCAGATTGCGCACCGTCAGCAAGCCAGCGACTGCAGCAATCACAATGGCTGCGTAGATCACGGCACGAATCGTCACGTAGCGGTTGTAGGCGTCGTTGTACAGTTTCGCCGATTGCTCCGTCTGAAAGGCCTTTAATTTGTCGTCACTTTGTCGATAGGGACTGTATGCGTTGCCGACGACGGTTGCTGCGGCGAGTATGTCCGTTGGGCTTGCGCCGGCCCTGATTGCTGCGCTGAGCGTGTCGATTTTCGTATATAGGGTTTGGCGGTTTGCGGAGACCGCCGCGGCTAGCCGGAGTTCGTCGGGACTGCTGGGTAGGGCGGTGTACTTCGCCCATGCGGCGTCTGTGTTGGCGCGGAATTCGCCGGCTCTGGCAATGACGGCCTCTACGCCCGGCTTGTCAGATGGATTTGCTGCCAAAGTCGCTGCCGCCCGGTCAAGGGTCGTGCGAATTTGCAGCACATTGGATTCGGCCTGGCTGATGGCTAAGGCGCTTGCGAGCTGATTGCTATAGACCTCGTTCAGACTGTCGACCGCTTTGCTCATTCCGAATTGCCCGAGCAGACCAAGGACGACCATCAGCGCGACCAGAAAAGCGATGGCAATGCATAAACGCCCGCGAATGGATAGATTCAGCATAGTTGACTCATTAGTCGGCGCGCGAAATGCGCCATGACGTTATAACGACTGCGTTGGATACGTAGAAAAAGGTCTTCGCAAGCGCCGGCGCAATAGCGCCAACTAACAAGGCGCGAATCGCCGCCGCCAGAACAAGTGTTTTTCTCAAACTGCTCATTAAATAGCGCTTCTCTATTTCCTTGGTTGAATGGTTGGTTTATTGAGGAACCACTGACCAGGTAAGGTCCGGACCGAGGCGAATATGGTATCGTTACCAATTATAAGGCCGATAATAACGTTGCCTCGATTGGTCCACAAGGCACGATAGCTAGGGGTTTTCCCGCTTCAGACGCTGAGTCGGTCGAGGATGGAGAAGTCGATGTCGGCCGCTGGCTGATCGATTGAGTGGCTATCAAGGCGCTTTGAGCCAAGCAGCGAGGCAGCCCAATCGAAGTGAATGTCCATTCTGGCTGTTGATCAGGGAAATCCCTTGCTGACATGCAGTAATGGTAGCGATACCATTGCCGCATGTTCATTGCAGTCCGGCCGCTGTGGTTGGGATTGGCATGATAGCGCTACCATAGAGGTCCAGATTGAAGACAAACCGCAAGACGCCTGAGGAGCTTCGCAGCCATCGCTGGTACGGTGTGAACGACCTTCGCTCGTTCGGTCATCGTTCGCGAACCGCGCAGATGGGTTACCACGCATCGGATTACATGGGCAAGCCGGTAATCGCGGTGGTCAACACGTGGAGCGAGATCAATTCCTGCCATACGCACTTCAAGCAGCGCGTCGAAGAAGTGAAGCGCGGTATCTGGCAGGCGGGCGGCTTTCCGGTCGAAATGCCGGTGATGACGCTCGCCGAACCGTTCCAGAAGCCGACGACGATGCTTTATCGCAACTTTCTCGCGATGGAAACCGAGGAATTGCTGAAGTCCTACCCCTTCGACGGCTGTGTGCTGATGGGCGGCTGCGACAAGACCACGCCCGGCCTGCTGATGGGGGCGATCAGCATGAACCTGCCGTCGATCTTTCTGCCCGCGGGACCGATGCTGCGCGGCAACTGGAACGGTCGCACCCTCGGCAGCGGTTCGGACACGTGGAAGTACTGGGCCGAACTACGCGCCGGCAAGATCACGGAAGATGAGTGGAAGGGCATCGAGAGCGGCATAGCCCGTTCGCCCGGCCACTGCATGACGATGGGCACCGCGTCGACGATGACCAGCGCCGCGGAAGCGCTCGGCTTGACGCTGCCCGGCTTCTCCTCGATTCCTGCCGTCGACTCGCGGCATGCGCAGTTCGCGTCGCTGACCGGCCAGCGCATCGTCGAGATGGTGTGGACCGATCAGAAGCCGTCGGACATCCTGACCGCCAAATCCTTCGATAACGCCGTCACCACCGTGCTGGCCATGTCCGGTTCGACCAACGCTATCGTCCACCTCGTTGCCGTAGCGCGCCGTGCCGGCATTGATCTAACGACAGCGCGCTTCGACGAACTGGCCCGCATCACGCCCGTGCTCGGCAATCTGCGTCCGTCCGGCCAGTATCTGATGGAAGATTTTTTCTACGCAGGCGGCTTGCGCGCGCTGCTGGTCGAACTTGGCGAGTTGATCGACGGCTCGCAGATGACGGTCAATGGCTCGACGCTTGGCGAAAACATCGCTGGGGCGCAGATCCATGACGACGACGTGATCCGCAGGCGCAACAATCCGCTCGTCGCGAGTGACGGTCTTGCAGTTCTGGCCGGCAATCTCGCACCGGACGGCGCAGTCATCAAGCCGGCCGCGATGGAAGCGCATCTACTGAAGCACCGCGGCCCGGCAGTCGTGTTCAAGGACTACGCGGACATGGCGGCTCGCATCGATACGGAAGAACTCGAGGTCACGGCCGATTCGGTGATCGTGCTGCAGCATGCCGGTCCGGTCGGCGCGCCCGGCATGCCGGAGTGGGGCCAGTTGCCGATTCCGCAGAAGCTCCTGAAGCAGGGCGTGCGCGACATGCTGCGCATTTCCGACGCGCGCATGAGCGGGACCAGCTACGGCGCGTGCGTGCTGCATGTGGCGCCGGAGTCGTTCGTCGGCGGACCGCTCGCCCTGGTGAAGGACGGCGACATGATCGAACTGAACGTCGCCGCTCGCCGCCTGCATCTCGAGGTCAGCGACGTCGAACTCGCCGCGCGCAAGGCAGCGTGGCAACCGCCCAAGCCTCCGTTCCAACGCGGCTTCGGCGTGATGCATCAATTGCACGTGACGCAGGCGAACAAGGGCTGCGACTTCGACTTCCTCGAGGAGCCGGTGAACGCAGGCGCGGAGCCGCAACCCGTGCAATCCGGGCAGACGGAGCAGGCCATCCGCGACACGCCGAGCGCGAAGCGCAGCGAGCCCGAGATCCACTAATTCATCCAGAGCCTTTCATGACTTCATCCGATATCACCGTCAGCGAAGCCACACTCGAACAACTGCGGTACGTCAGCACGGCGACGTTGACCACGCAACTCTTCAAGCGCGGCCTGCGCAACGTGTTTCTGCAAGGGGTCGCGCCGCTCGTGAAGCCTGCTCCCGGCCAGCCGAATCTGGTCGGTCCGGCGTTCACGCTGCGCAATATTCCGGCGCGCGAGGACCTCGATCACGTCGGTGTGTTTCAGGACCCCGATCATCCGCAGCGCAAGGCTGTCGAAAGCGCGCCGCCTGGCAGCGTGCTCGTGCAGGACTGCCGTGGTGACCGGTCGGTCGCGTCGGTCGGATCGATTCTGGCGCTGCGTCTTGCGAAGCGAGGCGTCGCCGGCATGGTATCGGACGGGCCGGTGCGCGACAGCGGTACGATTGCAGAACTGGGCCTGCCGCTGTGGTGTACGGGCGCAAGCGCACCGCTCAATCTCGCGAAGCACCATGCCGTCGATATGGATGTGCCTATTGCATGCGGTGGCGTGCCGGTGTATCCGGGCGATATCGTCGTTGCCGATGTGGACGGTGTTGTGATCGTGCCGCGTGAAATGGCCGAAGATGTGGCCCGCGATGCCGCCGAGCAGGAACAGCTCGAAGCGTTCATTACGCAGCGTATCGAAGAAGGCCGGCCGTTGCGCGGCACCTATCCGCCGAACGAGGAAACGCTGGCGGCGTATGCGCAGTGGCGAACACAAAAACAATAAGGCGCTAAAGCCGCTTCGATTCATCATAGAACAAAGGTTCGCGCACACCGCGCGAGCACAGGAGACACCGTGACTGTCACGACACCGGCGATCGGCGAATCGCGTTTGATCAACCGCCTTGCACTTCGTTTGATGCCGCTATTGGGGCTGCTGTATCTGGTCGCCTACATCGACCGCTCCAATATCAGTTTCGCGAAGTTGCAGATGCTCGGCAGCCTCGGACTCTCGGAAGTGGCGTATGGGCTCGGCGCGTCGCTGTTCTTTGTCGGCTACCTGGTCTTCGAAGTACCGAGCAATGTGCTTCTGCATAAATACGGCGCGCCGCGCTGGATGGCGCGCATCATGTTCACGTGGGGCATTGTCACGCTGCTGCTCGCCTTCACGCGGAACGCGACCATGTTCTACATCCTGCGTTTCCTGCTCGGCGCCTCGGAAGCCGGTTTGTATCCCGGCGTGATCTATTACCTGACGCTGTGGTTTCCGGCCCGGCATCGGGTGCATATGCTCGGGTATTTCACGGTCGGCAGCAGTCTGGGCAACATGGTCGGCGCGCCAATCTGCGGCTGGCTGCTCGACAAGAGTGGCCTCGCGGGTTTGCATGGCTGGCAGCTCGTGTTCATCGTCACCGGCCTGCCGTCGGTTCTGCTGACGTTCGTGGTGTTGTTCCTGCTGCCCGCATCGCCGAAGCAGGCGAAGTTCCTGTCCGCCGACGAGAAAGCGTGGCTCAACGCCACGCTCGATGCGGAGCGTGCACAGATCAAGTCCGTCACCGCCGCCCATGCTTCGCTGCTGAGCGTGCTGACGGAGCCGCGCGTGATCGGCATGGCGCTGTACTACATGATGCTGTCGATTTCCGTCTACGGCGTGAGCTACTGGCTGCCGACCCTGGTGAAGGGCTTCGGCGTCAGCAACACGACCAACGGCCTGCTGAACATCATTCCATGGCTGATGGCGACGATCGTGCTGGCGTGGCTGCCGGCAAAGCTCAAAGCCGGCAACCGCGTGGTCGCCGCGATGTTGATTGCTGCGTTGCTCGGCGTTGTCTGTTTCCTGAGTGCCGTGTTCCTGCCGACCAACACGCTGCGGTTCGCCGCGCTCTGTTTCGGCGCGCCGTGCATGTATCTGCTGATCCCCTGTTTCTGGACGTTGCCGCCGAAGTTCCTGTTCGGCGCGCGCGCTGCGGCCGGCATTGCGGCGATCAATTCGCTTGGGAATATCGGCGGCTTCATCGCGCAAAATCTCGTGCCCTGGGTCCATCAGACCACGGGCAGCGTGAAGGCGCCGATGTTCATCCCGGCGGCGTGTCTGCTGGTCTTCGCTGCAATTACGGTGTGGGTCCTGCGCGGTTATGGCAGATCGGACGAACCCAAGCCGGCCGCCGAAAACGGCAGGCCGGTGACCGAATAGCCGTTCATCGAATTTGCGGGCATCACGCCGTGTCCGAAATGATAGCGTTACCATAAAGCAGCCGAAGAAGGTCGCCTCGTTGGAGTCGGCCGGAAGGCGGTTGCGTTTCAATCCACAGCAAGGAGACCAAGAGTTGAAATATAACCGTTTGATCACGCTGGGCGCGTTGGGCGCCATGCCGTTTCTCGCGCACGCGCAAAGTTCCGTCACGCTCTACGGCGTGATAGATGAGAGCCTAGGCTACACGAGCAACGCGGGGGGCGGGCACGTCTGGGGCATGTCGGGTGGCGTGTTGCAAGGCAGTCGCTGGGGTTTTCGCGGCACGGAGGACCTGGGTGGTGGGTGGGCGACCATCTTCACGCTCGAAAACGGTTTCGACGCGACAAATGGGTCGGCCCAGCAGGGCGGGCTTCTTTTCGGCCGCCGCGCGTTCGTTGGCCTGTCGAACGAACGGTTTGGTTCGGTAACGCTTGGCCGTCAGTACGACGAGGTTGTCGATTATCCAGGCCTGTTCGCCGATCGCGGCCTGGGCGGCGGCTACATCGCCTCGCACCCCGGCGACATCGACAACTTCAACAATGCCTACCGTACCAACAACGCGATCAAATACGAAAGCGCTAACTATGACGGCGTGCACTTTGGCGGACTCTACAGCCTCGGCGGTGTGCCCGGCGACACCGGCCGCAACCAGGTCTGGTCGCTCGGCGCGGGCTACCAGGGTGGTGCGCTGGCCTTTGGCGTCGGGTATCTGAACGTGAGAAATCCGAATGTGAGTTTCTTCGGCAATAGCACGATCGGCACACCTTCCGTTGGGAGTGCGAACGTATCGTCACCGGTTTATAGCGGCTTCACATCGGCACGTACTTACCAGGTGATCGGCGCGGGCGCAGCGTACCGCTTTGGCGCGGCGACGCTCGGCGCGACCTGGTCGAACATCCAGTTCCTTGGACTCGGCGACACCGCCGAGTCCGGTCCCAATCCGTCGCGCTATACGGGCGCCGCGCGTTTCAACAACGGCGAAATCAACCTCCAGTACCGGATTACGCCCGCTTTCACGGTAACGGCTGCGTACGACTACATGAGAGGCAACAGCGTCAGTTCGTCGACCGGAGTAAATGGTGGAGCAACCTACAACCAGGGAACGCTGAGCGCCGATTATGCGCTTAGCAAACGGACTGACGTGTACGTGATCGGCGTCTACCAGCGCGCGTCGGGCACCGATTCCACCAATCATGCTGCGGTCGCTTCGATCGACGGTCTGACGGCGTCGAAGGGAAACAGTCAGACGGCGGTGCGTTTCGGTTTGCGCCAACGCTTCTGAGCGCCCCCAAACCTGTCGCTTGCGCGTCAGGCCCCCCGAGGGGGGCAATCCCCCAATCCCCCAATCCCCCAAGGGGACTTCCTTCGGGGCGGGGGACTTCCTGACGGGGCGGGAAACTTGGGGCGGCCCGGCGTTTCCTTGAGAGCGTGCAGGGACACGGACGCGCACCTTCTCACCAACCCGGTATCCGGCGAACGTTGCCGGATATCCACTCAGGAGTTCACATGCAGATTACCGGCGATATGCTGATCGGCCAGTCCGTGGTTCGTGGCGGCGGCTCTCCAATGTTGGCGGCGAATCCCGCAACCGGGGCTGAAATTCCGGCGCCGGTGTTCGGGGCTGGGGACGCCGCGCTCGTGGAGCGGGCGTGCGCGCTGGCGCAGGCCGCGTTCGAGCCATTCCGGCATACTTCGCTCGATAAACGGGCGGCGTTTCTCGAGACGATCGCCGATGGTATCGTCGAACTGAAGGATCTGCTGATCGAGCGGGCGCACCTGGAAAGTGGCTTGCCGAAAGCACGTCTCGAAGGCGAGCGCGCCCGGACGGTCGGCCAACTGAGGCTCTTTGCTCAGATCGTGCGCGAGGGCCGCTGGCTAGGCGCGACGCTCGACTCCGCGCAGCCCGCGCGTAAGCCGCTGCCGCGTTCCGATCTGAGGATGCAAAAGATCCCGGTAGGTCCGGTCGCCGTGTTCGGCGCGAGCAACTTTCCGCTCGCGTTCTCGGTGGCGGGCGGCGATACCGCGTCGGCGTTCGCCGCGGGTTGCCCGGTGGTCGTGAAGGCGCATCCCGCGCACCCCGGTACATCGGAATTCGTCGGGCGGGTGATTCAGCAGGCGGTCGAGAAATGCGGCTTGCCGGACGGCACGTTTTCGATGATCGCGGGCGACGGCCCATCGATTGGCGGGGCGCTGGTCGCACATCCGGCAATCAGGGCAGTTGGTTTTACCGGCTCGCGCCAGGGCGGACTCGCCCTGATGCGCATAGCCGCTGCGCGGCTTGAGCCGATTCCGGTTTTCGCCGAGATGAGCAGTATCAATCCATGTTTTCTGCTGCCTGCGGCATTGCAAAGGCGTGGCCAGAGCATCGCGGATGGCTTCGTCGATTCGCTGGTGCTCGGCGCTGGACAGTTCTGCACGAATCCAGGGCTCGTGTTGGCGATAGCCGGTCCACAGCTCGATGCATTTATCGAAAGCGCGGGGACTGCATTGCGGCAGAAGGCAGCGCAGACCATGTTGACGGCAGGCATTCAAGACTCCTATCGGCGTGCCGTTGCGAGGTTGTCCAATGAACCCGGCGTGCGCGCAGTGGCGCACGGTATGGACGAAACCGGCCCGTCGCAGGCACGCGCGGCGCTGTTCGTCGCAGAGGCCGATACCTTCCTCGCGAACCGCGTGCTGGGCGACGAAGTGTTCGGACCGGCGTCGACCGTGATTCGCTGCGTGGACGAAACCCAACTGCTGCAGGTGGCCGCTGTGCTCGAAGGGCAGTTGACGGCCTCGCTGCATCTCGACGCGGAGGATGCCGGCGACATCGCGCTGGCCCGTGCGCTGTTGCCGGTGCTGGAGCGCAAGGCTGGCCGCGTGCTTGCAAATGGTTATCCGACAGGTGTCGAGGTGTGCCATGCCATGGTGCATGGTGGACCGTTCCCGGCAACGTCGGACAGCCGCATGACTTCGGTCGGTGCAACGGCGTTGGAGCGTTTCCTGCGGCCGGTCTGCTATCAGGATTTGCCGCAGGCACTGTTGCCTGCCGCTCTGCAGGACGACAATCCGCTGCAACTTTGGCGTCTGAAGGACGGCCGGCTCGAACAATCCTGAATGCGCGGTGCGTGACTGTCGCGGTCTACAATAGACGCGATACATTACCTCCAGTCAGGACCTATGCCGAATCACAAGCCGATCGTCGCTGCCAGTCCCGATGTTCCGGCCGCGGCGGCGCCAGCCAAACGCTCACGCGGCGGTCCCAAGGGATTGCGCATTACCGATGTCGCCGCGCAGGCCGGCGTCGCACCGATTACGGTGTCGCGTGTTTTCAATAGTCCCGAGACGGTGGCGCCGGAAACGCTCGAGCGCGTGCGGCAGGTCGTGCAGAAGCTCGGCTATGTGCCCAATCGTCTCGCGGGCGGCCTGTCTTCGTCGCGCTCCCGGTTGATCGCGGCGATCGTGCCGACCATCGCTCACTCGCTGTTTTCGGAGACGATCCAGGTTTTCAGCGAGACGATGTCGCGCGCGGGTTACCAGGTGCTGCTCGCACTGAGCGGCTACAGCGATTCGAGCGAGGAAGCATTGCTCGACGCGGTGCTGAGCCGGCGGCCGGAAGGTGTGCTGCTGACCGGGGTCGCTCACACCGACTCTTTGCGGGAACGGTTGAGCAACGTTGGCATTCCGATCATCGAAACGTGGGATATGACCGAGACACCGATCGACATGCTGGTCGGTTTTTCGCACTATCAGATCGGGGTCGCGGTGGCCGAGCACTTTCTGCTACGAAACGTGCGGGTGCCAGGCCTCGTGTCGGCGAATGACGATCGCGCGCTCGCACGCCGCGACGGCTTTCGCGAGCGGCTGGCGCAGGCGGGCATCCGCAAGATCGCTGAAGTGCTCGTGTCGCCGCCGAGTTCGGTGGCCGTCGGCAAAACCGCCTTGCCTCGCCTGATTGAACAGGCGCCGTATCTCGATGCGGTTTTCTGCGGCTCCGATTTGCTTGCGGTCGGCGCGCTGGGCGCGGCCAAACGCCTGGGTCTGAGCGTGCCGTCGCAGTTGGCGATCTGCGGTTTCGGCGACCTCGAATTTTCGACGGAAACCACGCCGCAATTGACCACTGTGCGTGTGGATGGCACCCGGATCGGACTCACCGCCGCACGATGCCTGCTGGACCGGCTGGCCGGCATCCAGAAGACCAATGTGACCGACGTCGGTTTTGGCATCGTTGAACGCGAAACCACCTGAGGCACGGCCATTGTTTTGGCGTCGTTGTTCTTGCGGTCATTCCGCCGGTTTCAGCTCCCGAAACAGGATGGACGCTGAGCCTCGCCTTCGTCCAGTACACAGAACCCGGGTGATCGGATCGCCGCACAAGCAACGATCCCCAGGCGCCAGGTTCTGACTGGCGAACCGGCACGTATGTTTGGCGAACTTGCACACTTTTTCACCTGGGCTGGGAGGTGCGGCGTCCGTATGCTTTCAGCAGACCAAGCTCTAACAGGCTCCGCGCTGTGGCCAAAACCGCCTCCTTCGGACTGGCCGGCGTCCAGCCCAGCACGCGACGAGCCTTCTCATTGGATGCGTTCTTGTGTTTGCCAAGCTCCGGCAACACGCCTTTGACTTCAGCATCGAACCGCCCGACCACGCGCATCAGCCAGCTAGGCACGGAGCGGGTCGTCACGTTACGGACTTCATGGCCGACGCCATCCTTGAGAAAGTAGGCGACCTGCCGAAGACTCACGAAATCCTCACTCGTGGCGAGAAACCGTTCGCCGCGCGCGGCCGGATCGGTCATGGCCTTAAGGTGTAAATCGGCAACGTCACGTACGTCGACAACGCCGAACCAGAGATCGGGGCAACCCGGCACGGAGCCGTCGAGCAGACGCTTCACGAGCAGGACCGAGGTCGAGTAGTCCGGCCCCAGCACGGGCCCCAAAATTCCGACTGGATTAATCACGGTCAGTTCCAGGCCTCCGCCTTCCCGCGCAATGAAATCCCAGGCTGCCTGCTCGGCGATCGTCTTCGACTTCTGGTAGGGCTGAACGCTCGGATCGGCAAGATTTGTCCAATCCTTTTCCGTGAACGCGGTGGCCCGGTCCTTTGCGCCATATCCTATCGCTGCAAAGGAAGAGGTCAGCACTACGCGCTTGACGCCAGCATCGCGTGCCGCACGCAATACGCGCAGCGCGCCATCGCGGGCTGGCGCGATCAGTTCGTTTTCATCCTTGGGTACCGTGCTCGGAAAGGGCGAGGCGACATGGAGCACGTAGTCGCAACCGGCTACTGCTTCAGTCCAGCCTGCATCGGCATTCAGATCGGCGCGAAACAGGCTGAGGCGCTCGCCGACTTCACCGGCTCCGCCTTGACGTAACATGGCGCGCACATCGCTTTCGCGCCCCAGATCGCGGATAGTGGCGCGCGTTTCATGGCCCGCCGCCAGCAGATGAATCAAACAACGGGCACCCAAAAAACCCGTGCCTCCGGTGACCAGAACACGCGCCATACGACAGTTCTCCAAAGTTAGGGGAAAGTCATCCACTTGTGGCCAGTAATGCGCGTGTCTCGGCAACAACGCGATCCTGGAAATTCGGGTCTCGCACAACTGTGGAGCCGAGCATCGGACGGCCACCTTCGTCGTAGTAGACGCCGCTCTGGCTGGATGTACTGACCAGGATTTTGGTGATCACGTGCGCGGCTCGCTTTGGTGTGCTCAGAATCTTGAAGAAGGGCATGAGCAGCGGCACAAGGAGCGGGATGACAAATCTCTGCAAAAGGCGGACGAAGGTGCCGACATCGCTTCCCCCTAGACCGGTGGTTGGATTCAGGCCCGGCTCGATGGCACTGAAGCGCAGCCGCGGAGTCTCACGGGCGAATGCCATTGCTGCAGCAAGGATGGCTTGTTTGGATGTTGCGTAGGCATCGAAGCCCGGCCGTTTGGCACCGTCGGGTTTCCATTCACCTCGCGCGCTCGCCTCTGCGGTGACATAGCGACCACCCCGAAAGCCCGCAGCAACGGCCGGTCTGCGTTCGGGATCTTCAACGGCGGAGACGACAAAAACGACATTTGCACCGTTGGGAAGACTTGGCGCGAGCGCCTCTGTCAGCGCAAACGGGCCAAGATGGTTCGTCGCGAACGACATGTCCCATCCCAGCGCATTTCTGGTGGGACGCATCTGCATGATGCCTGCGTTATTAAGGAGTCCGGTAATCGGGAGATGAAGCGCGATGATTTCCGCTGCTGCACGCCGCACGCTGATCATGTCCGACAGGTCGCACACGACCGACACCGCGCGTCGGCCCTGTCGCTCGATACTTCTCTGCAGTTCCTCAAGCTTTCTTCGATCACGGCCGACCAGAACGACCGTGCCGTGCTTCGCCAGTTCGAATGCCGTGCGACGACCTATGCCAGAGGTCGGGCCGGTAACGACATAGGCGTTGTGATCCATTGGATTGTCCGCGAGTAGAGTCTTTGGCACCGCGCTCTCCGCTTTCATGGCTGTCTAGTCAGTCATTATTTGGAAAAAAATCAACCAACCGCACGCCAGAAGGCGTCGAACCCGACCTTGCAATGTTTTTTCGCATTGGCCGCGTCATGGATCATGAAATCCATTGTTGCTTCCGCTATTGAATTCATGATTGACGCGGCGAAGTCCATTGGAACATTACGCATCGCGCCATGGGCGCGCAGTTGCTCCATCAGCTCGACGATCCCTGCCATTGCCTTGTGCGCTGCATGACGAGTGGCCGGTGCAATTTCGTCGGAAACGGCGAGTTGTGCCAACGCACGGCGCTTTTCAGGGTTGGCTGTCGCCCAGTTCATCCAGTTCGACCACACGAGGAAGGTCCGTTTGCGTAGCTCATCCTGCTCTGGAACGCCCGCCAGGGATGCAGTTGCTATCTCGGTCTTCAGTTCCAGATAAAGCTGATTGAACAGGTCGCTTTTGGTCTCGAAGTAGGTGAAGAGGGAGCCATTGGAGACACCCGCCTCCTTGGCGATGGCCGCCGTCGCTGCGCCCAGTCCCTCCGATGCAATGATGCGTGTCGCCGCAGTCATGATCGCGTTCCGCCTCTCGTCGCTTCTTGGTCTGGCCATGTCTTCTCATTCCTTTTTTAGCAGCATATAAGAGAGCGTCTAGTCGGTCAATGTGATTTGTTTGCACGATCAACCGCCTCTCGATTCACCTGTGTGACCAAGCGTGGTGACTGGGGGGCGCCACCCGAAGATGTGAAGGCAAACCGGCTTGCGATGATGCACGGCGCGCGCATTCTCTCTGCCTGCGTCATTGCGCAGAGGAGGGGGGCTCATTGACGGACGATGTGCTGAAACCTGGCGAAAATTTCGGATCGACACACATCTGCGGACCGGTTTCGCTTGACAGCCGTTTTTGACCAAGAAAGAATTCGGAAAGATCATTTAATAATTTGATCAAATAATGAGGCCTGCAGGACGAAGTCCACACAGGCGGTTCGAACTCATACCTTGAAGGGGTAAGCCGTGTCGGGTTTCAATGAATTCAGAACAGGCTGGGGCGTCGTCCTGGCCGCAACGATCGGAATTGGCACCAGCCTGACGACGATGGCGTCATACAGCGCAGGTGTATTCCTGCCGTCACTGACCAAGGCGTTCGGTTGGACCGACTCGCAGGTCATGCTCACGTTCATGATCCTGTTCTTTGGTTCGAGTGTGATCGGCCCTTACATCGGCACGGTTACCGACAGGATCGGACCTCGCAAGATCGTTCTCGGCTCGGTGTTCGGCCTGGCTATCGGCTGGATGCTGCTCGCCTTGAGCAATGGCTCGATTGCCGTCTTCTATCTGACGTACGCGGTTATTACCGTTCTTGGCGCCGGCACGCTTCCGGTAACCTGGACCAAAAGCGTGGTGGTCCACTTCAAGCAGCATCGTGGAATTGCGCTCGGCATCTGCCTCATTGGAACCGGCATTTTTGGCGCGCTCATCAAGCTCTACACCTTCCACTTTCTCAATCTGCTTGGCTGGCGTCTCGCCTATGTTTGCCTTGGCGCATTTCTGCTGGTCGTGACTTTGCCGGTTGCCTTCATTTTTTTCCGCGAACCTGCGATCGACGAAAGCAGTGGAGTGGCATCAACTTCGAATCCGGACAACCCTTCGGAACATGCGCTGGAGGGCCGCACTTTCAAGCAGGCGCTCAGATCGCCGGCATTCTGGCTTCTGACGGGAAGCTTCCTGCTGCTGTCGCTCGCGCTTGCCGGCATCGCCCCCAATCTCGAGCGTTACTGGACACGTTCAGGTTTCTCGATGGCGCAGGCAGTCAGTATTGCCTCGTGGTACGGCATCGGCATCGTCGCTGGACGTTTGCTGACCGGCTGGCTGCTGGACCGGATGTGGGCGCCGCTCGTGGTGTTCGGCATGCTCCTGCCGTGCGCCGCCGCGTTCGTGCTACTGGCGCATGGGGTGAGCAGTTTCTGGGTAGCGTCGCTGCTGGTGCTGATCGTCGGTACGTCGTCGGGTGTGGAATACGACGCCCTTGCTTATCTTGTCTCGCGATATTTCGGCATGCGGGCCTACTCAGCCATTTATGGCGGTGTATTTATCGGTTTCGCGGTGGGCGCCGGACTCGGCCCCTTTACTTTCAGCAAGCTGCTTACGCTGCTAGGCGGGTACGACTCCGTGCTGCTCATCAACGCGGGCGTTGTCGTGATTGGCGCAGGCGTGCTGCTACTGCTCGGCGCCTATCCCAAAGTCGTCGGTGTCGATAACAAGGCGCAGTCGACCGCGAATGCCGTGCTACGGCAGTCGCCGTCAGGCGAGATGAAGTAAGCCTTGTATTCGACCATGTCGGCATTGGTTGCATTAACGGCACTAGCGGCGTGCCATCTGTATCGCGGTTCCTGACCGCGCACTGCGCGAGATTACCGTTGAGCATTAGCGCAACAGTCTTACCAGGTACTGAAGCAGGACATTTATATGACTCACAAGATCGAATCCATTCCCCTGATGTCATCGAGCCCCGGCAGTCAGCGCTCGCTGAAGGTTCACCGCATTGGCACGCTCGGCGCGCGTCCGAAAGTCTACTTTCAGGCAGCGTTGCATGCGAACGAAACGCCGGGCCTGCTGATTGGCCACCATCTGCTGGCACTTGCACTGGCCGCCGATCGCGCCGGCAAGGTGAAGGGCGAGATCGTGATCGTGCCGTACGCCAACCCGATCGGTCTTTCGGATAACGTACTGGGTAACCAGATCGGTCGAGAGGCGCTCGATGGCGGCGGCAACTACAACCGCGGCTGGCCTAACCTGAGCACGGATCTCGCCGCACGTGTCGAAGGCAAACTCGGCCTTGACGCTGAACAAAACGTCGCGGTAATTCGCGCAGCGTTGAAAGACTCGCTCAACAGCCTGCGCCCACCCACAGAAGTACAGGATCTGCAGATCAACCTGCTGAAGCTGGCCATTGATGCTGACTTCGTAGTAGATTCGCATACCGAACTGGTTGCGATTGCAGGGATGGTGGTCGCACCGTGGAGTGAGCACTCGGTCGATCCGTTTATCGCCGATATCGACCCGGGTCTGGTTCACATGACCGATACACCGCCTCTCTTCGACACCACATGCAGCCGGCCGTGGCATGACCTCGCGAAGAAATTCGGCAGCAGGTTCCCGATCCCTCAGGCGAATGTAGGCGCAACCATCGAAATGCGCGGCGCCGCCGATGTCTCCGATGAACTGGCACGCCGCGACGCCGAAGCGATCTTCCGGCACCTGACCCGCATCGGCATCGTCGAGGGCGAAGTCCCCGCCGACGTCGCATGGTCCGGAGAAAAGACTCCGCATGAAGCCATTTCGATGCTGCGTACGCCGGTGGGCGGCGTTATCGTCTACCCGTTTCCGCTCGGTACGGATGTTGAAGCCGGCGCGGTGATCGCCGAAATTGTCGATCCGGCCGCGGACGATCCGGCCGAGGCCCGCACCCAGATCCACGCGACTCGCCCTGGGCGGCTCTATGCGGCTGTGTCGAACCGCCTGGTACGCCCAAACGATATCGTCATCAAGATCGCCGCAAATGACTTCGAGCGAAAATAAGCTTCGGCGGGTCGCCGCCTGTCGGTAAAAGGCTGAAGTAGCCAGCGCGACTGGGTGCCAACTGTCACAGCGTCGAGTGGCCTATCATGCATCGATCTGGTTTTTATCCTCGCGCCTTACGCAAGTATCG
Organism: Paraburkholderia sp. SSBN10T; assembly: GCF_056619545.1. NCBI lineage: Bacteria > Pseudomonadati > Pseudomonadota > Betaproteobacteria > Burkholderiales > Burkholderiaceae > Paraburkholderia > Paraburkholderia sp. SSBN10T. The sequence goes on from NZ_JBWQQI010000028.1 coordinate 88,683, forward strand.
ACTGTTTGAGTCGACCGACCTCGACGAAACGCGCGAGCGGATTTCCCGCGTAATGCAGCCGCATTCGCTCATCCCGTCGGACACATCCACGATCCGCTCGCATATGGACTTCGTGAAGATCGGCAGCCTCGGGATCGGTACGATCGCGTTCGGCGCGCCCGTGCGGGTCGACGTCGAAGCGGTCAGCGACTACTATCTGATGATGTTTTGCCTGTCCGGCGAAGCCGAGGTCAGTGTGGCGGGCAAACCGGTCCTGGTGAACAGCAGGCACGCCATTCTGCGAGCCCCCGGCGAGCCTTTCAGCGCAACCTTGTCGCGCGGCTGCGAGCAACTCGTGATGCGCATCGATCCGGCCTCGATAGCCGGCGAAGCGAGCGGCGCGCCGCCACGCTTTGCGTCACTCCTGCCGTTACTGAGCGACCGGATGCGCGCGTGGAAAGATCAGTTACTGCTGGTCGCGAGTTCGCCGGATTTGCTGGGAAGCGCGTGTGCGAATCCGCATATCGGCGCAAATCTGGAAGCGTTGCTCGTGAGTCTGCTTGTGCCTTTGTCAGACTCCACGCACGAGACCGGTACAGACCGTCCTGTTACGCCGCACTTTGTCCTCCACGCCGAGGAGCTGATGCGTGAGAATCTGACGCTCCCACTCCAGTTGAAGGATATTGCCGTGGCAACCGGTGTTTCAGTGCGCACGCTTTGCTTCGCGTTTCAGCGCTTCCGGAACACCAGCCCGATGCAAAAGCTGAAGGAGTTACGCCTTGATCGCGCGAGGCGCGAAATCATCGCGACATCGTGTGGCCAGCGTATCGCCGATATCGCATCCAACTGCGGCTTCAATCACCTGGGCCGCTTTGCGATCAGCTACAAGGAGCGATTCGGCGAGTCGCCCTCCGATACCGCGCGCAGGCGCTAGCCTGTTCGCCGAATCGCCTTGAGGCGGTGCAACTATCCGCACGGCATGGGAAGAGGCTAGCGCCGCAACGCGTCCTGCACGATCCCCACAGGCAATAGCAATTGAGGCGCATAGCGGGCGACAGCGTGGGCCCGGATCGGAGACGCCGGCGACATGGGAATCGGCAACGCCGAGACATCCCGGTCAACCACGAAGCGGGCGAGCCGCTGACCGAGTGAGGTCGACATCGCAATGCCGCGGCCATTACAACCTAACGGCGCAAACCAGCCGGGTCCGACTTCGAACAGCCGAGGCAGGAAGTCCGGCGTCAGCGCGGCGCGGCCCTGCCAGATGTAATCAAAGCGGACTTCTCCTAGTTGCGGAAAAATCCGCGCCATGCGGTGCGCCAGCGAACGCAGCAACCGAGGCTCGGCGAACCATTGAGACAGCGGCGCCATCCCGCCCGTGACGATGCGGCCGTCCGCCGTGTAACGTAGTGCGAAAAGATTGTTACGCGTATCGGAGAGGGCTTCGTTGTTCGGCAACACCGAGCTGCGTATCTGTTCCGGCACAACTTCGGTGGCAAGCTGAAACACCGACAAAGGAACAAAGCTTTTGGCGACCTCGTTTGCCAGCACGTGCGAGCCGGCCTGCATCGCGTTCGTACATTGCAGGACCGTGCGAGCCGTCACGCTACCCAATGGTGTAGTCAGGGCGTAACCACCCCCCTTTCTTTCGATGCGGACAACCGGTGTTTCGCTGTGGATTTTTGCCCCCGCCTGCGCAGCAACCCGCGCGAGTTCCTGAGTGTAGGCAAACGGATTCAGGTGACCGCCACTAGGGTCATAAAGCGCGCCGTGAAAGTCGCGACTGCCAATCCTCTCGCGCGCTTCCTCGCGTTCGAGCCATTGGGCGCGCGAACCTGCGCGCTGCCACGCGGCGACCCGCGCCTTCAGGCCACCGACCAGCTCGTTCGCGTGAGCAGGATTGAGCCAGCCACTTTGCACCGCGTCGCATTGCAGCCCCTGGTTTGCGATGAGGTCGAACACCATCTGCGCGCCATCGGCAACCAACCGCACGAGGCGCGGTCCATAGGTGTCTCCGAGCAGTCGCATGACGTCATCGGGACCGACTCGAGGCAGACTGGGCACGACGAGGCCACCGTTGCGGCCGGAGGCGCCGGCCGCCGGGCTTTGCGCCTCAAGCACGGCAACGCTGATTCCCTGGATTGCCAGCGAAAGTGCACTGCTTAAGCCCAGAATTCCTGCACCGACGACTGCTACATCACAGTCAACGTCCTGCTCAAGCCTCGGCGAACTCAAAGCCGGTGGAACCGCAACTGACCAATAATTCTCACTGACTGCCGAACGACGATTGCCTGCGCTCATTCGCCCCTCGACAAAGACAGCGTACAGGCACCATTGCGGCGGATCACATTGCATCCGTGCGCGAGTGCTTCGAGATCGTCCGGGTCGACGCGGGCGATTACGTTACCAGGAATCCAGCCAATCGGAAACAGCATCCGGCCGCCCGGTCCATAGAAAAAGCCCAGATCAAAAACGGGTTCTGGATTGCCGCCCCACATGCGCGCCGGCACATAGGCGAGAACCAGTTCGCCCGCCTGCGGCGTAACCGTGACGTTTTCCGGCGTCAGCGGGCGCGCATTGCGCGTGGGATCGATCATGCCGGTGGGAATCGGGCACGAAATCTCGGGACCGGTCCACATCGCGTGGATCGCGGGCATCTGGCGTGGCACGGCCAGCAGATCCCAGATGAATGCACTGCTCTCCGGCGTCTGCGCTTCGAGCAAATGAAAACGGACCGTCATCGCGCTGACAGCTTCCGACAAAACAATGGTTTTACGGCTCATATCTTCTCCAGCACGCGAATGCTGAGTGGCAACGGTGGGCTGCCGCCTCGCTGGCCGGCAGATAGGATACGCCGGCGCCTGCCTGCGATCATTTGATCAAATTATAAACAGATAAAATTTTGCCGGACAAGTATTGTCTGATGTCTCACTCAAGCAAGCATCGTCAAAAATCCAGGCCCGAGAAAGGCCTTGACAGAAAAATTTGCTCGGCTAACACTGCCGAAGCGATCACATTATTATTTGATCAAATTTATTAGACGGGGTAGGGCGATGAACCTGCCTCAGAAAGGAACTGACGCATGACGCTCCCGGTGGGCAGCACCTGCCCGAATTTCTCTGCGACATCCACCGCAGGCCCCATCCAGTTTGAGGACTGGCTCGGCGACGGTTGGGCGCTGGTGTTCGCGTTCAAAGCCATGTCGCCCACCTGCAGCACCGAATTTGCGGCCATACAGGCGCTGGTCCCCCAGTTCGAAGCGTGCGGCACGCGGATTCTCGGCGTCTCCATCGACGCTCCCGAAGTCGTATCGGCATGGCTCGACGACCTGCGCGAGATGTTCGAATGCGTGCCGTCGTTCCCACTCATCAATGATGCGACCGGCAATCTGCCGGAACAACTCGGCCTGATCGACCCTTCAGCAGCGCAACCTTCGTTGCTGCGCTCGGCCTGCCTCATCGCACCCGGGCGCCGCGTCGCGATGACGCTGACCTATCCTGTCACGAACGGCCGCAGCTTTAGCGAGATTTTGCGTACGCTGAAGGCCGCGCAATTGACCGCGACAAAGCGGGTGGCGACCTCGGCCACGTGGACTGAGGGGCAGCCGGTCATGCTGCCGCCCTCGCTGTCCCAGGCGCAGGCCGAACAGATGTACCCGTCCGGTGTGAAAGTGCTGCGACCATATTTACGGATCGTCGCGCAGCCTGGGTCGTAACAGCAACATCCCGGCCTCGTCGCATGATGTGGCCACAACGCGGGCAATACAGGCATCACTCGTAATAGAGCATGGAGGGTAGGCATATGGCAGGTGTGAAACGATTCGAGGTGAGCTCACGTCGGCCCGTTTTCGAGGGCATGGAGTTCGGTGAAAACGGCCGTGTGGGCGCTTATGAGCTCCTGTCAGGTCGCGCTCATTGCGACATCGATCCCCAGCATCCCCTCAACCGGAGGATCGTCAACCTCGAATACGCACCGCGCAATGCACAAGGTCTGGTCGAGTACAGCGTCGACTTTCACATCTACAAGCCCGTGAATCCCGGGCGCGGCAATGGCTGGCTGTTCTATGAATATCTGAACCGCGGGACGCAACGCGGCATCGTCCGCATCAATAACGCGCCGGTTGTGGCGCTGCCCACCCGGCCCGAAGAGATTGGCAACGGATTTCTGATGCACGAGGGCTACTCGATTGTCTGGACTGCATGGCAAGGCAATGTCGAACCCGGCGGTGGACGGATGCTGGCGGAATTTCCCGTCGCGACCCGCGACGGGGCGCCGATCACCGGCAAAGGCTGGGAAGAATTCATTCTGGACGCGCCCGACTCGATCCGGGGCGCACTACTGCAGGAAATCAACGAAAACCGCTACGTGCTGACGCTGTCGTATCCCGCTGCGAACACCGACCCGGCACTCGCTACGCTGAGCGCACGGCAGAACGAAACCGACCCCCGCACGTGCGCGCCGGGCATCGAGTGGCGATTTCTCGATCGCAACCGCATCCAGATCGACCGGCTGCCACACTGCACGCTTGATCGCGGAGCGATCTTCGAGTTCATCTACGACGCCCAGGACCCGGTTGTGATGGGGCTCGGGTACGCCAGCGTGCGCGACGTAATGGCGTTTCTGAAATACGAAACGCATGACAGCGAGGGTGCGCCGAATCCTCTCGCGCAGGCGGGCAATGACCGCGACACACGCGCACTCGGATTTGGCCTGTCGCAAAGCGGCCGGGTGTTGCGCGACTTCCTGTACGAAGGGTTCAACGAAAGCCTTGATGCCAGGCGCGTATTCGACGCTGCGGTTCCTATCATTGCAGGCTCACGTCGCGCCTGGGTCAACGCCGCGTTTTCACAACCCGGCCGCTATTCGCGCCAGCACGAAGACCACAGCTATCCAGGCGACCAGTTCCCATTTGCCTATCAAACGCTGACCGATCCGCTCAGTGGACGCACCGACGGCATTCTCGAGCGCGCCCGCGCATCGGGAACCCATCCGAAACTGATGCACATGGACACCGATTCCGAAGTCTGGTCGGCACGTGCATCGCTGGTGGCGACCGATTGCGAAGGTCGCGATCTGCCTGCTGATCCGGATGTGCGTCTGTATCTGGTGACGGGTGTTGCGCATGGCGACTATCCGCTCCCGAATGCCCCGGTGACGCTTCACGCGACCAATCCCCTTACTTACGGCGCGACACTGCGCGCACTGTTCGTCGCAATGCACGAATGGGTGGACGAAGGCATCGAGCCGCCACTGAGCGCGTTCCCCTCTCATGCGGCCGGTTCATGGTGGACGCTTGAGCAGTTCACGGAGCGCTTCGAGCGCTCCACGGGTATCGCAAGCCCACGCGCTTTCAACGAATTGCATCTGCTCGATCACACGCATGTTCCGCCGCTCAAAGGTTCTCGCTATCCGGCCTTCGTTCCGGCTGTTGACGTGGACGGCAACGGCGCCGCCGGCGTACGCCATCCGCTCATCCAGGCGCCGCTTGGCACCCACACGGGGTGGGCGCCGCGGGCCCCAGGCTTTGCGCCGGGTGGCCTCTATAGCGTGTATGGGTCTTACGTCCCGTTTGTCGAGCGCGTCGGGCAGCCGGAAAGCGCGATGCACGATCTGCGCCCTTCGTTTGAGCAACGTTATGGTTCGCGCGAACAATGGCGCGACGCGGTACTCGCCGCCGCGGCGACGCTGGTCGAGCAGCGCCTCATGCTGCAAAAGGACGCGGACTGTCTCGCAGCCGAAATCGATCGGGCCAGCGATGTGTTTCACATTATCTAGCCGACAACTTGCGCCGGCTATCGGTAGCGCAAGCCCTTTCTCACGTCACCTGGACCGTTCGCCCCATGATCGATCACCGTACCGTTGCACTCGTCACTGGCGCCAACCGGGGCCTCGGTGCGCAGTTTGTCGAAACGCTGGCCGCCCGCGGCGCCGGCAAGATATACGCCGCGTCGCGCCTCCCGCGTGAAAGCTACCATCCGGATCTGCGAGGCCGTGTCGTCCCGCTCATGCTCGACATCACGGACCCGCAGCAGATCAAGGAAGCCGCGCAACTCGCCCCGGACGTGACACTGCTCGTCAACAACGCCGGCATCAATCGCCAGTCGAGTCTGCTGTCAGCGACGCAACCCGATGACGCACGCGCCGAAATGGAAGTGAACTATTTCGGCACCCTGGCCATGGCACGCGCATTCGCGCCGCAATTGATCGCCGCGCACGGCGCGATGATCAACGTGCTCTCGATTCTCGCGCGCGTGACGCTGCCTGCCATGGCGTCGCTGTGTGCGTCGAAAGCAGCCGCGTTGCGCCTGACCGAGGCGCTCGACTCTGAACTGGCGCAGCACGGTGTGCGCGTCTACGGCGTCATGCCCGGTGCGGTCGATACCGATATGAGCCGTGACTATGTCGGCGAAAAGCTCAACCCTGTCGAGGTGGTCGACGCCGCGCTCGACGCGCTATCCGGTGAAATACGTGAAGTGTACGTCGGGCCGATGGCGCGCGACATTGCCGACGCGCTCGCCTCTCGCCGCACAGCCATTCACGCACAATTGCTTGGCGTTGGACCGACCTCCTAACCAGACAGGAACCCCAATGGGACAATTCATCGACATTCAAAGCCATGACGGCCAATCGTTTGCCGCGTACAAGGCCACACCTGCACAAGGTTCGGGGCCAGGGCTCGTATTGCTGCAGGAAATTTTCGGCATCAACGATTTCATGAGGTCGACGGCCGACCGTTACGCGGAAGAAGGTTACGTCGTGCTGGTGCCCGACCTGTTCTGGCGCATGAAGCCAGGCGTGAATCTCGGCTACGGCGAGGCGGATTTTGCCGAAGCGCTGGGCTACAACGAACGGATTGATCTTTCACTCGCCGTGCCTGACATCGCGTCGACCATCGGTGCATTGCGCGCGTCGCCGGAACACGCCGGCAAGGTCGGCGCTATCGGATATTGCCTGGGTGGCAAGCTGGCCATGCTCGCCGCAGCACAAACCGACCTCGATTGTGCGGTTAGCTACTACGGTGTCGGGCTCGAGGCTTACCTCGATATCGTCCCGTCTATCCAGTGCCCGATGGTGTTCCACTTCGCGGGCGAAGACGCCTTCTGTCCGCCGCAAACACGCGAGCAGATCATGAAGGCGCTCGCCGTAAAGCCGCAGATCGAGCAGTACGTTTATCCCGGTTGCGACCACGCGTTCGGCACGCCCGAGCGCGAGCACTTCGATAAGCCGGCTGCATTGATGGCCTATTCACGCACGATGGCATTGCTCCGCAAAGTGCTGGGGCCGATATACGATCTCAACGCGCTGTGGGAACAGCATTGCTATTACGAATTCGGCACGCGCGATGTCAATGCAGTCATGCCGACGATGGTGGCCGAGCCTTACGTGAATCACATTCCCACCATGACGGGCGGCGTGGGCCACGACCAGCTCAAGCGATTCTACAAATATCACTTCGTCAATTCGAATCCGTCCGACACGCGGCTCATTCCGATCTCGCGGACCATGGGCGCTGACCGTATCGTCGATGAATTCGTGTTCTGCGCCACCCATGATCGCGAGATCGACTGGTTACTGCCGGGGTTGGCGCCAACCGGAAAGTATTTCGAAGTGCCGATGCTGGCCGTCATCTGCTTCCGTGGAGACAAGCTGTACAACGAACACATCTACTGGGATCAGGCGTCGGTTCTGGTTCAGATTGGTGTGCTCGATCCCACCGGATTGCCCGTAGCCGGGATTCAGACCGCGAAGAAGGTTGTCGATGAAACATTGCCGACGAACACGCTAATGCCTAGTTGGGCATCAAGCGAAGGCAAGCCGGTCTGACTGGACCGCGACGGCATTCTTCGTCGCTCCCCGAACCCTCCCTGAGCCAGTTAACCGCCCGTTCGTCGCGCCTCACGCGGCCCATCGCCACGTGAGGCGCGACCCTACGTCACTCTCTTCAACCTCCATCATGAAACTTGCCAAACGCATTACTGAGACCTCGAAAAAATCGTACGGCATGTACGAGAAGGCGTTACGCCTGCCCGGCGATACGTCGGATCTGATTCACCTTGAACTCGGCAGCCCGCATGCCGATACGCCACTCCCCATCAAACAGGCAACCGTCGACGCGCTGATGCTTGGCGACGTCCACTACAGCGACTTGCGCGGACTGCCGAAGCTACGCGAGGCGCTCGCCCAGAAGCTGCAAACCCGTAACGATCTTGACGTGGGCGCCGACGACATACTGGTCACAAACGGCCTTACACATGCCTCCTTTGCTGCCTTCTTTTCATTGATCGACGAGGGTGACGAGGTCATCCTGCTGGCGCCTTTTTACCCCCAGCACATCGGCAAGATCGAACTGGCGGGTGGGCGCCCCGTGATCGTCGATCTCGATCGCAACCGTAACTTTTCGATCGACGTTGGAGCGATCGAAGCCGCGATCACCTCCCGCACTAAAGCAATCGTGATCGTGAATCCGGCCAACCCGACGGGCCGCGTGTATGGACGCGACGAGTTGCAGGCATTGGCCGATCTGGCAATCCGCTTCGACCTCCTGATCCTCTCGGACGAAGTGTACGAGGAGATTGTTTACGACAGCGCCCGCCACATCAGTATCGCGTCGCTGCCGGGCATGAAAGAGCGCACGATCTCGATGTTTGCGTTCACCAAATCGTATGCAATGGACGGTTGGCGGATCGGCTACATGACCGCTCCCAAAGATGTGATGCCGGCATTGCTGAAAATCACGGCTAACGACGTAACGCACGTGAACACGTTTATCCAGGCCGGCGCCTATGCGGCGGTGAGCGGTCCGCGCGACGTGCTGACCCGCCTGCTGGACGAAGACGGCGAGAAGCGTTCGATCGTGGTGGAGAGTCTCAATGCGATGCGCAGCGTAAAGTGCGCGAGCCCCGAAGGTGCGATTTATGCATTTCCCGACATCAGGGCGACCGGCCTCTCCGCCCAGGAGTGCGCCGACCGGTTGATGGTGGAAGCACGCGTGGTCGTCGAGGCGGGCAGCTTTTACGGCAAGGCCGGCGAAGGTCACCTGCGGGTGTGCTTCGGATGTGAATCGAAGGAACGGATTGCCGAAGCGATGACCCGCATGAAGCGCTTCTTCGACGGCCTGTGACACATAAGAAGGATACCTGAATAAAAGCCGGCCGACATTTCCATGTCAACCGGCTTTTTGTTATGCCCGACCTGTTTAGGTGACTGCCTGGACGGCAGATGTGAGCGTTAGAACTTGTGACGGATGCCGATATCGGCGACTAGCTGATTTGCGTTCGACGACACGCCGATACCGATGATGTCCGCGCGGGCATTATTGCCCTGGGCATGTTCGTCCAGCAGCATTGCGTAGACATCCGTGCGTTTCGAGAGCGCGTAGTCGAGTGTGGTGCTGACCTGATGCAGTCTGGTGGCACCCACGGCGGTCATCGTATAGCCTGCTGCGGCTTGCAAAGCGGGCGTAATGCGATAGGTAAAGCCCACTTCACCGTTCCTGAACATCACGTTTTCGACATCACTTTTGCCGCGTACGCCGGCGTAGAGTGCCTGCGTGTACATTGCGTAGACAAATGCCCTGCTGAACTGGTAACTCGTCGCCACACCCATCGTGCGCAGATAGCTGCCGCCGGCCATGACAGTGCCGGTGGGGCGGCCAGTGAGAGACGATATATCGAGTGACGAGGCTGAACCCGCGACTTCCGTATAAGCCGCCGCTACGTTCCAGGGTCCGGCGTTGTAGCTCGCCGAATAACTGTACGCACGGCCACTGCCATTGATGTTGCCCGCCAGGTTGGAAAACCCGTACATCGCACCGAACTGGAAACCGGACCAGACAGGCGTCATGTACTCCACAGAGTTTGCGAGACGAAGTGAATTGGCGCGGTCGTTCGCAAACGGATGGTCCGAGTATTGGCCTAGCAGCCATGTAGAGGTTTCGTACATGCCCAACGTCGCGCCCATGTAGTCATACTGGTTTCCGAGCGTTAGCGTCCCGTAATGCTTGTCCTGGAGGCCGACGTACGCCTGCCGGCCAAACAGCGCGCCGCCTTGTCCCAGCGCGCCGGTGCTGGTGCTAAAGCCGTTTTCCAGCACGAAGACCGCGCTGGTGCCGCCGCCCAGGTCTTCAACTCCGCGAAAGCCGAACCGGTCAGCCTGCATGACTGAGGTGCTCTGCATATATTCGCTCTTGCCGCCGATGTTGCTGACGTATCCGACACCGGCGTCAACAATGCCATATAGCGTGACGGAGCTTTGCGCGCGCGCCGCGGGCGCCAGGGCGAATAGTGCGGCAGCGGCGAGAGCCGCGCGGGAAATAAGGGTGCGACGAAAAAGGAAAGGTCTGTTCATTGGATGGATGGCACAGCAAAAGTCGCAGTTAAGGGGATCCCGCCGTACACAACGTGGTGCTTGCAGCATCAGGCCGGACATATTTGATCAAATTATAATTTGATGATTCGCATTGTTTTTTGACCAATAAGCTTTGTCAAGAGCAATGCGAACGGGGTCGCGTCCATGTGTCTCCTCCGTGCGACGGGAGCCAGATATCGCCGGAAGTCGGTGTTGCTGGTAGGATGTGAATAAATTGATCGAACGATCATGGAGCATTGGATGAACGACCCGATAAAGCGCGTAGTGAAGCGATCGACGATGCAGGAGTCGATCTATGCGCAGTTGCGCATGTCCTTGATGCAGGGACGCTTCGAGCCGGGCGCACAGTTGACCGTAGCAACGCTCGCCGAGGGTTTTGGATCGAGTGCGATGCCGGTGCGTGAGGCGCTGCGCCAGCTCGTTGTCGAGAACGGCCTGATCGCCTTGCCGAACGGAACCATTCAGGTACCGGAAGTCAGCACGGCGCACTTACGTGATCTTTGCAACGCGCGCATTGCACTTGAAGGCCTGGCCACTGAAATGGCCAGTTCGAACATCGACGATGCCATGGTGCGCCGGCTCAAGCGGCTGATCGCCGAGCACGAACTTGCCATCAAGCACGACGGCATCCACGAGAGCCTGGAGAAAAACCAGGAGTTCCACTTCGTGATCTACCGCACGTCCGGTTCGACCGTCTTACCGCAGCTCATCGAGACTGTATGGCTGCAATGCGGACCCTACATGCGCGTGATCACCGAGGAAGTCGAGCGAAATCAGGAGGTGCCGTACAACACCGCAGGAACGGACTACCACCACATCGTGGTAGAGGCGCTCGAGCGGCACGACGCTGCTGCGGCGCGCAGTGCAATGGAAAAGGACATTCGCCTGTCCTTTGATTTCCTGATTAGCATCCTGACCAGGCGGGAAGCGGCAGCAATCGCCTGACGCCGTTCAGTACCCGCGCCACCACCGGCCGGTCGCCCGAAATGCGACCGGAATGCAACGCCGTATAGCAGTACTGCAAAAAGCTGCCCGAAACGGACAGAAACGGGACAGTCCAGCCACAATCGGATAGACCCTCCATTTTGGTGCTCCAAGAATAGGGACAAGTCGATCGGCCCAGCCAGCCGTATCGCGAAAGCCCTCACTTACGGAGAAACCGCCATGGAAATGGTCGAGTCCATTCTGCATCCACTCAATCGCTCCGATTCGGATCACGTTGAATTCCCGCGCGAGGACGGCTCGCGCGTGCCCTATAAGGTCTTCAGTTCGCAATCCGTCTACGAGCGCGAGCAGCAACGTATTTTCCGCGGACCGACCTGGAATTTTGTCGCGCTGGAAGCCGAAATTCCTGACGCGGGTGACTTCAAAAGCACATTCGTGGGCGATACCCCAGTGGTCGTCACGCGTATCGACGACGGATCGATTTCCGCGTGGGTGAACCGGTGTGCGCACCGTGGCGCATCCGTGTGCCGCAAGTCGCGCGGCAACGCAACCTCGCATACCTGCGTCTATCACCAATGGAGCTTCGACAATAGCGGCAACCTGCTGGGCGTGCCGTTTCGACGTGGTCAGAAAGGCATGACTGGCATGCCGGCTGATTTCGATCCGAAGAACCACAGCCTGCGCAAACTGCGCGTCGAAAGTTACAAGGGTCTGGTGTTCGCGTCGTTTAGCGATGAAGTCGGTCCGCTACCCGACTACCTCGGCGCGGAAATGCGACCCTGGATAGACCGGATCTTCCATAAACCCATTGAGTATCTGGGCTGCACACGCCAGTTTTCGAAGTCAAACTGGAAGCTGTACTTTGAGAACGTCAAGGATCCATACCACGCCAGCATGCTTCATCTGTTTCATACCACCTTCAACATCTTCCGCGTGGGTATGAAGGCACGTTCGATCCCCGACGCAACGCACGGACTGCACAGTATCATCACGGTCACGAAGACCGGCGAAGACACGTCGTCGGCCTACAAACAGCAGAATATCCGCTCCTTCGATGAAGGCTTCACGCTGGAAGACGACTCCATTCTCGGCCTCGTGTCCGAGTATGAAGAGGACACGACGAACCACATCCAGCCAATCTTCCCGCAACTCGTGATCCAGCAGATTCACAACACGCTGGTCGCGCGGCAGTTGCTGCCGAAAGGGCCGAGCAGCTTCGAACTTGTCTTTCATTTCTTCGGCTACACGGACGATACGCCCGAACTTCGCGAACTGCGCATCAAGCAGGCCAATCTGGTCGGGCCGGCAGGCTATATCTCGATGGAAGACACCGAGGCAACGGAGCTGGTACAACGCGGCACGGTGCGGGACGCGGATGCGACGTCCGTGATTGAAATGTCGCGCGGCAATCCCGATCAGCAGGACACGGTGATTACCGAAAGCCTGATCCGCAAATTCTGGGTGGGCTATCAGAAGCTGATGGGCTATCAGACCAGCGAGAACAACCCACGCGAAGCGCAAGCTTGAGGAATGGAAATGGATCAGATGAGACTGTGGTTCGAACTACACCTGCTGCAAGACCAGTACATAAACAATCTCGACAACGACCGGCTCGAAGCGTGGCCCACGCTCTTCACCGAAGACTGTCTGTATGAAATCGTTCCAAAGGAAAACGCCGATATGGGCCTGCCGATCGGGATCATCCATTGCAACAACCAGAAGATGTTGCGTGACCGCGTGGTGTCGCTACGCAACGCAAACATCTATGAGGAGCACTGCTACCGGCACATGACATCGGGCCTTGCGATAACCGGTGAAAAAGACGGTGTGATCGAAACAGAGAGCAACTATGTGGTGATCCAGACACGCACAAATGGCGAGTCGAACGTGTATCAGGCAGGTCGCTACTTCGATCGGGTGGTGCGCACGCCGGATGGCCTGCGCTACCAGTCCAAGCGAGTGATCTACGACACGTCGCGCGTGCAGACGCTGCTCGCCACGCCGATCTGAGGAAAATCACATGGAACAGTTAATCGACGGCTGGCGAACGCTAGGCGCGCTGGACGATTTCACCGAAGGCGAGCCGGTTGCGGCAGTCGCGGGCGACAAGCCCGTCGCGCTCTTCCGTCTCGGCGACGAAGTGTTCGCGCTGCACGACCTGTGCACGCACGGTCATGCACGGCTCTCGGATGGCTTTGTCGAAGACGGTTGCGTCGAATGTCCGCTGCATCAGGGCCTGGTCGATATCCGCAGCGGCGAACCGCGTTGCGCGCCGGTGACGGAGCCGGTACGCCGCTATCCGATCAGGATCGTCGACGGCAAGGTGGAGATTCATGTCGCGTGAAGCCTTTGTGATTGTTGGTGCAGGCCATGCGGGGCGGCGCGCAGCCGAATCACTGCGCGCGCGTGATGCGGATGCTCGAATCGTGATGATTGGCAGCGAACCGGAGGTGCCATACGACCGCCCGGTTCTGTCCAAAGATGCCTTGATGAGCGAAGCTGGGGAACAGCGCGCGTTTATCCGGGATCGCGCATGGTACGACAAGCAGCGTATCGAACTGCGCCTTGGCGTGTCGGTCAGCGAGATTCGGCGTGAAGCGCAAACCGTCCAGCTCGAGGACGGGCACACTCAGCCTTATGAGCGCCTGCTGATTGCAACGGGATCGCGCGTGCGCCGCTTTGCCGGTGACGTCGATGATCACGTGCCGCTCTACTACGTCCGTACGGTCGCTGACGCGAGGGCCCTGCGCGCCGCGCTTGCGGCAGGCAAGCGGGTTGCGGTGTTGGGAGGCGGCTTCATCGGCCTCGAAGTCGCAGCGTCTGCTGTCCAGCTCGGCTGTAAAACCGTTCTGCTCGAACCCGCGCCAAGACTCCTGCAGCGCTCGATGCCGCCGGCGCTGAGCGACTTCATCCTCTCGCTGCATGAAGCACGCGGCGTCGATGTCCGCCTGCAGACCACGCCGCGGGCGATTCGCAAGGCTTCAGGTCACGTGATCGTCGAGACGGACAGGGGCGCTATTGAAGCCGATGTGGTGGTGATTGGCATTGGTGTCGTGCCAAATGTAGAACTGGCCGCGGCAGCCGGGCTCGAAGTGGAAAACGGCATTGTGGTGGACGAGCTCTGTCGCACCGCGGACCTTCACATCTACGCAGCGGGCGAAGTGACGATGCATTACAACCGGCTGCTCGGGCGGCGCTTGCGCGTCGAGTCCTGGCAAGTAGCGGAAAATCAGGCCCCCATCGCTGCTGCGAACATGCTGGGTGGGACGGAGTTGTACGCGGAGGTGCCGTGGTTGTGGTCGGATCAATACGATTGCAACCTGCAAACGCTGGGCTCGTTTGACGCGGCAGCGACGGTGATTACGCGAGGTGTACCCTCCAGTGGATCGTTCTGCCTCCTCGCCCTCGACGAACATGAGCTGCTCAAAGGGGTAGTTGCGGTTAACGCCGGACGGGATATCGGTGTGTGCAAGCGTCTGTTCGCAAACGGGAAAAAGCTAAGCGCCGCCACACTTGCGGATACCTCTATCGGGCTTCGCACTTTGCTCTGATGGAAGCAGATCACAGACTCGCATGCAGGTAGCAGGCGGTTGTTGTTGCCGTCGGCGGATGGCCGGTTCGAAGTAGCGAGCGTACATATAAACGTCGATCGACTAACGTCGGCTTTGGCCGATCATTTGCCACTCACCTTGGATGCGCAAATGACTGTTCGACCTCGGAACCGGCCGTTGAGATGGCCTGGGAGCGAAGGGCGGTTCAGTCCTGAGACGTACTAAGCATCCGCTCCACATACCGTGCAATCAAATCAATCTCCAGATTAACCTTCACCCCCTCACGCAGATGCTTGAGCGCGGTGACCTGAACCGTGTGAGGAATCAGGTTAATCGAGAATTCGCAACCATCGTCGCGGTCCTTCACCGAGTTGACGGTCAAGCTCACGCCATTGACCGTAATCGACCCCTTGTACGCCAGATACCGCCCAATTTCCCGCGGCGCCAGCACGCGCAGTTCATGCGACTCGCCGACCGGCGCGAAATGCGTCACCGTACCGAGACCATCCACATGCCCCGAGACGATATGTCCGCCGAGGCGGTCATGCGCACGCAGCGCCTTCTCGAGATTCACCTCGCCCGGTTCACCCAGCCCGGCCGTGCAATTCAGGCTCTCGCGCGACACATCCACTTCGAACGAACTGGAAGTCTTGGCGACCACGGTCATGCACGCGCCCTGAATCGTGATGCTGTCGCCAAGCTGCACGTCCTCGAGATCGAGGCCGCCGGCGTTGACGTTCAGGCGTACGCCCGCATCCCCATCGCTGCCGAGGGGTTTGACTGATTCGATACGGCCAACCGCCGCGACGATTCCGGTAAACATGGTGCTGTTTCCTTGTTCAATTGGAAGTAGGATGCGGCGCGAAGCGCGCCAGAATCCGCAGGTCGTCGCCGATCCGGTCGACGGCGTGGAAGTTCAGTAAGACGCGGCCCTCGAGCGTTGGCGGTGCGACGAGGTTGAACATGCTCATCGAATCGGTACCGAGCAGGCTCGGCGCCAGATAGAGCAGCAGTTCGTCGACGCAGCCTTCGCGCAGCAGCGAGCCGTTCAGCTTGTAACCCGCTTCGACATGCAGTTCGTTGACATTGCGCTCGCCGAGCGCCTTCAACATGGCCGGCAGATCGACCTTGCCAGCCGCATTTGCCATTTGCACGATCTCCGCGCCTCGTTCGCGTAGCGCGTTGGCGCGTTCGGCGTGACGTTCGTCCAGGTTGCCGCAAAAAATCAGTGTCGGTGCACCGGCCAGAATCTGCGCGGTGGGCGGCACATCGAGCTGGCTGTCGATCAGCACGCGTTGCGGCTGGCGCGGCGTATCGACGGCGCGCACGGTCATGCGCGGATCGTCTTCCTTGACCGTGCCGATACCCGTCAGAATCGCCGACGCGCGGGCGCGCCACGCGTGGCCGTCGGCGCGCGCCGGCTCGCCGGTGATCCATTGGCTCTCGCCGGACGGCAGGCCGGTGCGGCCGTCGAGCGTGGCCGCCACTTTCATGCGCACCCATGGCCGGCCGCGCGTCATGCGCGACACGAAGCCGATGTTCAGTTCGTAAGCTTCATTGGCGAGCAGGCCACAGCGCACTTCGATGCCGGCATCGCGCAGCATTTTCAAACCACGTCCGGAGACCTGTGGATTCGGATCTTCCATGGCCGCCACCACGCGTTCCACTTGCGCCTCGATCAGCGCATTGGCGCACGGCGGCGTGCGGCCGAAGTGGCTGCATGGCTCGAGCGTCACGTAAGCGGTGGCGCCGCGCAGATCGTGGCCGCGCGAGCGGGCATCTTTCAGCGCTCGCACTTCGGCGTGGTCTTGCCCGGCGGGCTGCGTAAAACCTTCGCCGATCACTTCGCCGTTCTTGAGCAGCACGCAGCCGACCCGCGGGTTCGGATCGGTCGTGTACATGCCGCGCTTCGCCAGCGCGAGCGCGCGTTCCATATGGACGAAATCGGTTTGCGAGAACATCGGCGTCCGTTAAGTGCTATTTCGTGGCGATTGATACTGTCCGGTAGGGTGGTGGCCTGTTTCAGACGGCCAGCGCGGCAAAGGCGCTGCGCGCCGCGTCGATCGTGGCGTCGATGATCGCTTCGTCGTGCGCGATCGACACGAACCCGGCCTCATAAGCCGACGGCGCGAAGTACACGCCCGCGTCGAGCATCTTGTGGAAGAACGCGTTGAAGCGGGGCACGTCGCTCGCCGTGACTTCGGCAAAGCTGGCGGGGATCTTGTCCGCGAAGTAGAGGCCGAACATGCCGCCGAGCGAGTCGGCCGCGAACGGCACTTTCGCTTCGCGAGCCGCGTTGGCGAGGCCCGCTACGAGCCGCGCGGTGCGGGCTGCGAGCGTGTCGTAGAAGCCGGGGGCCTGGATCAGTTGCAGCGTCTTCAGCCCGGCTGCCACGGCGATCGGGTTACCCGACAGCGTGCCCGCCTGGTAGACGCCGCCGAGCGGCGCGAGGTGGGCCATGATGTCGCGGCGACCGCCGAATGCGGCGGCCGGCATGCCGCCGCCGATCACCTTGCCGAGGCAGGTGAGGTCCGGCGTGATGCCGTAGACCTGCTGTGCGCCGCCGAGCGCGACGCGGAAGCCGCACATCACTTCGTCGAAAATCAGCACGGCGCCGTATTCGCTGCACAGGCGGCGCAGCGCCTGCAGGAACTCGGGCGTGGCGCGCACGAGGTTCATGTTGCCCGCCACCGGTTCGACGATCACCGAAGCGATCTCGTTGCCGAAGGCCTTGAACGCTTCTTCGAGCGCGGCGACGTTGTTGTATTCGAGGACCGTGGTGTGCTTGGCGATATCCACCGGGACACCTGCCGAGGTCGGGTTGCCGAAGGTCAGCAGGCCCGAGCCGGCCTTGACCAGCAGGCTATCCGCGTGGCCGTGATAGCAGCCTTCGAACTTGACGATACGGCTGCGATTGGTGAAGCCGCGGGCGAGACGCAGCGCACTCATGGTGGCTTCTGTGCCGCTCGAGACCATGCGGACCTGCTCGATCGACGGCACCAGCTTGCAGATTTCCTCGGCGATCTCGACTTCGGATTCGGTCGGTGCGCCGAACGAGAATCCGTTGACGAGCACCTTCTGCACGGCTTCGAGCACTTCCGGATGGACATGGCCGAGGATCATCGGACCCCAGGAGCCGATGTAATCGATATAACGCTGGCCGTCCGCGTCCCAGAAGTAAGCGCCCTGCGCGCGCTCGATGAAGCGCGGCGTGCCGCCGACCGAGCGGAAGGCGCGTACGGGCGAGTTGACGCCACCGGGGATAGTGAGCTGGGCGCGTTCGAAAAGAGCTTCGTTCCGGGAATTGCTGGACATGGACGTTGGACCTGCCTGATAGAGATGCACGGAGGCGCGCGGAACCGACCGGTGGCCGGGGTTTCGCCCGGCCCGTCCGCCCGCTGCGCGGCGGCTGAATGGTTATCTGAAATTGTACCGGACTCGCGCGGAGTCGGCCTGCGGCTTGGCAGACGGGGTTGCGGTGAATTGTCCATACGCCGGGCTGGAGGGGCGGGCGGTCCACGCAAGAGCAACCGCCGCAAGAGCAGCCGCAGCACGGGTGGCCTCCGCGTGGGCGGCCGATGCAAGGGCGGATCCCGCAAACGGCACGGCGCGGGTTACAGGCCCGTCTACGACACTGGTTTGGTCTTTGGCGCGGCTCGTTTTGCCGCGGCATGAGCCGAAACCTTGGAAGAATGCACCGGCCCGGTGGGCGCGGTGAGCGGCGGCGGCTTGCGTTTGCCGGTCAGCTCGGCCCAGCGCTTTTCCAGCGGACCCTCGGCCATGGGCTTGATGGAGGTACCGGAGGATTGTGCGTCCCAGGTCTGAACGGAGAAGGGATGCACACGCAACGCGTCGCGGGCGATGACGACCTCGTGATGAGCGTCGACCAGCCAGTCATAGACGAAGTCGATGCATAAGCGAAAGCCGCGTTTGGAGTTCGCATCGGGCACTTCGTAGGGGGCCCGCGTGACGTAGCCGGAGCCGAACAGCCCCTTGGGCTCCTGGGTGACGCGGTGAAGGAACACGCGGTCGCCCGGCAGGATGCTGCGGGCGACGCCACAGCCCCACACATCCGTCACCGCTTCACCCGCGGCGACGCGTTTGGCCACATCGGGCAGTTCCGGCCAAGGCCATTTCTTGGGGCTCCAGATCAGCAGGAAGGCGGTCATGACGGTAGGAGGACTGGTGCGTTGGGTTGGCCGATGACGGCTAAGGCGGCAGCTTAACCGATTGTCCGGCGCCGCGGGTTGATCGCCCGCTCAGCGTTGCCGATGATCGTGCCGGTTGCGCTGGCGCACGACGCGCTATTAACCGTCAAGTACAATCGCGACTATTGATGCTGCGGTTTTCACCGCATCCCGCGGTCCGGCACATGTGTGGACGGGCTGCTTCTTCTGGATTCCCATGTCTCACGTCACCCGACGCCGGCCCGATGGCCGGCTGATCCTGTTGCTTGGCGCGCTGGCCGCGTGCGGGCCGATTTCCATCGACATGTACCTGCCGAGCCTGCCGTCGATTGCGCAGGCGTTCATGGTTAGTACCGGCGCGGCGCAAACGACGCTGACGAGTTTCATGCTGGGCTTTTCGATCGGGATGTTGTTGTACGGGCCGCTGTCCGATTCATTCGGCCGCCGGCCCGTGCTGCTGGGCGGGATCATCATGTATGCCCTGGCGAGTATCGCGTGCGGCCTGTCTTTCTCGATTGGATCGCTGGTGACGTTCCGCTTCGTGCAGGCACTTGGCGCGGGCGCCGCGTCGGTGCTTGCGCGTGCGATTGCGCGCGACGCGCACGAGTCGGCCGACGCGGCGCGAGTGTTGTCGATGCTGGCGATCGTGACGTCGATCGGGCCGCTGCTGGCGCCGCTGATTGGCGGTCAATTGCTGTTGCTGGGTGGCTGGCGGGTGGTGTTCGTCGCGTTGACGCTCTTCGGCACGGTGTGTGCGGTAACGGCTTATCTGAAGGTTCCGGAGACGTGGCCACCTGAGAAGCGCAAGCATTCGGCGGTGCTGCAATCGTTCGGTGCGTACGGGAGGTTGCTGCGCGACCCGGTGGCCTGGGGGCATATGTTGTGCGGTGGGATGGCGTTTGCGTCGATGTTTGCGTACATCACGGCGACGCCGTTCGTGTACATCGAGTATTTCCACGTTTCTGCGCAGCATTATGGGTTTTTGTTTGCGCTGAATATTGTCGGCATCATGTTCGGGAATTTCATGAACACGCGGCTGATTGGGCGGTTGGGGTCGCTGCCCATCATTTCGTTCTCGGCGACGGTCAGTTGTGTGGCGTCGCTGTTTGTTTCTTTGGTCTGCCTGACCGGGTGGGGCGGGTTGTGGTCGATCGTGGCTGGCCTGTTTTTTGTGGTTGGGGTGGTGGGGTTGTTGTCGGCCAATTGCACCACCGATCTGATGCATCGGTATCCGCATAATGCGGGGGCCGCTGCCGCGGTGTTTGGGGCCGTGCAGTTGGCACTGGGGGCGGGGGCTAGTCTTGCCGTTGGGGTTTGGGAAGGGGCTTCGCCTAAAGGGATGGGCGTCACTATTGGCGTTGCCGGTTTGCTTTGCTATTGCGGGAGGGTTCTTGTTGTTCGCTGGCATGGGAGGGGTGTGCCGGGAGTGGTTGCCTAGCTTTTTGGCCTGCGGCGGCTTGGTTTTGGTTGTTGTTCTTGCTGTTTTGGCCTTTCCTTGCTTTGTTATC
>NZ_JBWQQI010000029.1:0-109065 GCF_056619545.1 Paraburkholderia sp. SSBN10T
CATGTCTCCGGTCCATACACGGCGGCAAAGAAAAGTAGGTGCCGCCCCGCACAGGGGCAACGCTAATAAACCAATAAGAAAGCAAGGAAAGGCCAACACCCCAAGAACAACAACCAAGCGCCGCAGGCAAAAAAACCACCCACTACAACACCTTAACCAAAAAAGCCAAAACCATAGACAAAACAAGAGTAGACATAAAAGGAAACGGATACTCCTTCCCGAACATCTTGAGAGTCACATCCCCGGGCATCCGCCCAACCCCAACCTTCCTGAGCCACGGCCAGCAGGCCGACAAAATGGCCACGGCGACAAACGTAGTCAACAACCACCGAATCATCGCGATCCCCTAACGGAGTTGCAAACCGTAACCGCCCCTCAACCCGAACGGCTTCACAACGTATGCGTCCTATCCCCGCTCGCAAACGCATCGAGCGTCTCCTCGATGCCCCGCGAAAACGCGATCACCTTGAACAACTCGCCCATCTCCGCCTCGGACAACAACTTCTGCACCGCATTCGCCGCAGGCAAAAACCGCGCGGTATCCGCCGGGTCGATCTCCCCCAATACTTCGGTAATCCCCGCATTCAACAGAAACCGCGCCTGCGACGTATATCCCAGCAAATCCGCTCCGGTATCCACGCCCGCCTCGGCAATGCCCGTAAACTCCACGTGCGCCGTAATGTCCTGCAAGCCCGGATACAAAAACGGATCGCCGTGCGCACGGTGCCGGTAGTGGCACATCAACGTCCCTTGCTCACGCTGTGCGTGGTAGTACTCGTGTCGCGGAAATCCGTAGTCGATCAGCAACGCCGCGCCGCGCGTCAGCATCGTGCAGATCGTTCGCGTAAACGCCCGCGCCGCGTCGTGCGTCTCCGTGACGTACTCGCCGCCCACTTCCAGACCGGTCAGAAACTCGGCATCCCGCGTCGTGCTCACCGGCCGGTCGGCAAAGGCTAAGCCATCGTCCCGTAGCGTTACGCCTCGTTCCTGCCAGGCGCCGTCCGCGTGCGCAAAGAGCCGCACCGGCATCGCGTCCAGTACCTCGTTGCCGATCACCACGCCTTCGAAGTGCTCCGGTAAGGCATCCAGCCAGCGCACTCGCTCCGCTAGTGACGGCACCTGCGCTTCGATCGTCTCGCGTTGCCGTTCACGTAATTCTCCCGACAGGTCCACGATCGAATAGGTCTCGAACGGCGCGCCCAATTCGTCCAGTGCCTGCAGCAGGCCGGCCGCAAGCTTGCCTGTGCCGGCGCCGAATTCCATCACGTGACGCGTATCGCTCGCCTGCAGCGCCTGCGCGACCGGTCGCGCCAGCGTGGCGGCGAACAGCGGCGAGAGCTCCGGAGCCGTGACGAAGTCGCTGCCGTCTTCCGGACGGCGGCCGAATTTGATCGATCCGCCGCCGTAGTAGCCCAGTCCCGGTGCGTATAAGGCCTGTTCCATATAGCGGTCGAACGGCAGCCAGCCGCCGGCCTGTGCGATCTCCGCGCGGATCTGCGCGGACAGCGCTTCCGACTGCGCAAGCGCGCTCGGGCCGGGAGCAGGTAAACTATCTGGTTGGTGAGCTTTCGGATGATTCATCCGCGTATTGTAAATGACCGCCCCCTCCGACACTTCCGCAGTCCACGCCCGTCCGGCCGCCGCCGCGCGGGTCGTGCTGATTACCGGCGCCGCCCGCAGAATCGGCCGCGCGCTCGCGCTCGGCTTTGCCAGCCGGGGCTGGGACGTGGCCGTGCATTACGGAAAATCGAAGGTGGAGGCCGATCAGGTGGTCGCCGAAATCGCCGCGCTCGGCCGTCGCGCGGTTGCGTTGCAGGCGGATCTGGCGGTCGAGGCTGAAGTCGCGCGGCTCGTACCGGACTGCCACGCGGCGCTCGGCCGGCCGGTGTGTATCGTCAACAATGCCTCCCAGTTCGACGAGGATACCGCCCAGAACGTCGGTTACGAGCGTCTGCTGACCCATACGGCCATCAATCTCGGCGCGCCGCTGGTGCTGGCGCGTATGCTGTACGAGCTCACGCCCGAAGCCGCCCGCAGCGATGAGTCGCAGCGCGCCGTCGTCGTGAACGTGCTGGACCAGAAGCTGTACAACATGAATCCGGATTACCTGTCCTATACGCTGTCCAAGGCGGCGTTGCAGACAGCCACCGTGGCGCTCGCTCAGGCGCTGGCGCCGAAGTTGCGCGTGGTGGGCCTCGCGCCCGGCCTGACGCTGCAGTCCGGTGAGCAGACGCCGGAAGGTTTTGCCGAAGCTCACCGCGTCACCCCGCTCGGCCGTGCGTCGCGGCCCGAGGATATCGTCGCCGCCGCGCTGTATCTGGCCGAGGCGGCGGGCGTGACGGGAACGACGCTGGTCGTCGACGGTGGTCAGCACCTCGTGCCGTCCCCGCGTGACGTGATGTTTTTGCTGGGTGCCTGAACGCGCACGGCCTGTGAGTGCCGTTGTGCCTTGAGGCGCCCCCTTGCGTGCCCGCACGCTTTTTTTGACTGGAACGATCATGTTTGCCGCTCTTTCGCACCCCCGGCTAGCCGATTGCCGCCGGCTTTTTCTGCGCAATTACGAAGTGCACATCAACATCGGCGTGCACGACTTCGAAAAGCGCGGCGAGCAGCGCGTCGTGATCAACGTCGAATTGTTCGTACCGCTGGCGCTCTCGACACCGGTCGAAGACAAGCTGCGCGAAGTCGTCGACTACGACTTCATGCGCGCCACCATCGCGCGCCGCGTCGAACGCGGTCACATTCACCTGCAGGAAACGCTCTGCGACGACCTCGTCAGCGCGCTGCTCGCGCACCCGCAGGTGCGCGCCGCCCGCGTGTCGACCGAGAAGCCGGACGTCTATCCGGACTGCGACGCGGTTGGCGTCGAAGTCTTCCGTATCAAAGAGGATTGAGCCATGAACGCTCCTGACATCCTGAGCGCCGGGACGGCTCAGACCGTGGCGGCCGGCGAGCGCGCCGCGGCGAGCGCCGAACGGCCTGCCAAGCCCGCGCTCACGCGCCGCGAGCAGAAAGAGGCGTACGAGAACAACAAGCTGTTCAAGCGGCTTGCGCGCCTCGTCGGCCAGGCGATCGGCGACTTCAACATGATCGAAGAAGGCGACAAGGTGATGGTCTGCCTGTCGGGCGGCAAAGACAGCTACGCCATGCTCGACGTGCTGATGCGCCTGCGCGAGCGGGCGCCGATCCACTTCGACATTGTCGCGGTGAACCTCGACCAGAAGCAGCCGGGCTTTCCGGAGCACGTTCTGCCGGAATACCTGAAGCAACTGGATATCCCGTTCCATATCGAGAACCAGGACACCTACAGCATCGTCAAGCGGCTGGTGCCGGAAGGCAAGACCACCTGCTCGCTGTGCTCGCGGCTGCGCCGCGGCATCCTGTACCGCGTGGCGGGGGAACTGGGCGCCACCAAGATCGCGCTTGGCCACCATCGCGACGACATCCTGCAGACGCTGCTGCTGAACCTGTTCTACGGCGGCAAGCTGAAGGGCATGCCGCCCAAGCTGCAATCGGACGACGGCAAAAACATCGTGATCCGGCCGCTCGCCTACGTGAAGGAAGCCGATCTGGAGAAATACGCGGAGTTGCGCGAATTTCCGATCATTCCGTGCAACCTGTGCGGCAGCCAGCCCAATCTGAAGCGCGCGGAAATGAAGGCGCTAATCCGCGATTGGGACAAACGCTTCCCGGGCCGTGTCGAGAATATGTTCAACGCGCTCTCGAACATCGTGCCGTCGCATCTGATGGATCACAAGCTGTTCCCGTTCGCCGATCTGCGCGCGACGGGCGAGGCCGATCCGCACGGCGATATCGCTTTCGACGAAGAACCGTGCTCGACCGGTTCCGAAGAGGGCGCGCCGTTCAACGGATCGAAGCCGATTTCGATCGTGCAGTTTGACGATCTTTGATGTGACACCGCTGTTTCGATAAACCCCGCAAGCCAGACGCTTCGGGGCTTGCAGGCCGCCGACGCAAGCCCGGCGGCCTGCTTCGCCGTCATGAGCCGCATGCTAGAATTACCGGCTCCAAACTCGTCCCCTCGCCGACGCCATGAACATCGTGATTTTGGCGGCAGGCACCGGTAAGCGCATGCGCTCTGCGCTGCCCAAGGTGCTCCATCCCCTGGCCGGCCGGCCGCTCCTGTCTCACGTTATCAACACCGCCCGTACGCTCAAGCCTGCCCGGCTCGTCGTGGTGATCGGCCATGGCGGCGACGCCGTGCGCGCGGCAGTCGAGGCGCCTGACGTGCTGTTCGCCGTGCAGGAGCAGCAGCTCGGTACCGGGCACGCGGTGCAGCAGGCCTTGCCGTTGCTCGATCCCACCGTGCCGACGCTGGTGCTCTACGGCGACGTGCCGCTCACGCGGGCCAGCACGCTCAAGCGTCTCGTCGAGAGCGCCGCAGAAGGCTGCTATGGCGTGCTGACCGTGACGCTCGACGATCCGTCGGGGTATGGGCGCATCGTGCGGGACCAGACCGGCTGCGTGGTGCGCATCGTCGAGCAGAAGGATGCCTCGCCGGAGCAACTGCGCATCGCCGAAATCAACACCGGCATTGTCGTGACGCCTACCGCGCAACTCGGCATGTGGCTCGCGGCGCTGAAGAACGACAACGCGCAGGGCGAGTTCTATCTGACCGATGTGGTCGAGCGTGCGATCGAAGCCGGTTTCGAGGTCGTCACTGCGCAACCGGATGAAGAGTGGGAAACACTCGGCGTCAACAGCAAGCAGCAATTGGCCGAACTGGAACGGGTTCATCAGCACAACGTCGCCGAAGCGCTCTTGGTGGAGGGCGTCACGCTGGCCGACCCGGCGCGTATCGACGTGCGCGGCACGCTCGAATGCGGCCGTGACGTCTCGATCGACGTGAACTGCGTGTTCGAAGGGCGCGTGACGCTCGCGGACAACGTAACCATCGGCCCGAACTGCGTGATCCACAATGCCACGCTCGGCGCAGGCACGCGCGTCGAAGCGTTCACGCACATCGAAGGCGCAGAAGTCGGCGCGAACGTCGTGCTCGGACCGTACGCGCGGCTGCGGCCGGGCGCAGCGCTGCACGACGAGTCGCACGTCGGCAACTTCGTCGAAGTGAAGAATGCCGTGCTGGGCCACGGCTCGAAGGCGAATCACCTGACCTACATCGGCGACGCGGATATCGGCGCGCGCGTGAACATCGGCGCGGGCACCATCACCTGCAACTATGACGGCGCGAACAAGTTCCGCACGATCATCGAAGACGATGTGTTTGTCGGCTCGGATACGCAACTGGTCGCGCCGGTGCGCGTCGGCCGCGGTGTGACGATCGCCGCGGGCACGACGATCTGGAAGGACGTCGAAGAAAACGTGCTGGTGCTGAACGACAAGACCCAGACGAGCAAGACGGGTTTTGTCCGCCCGGTTAAAAAGAAAAGCTGAAGGGCCTCCGGCGCGCGGTCCCTGCGCGCCTTGAAACCCAACCCCTGCAAAGGATCAAGAATCTATGTGCGGCATTGTTGGCGCAGTTGCGCAGCGTAATATCGTTCCCGTCCTGATCGAAGGACTGCGTCGCCTCGAATATCGCGGCTACGATTCGTGCGGCGTCGCCGTGCTGTCCAACGGCGAACCGCAGCGCGCGCGCAGCGTGGCGCGGGTGGCGGATCTCGACGAGCAGGTGCGCGAGAACCACCTCGAAGGCATCACTGGGATCGCTCACACGCGCTGGGCGACGCACGGCGCGCCGGTGACGGACAACGCCCACCCGATCTTCTCGCGCAACGCGCTGGCGCTGGTTCACAACGGCATCATCGAGAATTACGAAGCGTTGCGCGAGATGCTGCGCGGCAAGGGTTACGAGTTCGTCTCGCAGACCGACACGGAAGTGATCGCGCATCTGGTGCACAGCCTGTATCAGGGCGATCTGTTTGCCACGGTGCGCGCGGCGGTGAAGCAGTTGCACGGCGCGTATGCGATCGCCGTGCTGCATAAGGATCAGCCGCATACGGTGGTGGGCGCGCGCCAGGGTTCGCCGCTCGTTGTCGGGCTTGGGCAGGGTGAGAACTTCCTCGCGTCGGACGCGCTGGCGCTGGCCGGCAGCACCGAGCACTTCATCTTCCTCGAAGAAGGCGACGTGTGCGAGCTGACGCTCGAACGCGTGCGTATCGCGGACCGTGGCGGCAACGACGTGGAACGTGAAGTGCGCCAGGTGGCGGCGTATGGCGGCGCGGTCGAACTGGGACCGTATCGTCACTTCATGCAGAAGGAGATCTTCGAGCAGCCCCGCGCGATCGCCGACACGATCCCCCAGGCCGAAACCTTCGATGCCTCGCTGTTCGGCGAAGGTGCGCAGAAGGTGTTCGAGGGTATCGACAGCCTGCTGATTCTCGCGTGCGGCACGAGCTATTACTCGGGGCTGACGGCGAAGTACTGGCTCGAGTCGGTGGCGAAGATCCCGACCCAGGTGGAGATTGCGAGCGAGTATCGCTATCGTGAGTCGGTGCCGAATCCGAAGGCCCTGGTGGTGGTGATCTCGCAGTCGGGCGAGACCGCGGACACGCTGGCGGCGTTGAAGCATGCCCAGTCGCTCGGGCATCAGCATACGCTGGCGGTATGCAACGTCGGCACGAGCGCGATGGTGCGGCAGACCGAGTTCTCGTTCCTCACGCATGCGGGCCGCGAGATTGGTGTGGCGTCGACCAAGGCGTTTACGACGCAACTGGTGGCGCTGTTCGTGCTGGCGGTCACGCTCGGCAAGCTGCGCGGTCATGTGAGCGCGGCCGAGGAAGCGGATTACATCAAGCAGTTGCGGCACTTGCCGGCGGCGCTCAACAGCGTGCTGGCGCTGGAGCCGCAGATCATTGCGTGGTCGGACGAGTTTTCACGCAAGGAAAATGCGTTGTTCCTCGGGCGTGGTTTGCACTATCCGATCGCGCTCGAAGGCGCGCTGAAGCTCAAGGAAATTTCGTATATCCACGCCGAGGCGTATCCGGCGGGTGAGTTGAAGCACGGGCCGCTGGCGCTGGTGACGGAAGCGATGCCGGTGGTGACGGTGGCGCCGAACGATGCGCTGCTCGAGAAGCTCAAGTCGAATATTCAGGAAGTGCGCGCGCGCGGCGGTCAGCTTTATGTGTTCGCGGATTCGGATACGCGCATCGTCAACGATGAGGGGCTGCACGTGATCCGGATGCCGGAGCATTATGGGTTGCTGTCGCCGATCCTGCATGTGGTGCCGCTGCAGATGCTCGCGTATCACACGGCGTGCGCGCGGGGCACGGATGTCGATAAGCCGCGGAATCTGGCGAAGTCGGTGACGGTGGAGTGAGGCGGGGGCGGGCGTTGGTGGTTTCTTGAATTGACTAAAATTATGGATATTTTAGTCGCGAAAATGCCTTGAAATAGGGGATGCACGTCGGAATGACGAAAAATCCGAATTGTGGATATTTTGGCCAATTCCGACGAAGTGTCCCGTTCGAGCAGAAGTGAATTTTTTAGTAGGAACGAAAACGCACAGTCTCTTATGGCGTGACATTCGCACCGCCGATCGCCTTCAAACTTGGCGAAGCATGATCCCCCTCGGAGCTAGCAAATCCTGTGCGATTATTTCAATAGAACAGAGTCACATAACTTCCTATCGAGATTGCACTTTGCGGAAATATTAGCCCTAACGTCAATCAGGCTGCAGCACCAAAACGTGTCACGGAGCCAATTCGGGCATTCCCGTGGTCGACCTTCACACTTGATGTCGAAGTCGTACGTTTTTGCACGGCCTTGACTAGGAGGCGCCTTTCGCCGGCTTCAGCGAGCGTTCTCGCAGGAGTCTGTGATAACTTGTGAGCTCGTGCGGCATAACAAAGCGGGGACACGCGTGCACATTTCCAAGCTAACACTCATAAATTATCGAAATTTCGCTAACGCCACGCTGCGATTCAGCAAAGGCGTCAATACGATCATTGGCGAAAATGGCGCGGGAAAGACCAACGTATTAAGAGCGATCAGACTCATGTTGGACGACAACATGGTCCGATCTTCATACAAGCTCAACGAGTCAGACTTCTATAGGGGACTTGGTCCCTGGCGCGGTCACTGGATCATCATCAGCGTCGAGTTTGAGGAGATCAGCGCAGATGAGGCGATCCAGGCGCTCTTCGTCCATGGTACGGGAGTTGGGCAGGCTGGTGGCGTGATAGAGCGAGCAACGTACAACCTGATATTCCGCCCAAATAAGCAGATCAGAATGAATCTGGCAGCACTCGCGGACTTTGATGCTGCCGGGATGAACGCGATTCTTGATCGGGTAACGATCGACGACTACGAAACTCTATTTACGGGGAAAAGTGTTGCCGATTTTGCAGATCCAGCGGTCTACCGGCGCATCGCAGGAGACTTTGGCAACGCTCTATTTAGCAATGAAGTTGAGTTTCCGGAGCTAGGTGCTCGCATTCCGGGTACGCTGTCAGTCACCAAGGAGGTGTCATTCACCTTCATTCAGGCTCTGCGCGATGTGGTATCCGAGTTCCATAACAACCGGACCAACCCACTTCTCACACTGTTGAAGAGCAAGAGCGGACAGATTGACCCTGTACAGTTTCAACCAATCGTAGACCGCGCACGACAACTGAACAGAGAAATTGAGAATCTGAACGATGTGCGAACTGTGCGCTCCGACATCGTCGAGACCATCCATGGAGCTGCTGGGCAGACCTACTCTCCGTCCTTGCTGGCAATCAAGTCTGATCTTCCGGATGAAGCGGATTTGCTGTTCCAGTCACTCAAGCTCTTCGTCGGCGAGTTCGATGCGGCCCATGAGGGCAGCATCCAGGAGCTCAGCCTTGGGGGGGCCAATCTAATTTTCCTCACGCTGAAGCTTCTGGAGTTCAAGTACCAGCATGAACGTCAGGCGCTTGCAAACTTTCTGCTTATCGAGGAGCCAGAGGCGCATCTGCATACGCACGTCCAGAAGACGCTGTTCGATCGAATCGGATACGCCGGGGCGCAGATTATCTACTCGACGCATTCGACACATATCTCCGAGGTGAGCAACATCCAGAGCGTTAACATCTTGGGGCGTAACGGGACTGCTTGTGAGGCGTTCCAGCCGACTACAGGGCTTGCTCCTGAGCAGGTGGGCAACCTCCAGCGCTACCTCGATGCCGTTCGCAGCAACCTGCTCTTCGCAAAGAGCGTGCTCCTGGTGGAGGGCGACGCCGAAGAGATCCTCATCCCATTGATGGTGAAGAAGGTTCTTGGCGTAAGCCTTGACGAGCTTGGAATCAGTCTGGTCAATATCGGCAGCACTGGCTTCGCCAATGTCTCTGTGCTGTTCCACGAGACTCGAGTCCGCCGACGTTGCTCGATCATCACAGACCTGGACGCGGCATTTATGAACACGGCCCCCCTACCTGGGGACGATCCTGAGACGTTGAAGTTCAAGAGTAAACTGCTCGGAGCCCAAACGTCCGGAGCGGCTCGCAAAGTTGTACTCGATGCACAGGCCGTTGGTAACGCTTGGCTTCGGCCCTTCTATGCCGCCAATACGTTCGAGGTTGACTTCGTGGCATGCGGCAATGCGGAGACGGTGGTCGCATCAGTCAACGACGTCTATACGCAGCCCGCAACGCGCGCTCAGTCCATAGTTGAGTTGAACTCGGGCGATCCCGCTCAGTTCGGGAGGCGAGTGCTCACGATGGCCAACTATGAAGGCAAGGGTTGGTTCGCCATTCTTCTGGGCAAACGGATAGATCACAGGACCGTCGTTCCCCCCTACATCCGGCAGGCGATCATCTTCGCTCACGGCACGTTCTCGACCGAGCTGATCTTCAGCATACTGAAGCACAGAGTGACCGTTAACGATCCGGGCGGAGCCGCCACACCACCAGCACTGCAACGCTATTGGGAACGTCTGCTGGAGTATCGCGCAGGCCGAGTTGACTTCAACACTATCAGGGCGGAGGCAGCTGTAGGGCTCCCCGGCGATCAGATCCTTGCATTTCTGGGAGATCTGCCGTGACGTTCGTCTGGACTCGGACCGAGCTGAATGATGAACAGTCGGAGGCTGTACGCGAAGAGAACAGCGTGTTCCTGGTTGCCTGCCCGGGCAGCGGAAAGACCAGAACACTTACCTATAAGATCGCTTATGAGCTGTCACGCCTGCAGAGCAAGCGGCAGTTCGTCGTCGCCCTCACCTATACGCACCGAGCAGCCGACGAAATTCACGAGCGTATCGAAGGGCTTGGCGTCGACACGTCGCAGCTATGGATAGGGACGATTCACTCCTTCTGTCTGGAATGGATTCTGAAGCCCTACGGCATCTACGAGCCCGCGTTAGCGCGGGGCTTCCGGATCATGGACAGCCATGAGCAAGAGAAGCTACTGGAAGAACTGTGCCGAACGCAGCGAGGAATCACCTACTGGGACTGCGAATACTATTTCACGGATCAAGGGTACGTACTGGCGTGCAGTGACCAAAGCAAACACCAACGGCTTCATGCCATCTTTGCGCTGTACTTCCGCCGTCTTGCGGACAACAGGCAAATTGACTTCGAGCAGATCCTCTTCTATGCGTCGCGCCTGATCCAAAGTCAACCTCAGATCGCGAAGGTCCTGGCTAACATCTTCTCGTGGATGCTGGTTGACGAATACCAGGACACGAAGAGGATTCAATACGAGGTCGTCGCCGCCATCGTGAGGGCTGGATCTGAGCGAACAAAACTGTTTGTTGTGGGCGATCCCAACCAGGCGATCTTTGGCTCGCTTGGCGGCTTCGCGATGCCGGTTGCCGAACTTCGGCAGCTCTGTGGTGTTCGACTGGAGGAGCGCGCACTATCTGAAAACTATCGGTCCACCGATCGGCTGATCAGGTACTTCTCGAACTTCACTGTTCAGGCGACCGACATTCGCGGAGCCGCGTCCGACCGAGCGTTCCCCAGCAGCATTAGCTACAACACCAATGTGGAGCGAGACCAGCTGGAGGCCGAGCTTGTGAGACTAATCAGGCTCAGCACCGCCCAAGGGGTTCCCGCGGATCAGATCTGTGTTCTGGCGCCGTGGTGGATTCTGTTGGCGGGAGTGACACGTCGACTTGCAGGCACTTTGCCAGAGTACCAGTTCGACGGCCCAGGCATGATCCCCTTCAGTCGCGATCAGGAGAACTTCTGGTATCGCTTGTCGCGGATCGCGCTGACGGAGGCGTCCCCCGCGCAGCATGTGCGGCGGCTGCGTTGGGCGGCAGAGGTAATCAGAGACCTTGGCAATGAAGGCATCGACACTCGGGAGCTGTCCGCCAAGCAGCTTCTTCGGGAGAGCAATTCCATCCAGCTGAATCAGCCTGATGGGCTGTTGTATCTCAGGGAGTTCTTCGCTTCGTTGATGGATCGCCTCGGGGTTGACTGGCAATCACACTCTTTGCTCTCGGAGCATCATCAAGCCTTCTTTGACAGTTCGGCCGCGAAGATTGATCGGTTACACAGGGAGGGCGCCGCATATATCAGCGGAATTGACTTCTTCCGTAAAGTGTTCCAACACCGAAGCGGTATCACCGTCAACACTATCCATGGCGTCAAGGGTGCGGAATTCGACGTAGTGATCGCGTTTGGCCTGCTGCAGGGAATGATCCCGCATTTCAGCGAAGAAGCAGAGGCAGATAGAGGCATCAACAGCGCCAAGAAATTGCTCTACGTTGTTGGCTCTCGGGCGCGCAAGCATCTTCATCTGATCTCGGAGCAGCAACGCATGAGAGGTGGAGGGCGAGGCCCATACGCGGCAACGGACACGCTTGCTGCGTGCGTGTTCGACTACGACGTCGTGTAGCTCCACGCTGTGATGAGCGTTGGCGTTGGAATGCCTCGTCGAACAGCGCTTCCAGCGCAGGACAAGCGCCGCACATCCCATCAGCGACAGCCTTTGCCCAATCAAATACTTCCCTTTCGCACAAGAGGCCAATCGCCGCGTACCGCCCACGACATTGACCTTGGAGTTGTTAGTTCCAAAACTGAATATTTCACTTCGGGCGGGATTTCCAAGAAGGACCGAGAGGGTGCGCGTGTTTCCACGGACGTTCAGTCCACGCGGTAGTGAGTGACGCTTTGCACATTTGTTTGACGAGATGGTCGCTGGACACGACCACCGGCAATTATGACCGCCATGCTGTCGATATCTCATGCGGCATGGTGGCCCTCATACTCTCCGATCCTGACGATTTCGAGGATCGCAGGCTAGCGTTCCGACCGGTTCGCGATTCTTCTATCGCGCTACTTCTTGTTGCAGTTTTGTGATCAGGCATAGTGCGACGTGACAAGGATCTGGCACGACTTCATCGCAGGGCCGAGAGTGCGTGGCGACGTATAATTTAGAGGCACTTCCGGTCCGCGAGGTGACCATGATCAACGAGCGCATGCAGTGTCAGGAAACCCTCTGGACGGTGTTCACCCAAGGCGAATGGTTTACTGCCAGGCAGGTCAAGGAGCGTCAGTCCTCGCCTCCCGCGGACGAGTTTCAGCCGGTAGTCGAGTGGAAAAGCCACGGCCGCATCTTCAGTGTAGCGTTTGACGACGAAGAACATTTTGCGGGTTATCAGTTCGGTGCCAAGTGCCAGCCGTTGCCCGTGATCCGAGACATTCTCCGGGCGCTGGGCGAGGTTCGCAATTCGTGGCGCGTTGCGGCTGGGTTCCACTTTCCAAACGGATCGATTGGCGGCGCCGACGCGAACGTCGATCAACCCGTGGCGCCAATGGATGCGCTCGATTGTCCAGATGCTCTCGTCGAGGCTGCGCGGCATATCCGGGGCGAGTACGTCGCCTGATGGCCGACGTCGCAAGCAGCTTCGTCGACGAAGGCATGTGACCATGCAAACGGGGTAACCGCAGAGGATATGGCAATCGCCACAAGCCATTCGCATGCTGTCGAGCGATATCCGCAGAACGTCGTTGGCCGGGACTTCGTTGTCGGCGACGTGCATGGTTGTTTGTCGCTTCTCGACTTCGAGCTTGCTGCCCGTAGTTTCGATCCGTCGCGTGATCGACTATTCAGTGTCGGGGACCTGATCGACCGAGGCCGGGAATCACCGTCAGTTCTCGATGCCGTGCATCGTCATCAGATCAAGGCCGTACGCGGCAATCATGAACAGAATATTCTTGACTGGCTTTCGCGTGGTGCGCGTGCTGACGATTTCGAGCGGATTAAATCCGTGCGGGCAGTTCCTGACAAGGGAATCGATAGCTGGGCTCAAGAGGACGGTGATACGAAAAGCCTAATCCTCAATGGGGGAGAATGGTTCATCCGGCTATATTGTGCCGTCGAGAGGGATGCGGCGGACACTGTCATGAACATCGCTTCGTATTTCGCGTCCTTACCTTATGCGATCGAAGTCGAGACAGTGCACGGTAGAGTCGGGATTGTTCACGCCGATCCCCTTCTTCCCCAGTGGGACAAGCTGATCGATATCCTGGAACATGGTCCAACCGATACTATTGAACGCAATTCCATATTGTGGAGCCGTCTTCGTTGGCGACCAAACGCAAGGGTTCCGCCCATGGAAAATGTGATAGCCGTTATCGTGGGCCATACACCGACTCGAGAAATCGCTCAGCGCGGAAGCGTGATCAATATCGACACGGCAGCCGTTTATGGCAACAAGCTAACGATCTTCGACCTAGCCGACATCCCGGAATATCTGGCTGCTGGAGAGTGTGGCATAAGCTAGTCGTATGGGAGGCTATCCTGATCTGGACGCCACTTCGTTAATGGCGACTCAAGCCATACCGATTGCGATCCAGCTGCGTTAAAGGTCAACGTTGTTTGTACCTTAGAGGCGGACAGTTTGGCTCTTTCCGAGTTCGCACAGGTCACTGTCGTCGTGGCATGGCCTTTGTGTTCGCACGCGGTCGTGATGGAGAATCTCCTTATTTGGACCGGGTTATTTGTTCGGACAGGGGCGCTATCGCTGCGTCAAAATTATGCTGCCAGGTGGCAATCCGACAATTGCCAGGGGATACTGCGCGTACCAATAGCCAGCGGCAGAATCAAGGGGACATCACATGGGACGTGTGATCTATTTAACCGGGGCGCCCGCGACGGGCAAGTCATCAATTTGCCACGAAATCTTAGGGCGGAACACAGGGGTTTGTGTTTTCTCGTACAGCGCCATGCTGAGAGAAACCGTTGCGTCCCGCACGGCCACGTCGCTTGATGCGCAGCAAATCCGCCGAGAATCGGCGACCGTGGTGACGCGCGAAGATGTGGTGGCTACTGACGAGAGGCTAATAGACAAAGTGGCGGCCGCACGGCAATCTAGGCACGTCATTGTAGACAGCCATCCTGTTACCAAGGAAATCTATGGGTTCAGGGTGACGGGTTTCACCATTGAGCAGTTGCAGGCGCTGAAACCCGACGCCATTGTTTGTACCTATACCCAGCCGGAAGAATTGGAACGACGCATTCGTCTGAACGCGGAGGGGCGTATGTCCGCCTCAATCTATGACCTGGACATGCATGTCAAATTGCAGGCCTCGGTTGCCGTCCAATACGGGCTAATGCTGGGTCGACCAAGCTATTTTCTCGATACTTCTTCTGCGCTTGATCTAACTGTTGATCATTTTCTGACTATTGCAAAGTTTTCGTGATATTTTGCTCCAGTGGTGTCAGTTGATTCGCAAGTATTTTTTCATGTCCGTTAGTACCAGTTAAAACCATTCAAATGGGTCACTTTATCGGGGGGCGTATGGCGGAGCGAAGGGAGATCGATCTTAAGGCAGCAATTAATGCAATTTCCGATGTGGTCCAAAATCGGCCAAGACCGCTACGGGAAATGGACCAAATCTACATGAAGACCGGCGACATGGTTCTTCAAAGCGAGATGGTCGCAAAATGGGCCGACGGCAAGAGGCTGGCGTTCATTGGTGACGGGGATGCAATCAGCGTAAGCGTCGCCTATCTCATGCGTCGACAGATCCTGAGCTACGGGCCGACCAAGATTCAGGTCTTCGATTTCGACGAGCGCATCTGCGGCGCCATCAAGCGCTTCGCCGATCGCGAGCGGATCGAGACGCTCGACTCTACCCTGTACAACGTGCTGGAGGCCTTCCCGAACATCGGCCACTTCGACTGCTTCTATACAAATCCTCCTTGGGGTGCCAGCAACGGCGGCGCTAGCGTTAACGTCTTTTCTCAACGCGGCATGGAGGCTGTGGGGAACAAGGGTGAAGGCATGATTGTGATCGCTGACGATCACGATCTGGAATGGCCGCAGCAAGTTCTGGCCGAAGTTCAGAGGTTCGCGCTCAATTCCGGCTTTTACATCCAGCGCATGGCATCCAGAGTTCACTTGTATCACTTGGATGACAACCCAGATCTACGGTCGTGCAACTTGATGATTAAGTCGCTGCCGGGCACAACTGCGCCGCTGACTTCCGATGCCATCACCGATCCGAGCCGGTTGGAAAATTTTTACGGCAGCGGACGTCCAATCAAGATCAGGTACGTGCGTGAGCGAAAGCGCGTCGACTACGGCATGGCGCATGACGACGAATACGAATATGAAACGTTTGCTGAGAGAGGACAATAATGGCCGGCATCATTCAACCCAATCGGGGCATCTTGTTCATGAAGGTTGGCGTCCACGCACAAGAAACGCTTGAGGACATTATCGAGCGCAAGACCAAGGAGATCAAAGATGCTGGCTTCGCTCTTTGGGGCTATGGCGGGAACACTTGTCATCCTGCGACGATGGTTCAGCCGTTCGTAGCAGGCCACGAGGCACGCGGCGAAAAAGTGGTTCTGTGCATGAATGAAATGGTGTCGAACCACTTCGCCGACCCCGTGCGGGCACAATACTATTCGATCGATGGTAACGATTGGCGCGAGGTGCCCGAGGCCATCAATGTCCTCGGTTCGAGGTACGCCCTGGCGATTAAAGAGCTTCGTCGCGAAGAGTTCGTATTACCCTTGAACAGGGTCACCGTGGCGATCGGCAACAGCCGAGGGATGTCTGGCCTAAAGTACCTTAGGGGCCGGGTTGACAAGGCCTGCCTGGAACTGGGTGAGGGTGTCGATATTCCCCCGGCGCCCGAAGAAGCTGCTTCGGGCATTCAGATCGACTTGGTAGCCGAGGTGTGCGAACCGTATGCCGTGTTCCTTAAGAACTAGGCCGGATAGTCGATCAACACACTTGGCGCTTCCGTCTGGATATTGTTGATGTAGCTCGTCAGCCCCTCGTGACAGGATCCGAGGGGAGCGCCACCAGAGTGGCAACCCAGCGCCATGGTCAGGCTAGTGTCGACTGCGGGCAGAATGCAGATGGAAGGTTGCACTGCATCCAGGCCCGCACCCGCGATCAACCATAGCACCAGTTGTTCCAAGCAAGCCACCTTTCCATGCGCGTAGGCGCACGCTGTATGCACTTTGAGCGCGGCAATCGCCTTGATGGCGCGCTTGTCACCGGTCATCATCAAGTCAATTCCCCGCGACACCATCAAAGCACAGATTTGGCTTTCGCCCAAATCCAGGTCAACGTCCATTTCTACCGCCGCGCTTTCCAGTTCGGCGGCCAGCGCGAGTTCCTCAGAGCTCGGCTCGATCGCTGCTATGGCTGACATAGCTTCCTGGAAGTGAGCCTTGGCTTCTGCCAACTGTGGCTCCTTCAGCTTCTTCTTGAACTTGCCCGTCACAACGAATTGGGCAGCGGCGATCATCCCGAACTCTTTGCTCTCGAACGGCGCCGACGCGAGTAGTTGCTTCAACAACTTGTACGATGCGGTCTTGAGCAGGACATCCGTATCGATCAATGCTTTGCTCATCGGACCGCTCCCATGACTGCTTTCACGAAGTGCGCGTTCTCGTCACTCAGGTTCGTCCAGGCCATTTGCTGGGATGCGATGCCATTGACCACTTCCCAGGCAGGCGTGGCGTTGGCGTAGATGTGCTTCATCGCTTTCTGGGCGACCGCCCATTCGCCGGTGGAGTAGCCGTAGCACAGCGCAAGCGTGCCGGGTTCGATCCGGTTGCTCGGGCCGAGAGTCAGTGCCTGGGTGGCAAGCTCACGCGCATTGTGGCCCTCGCCCTGCTTGGATACCTCGAAATCCGGGTCGCCAGTGAGCAGTTCCAGCGCGTAACGATCCGCTTCGATTTCTTCCACATCGTTTTCTTCAGGCTTCTCGTCATCTTCCATGTCGAGAAGCGCCGAGCCAGCCTCGACGTGGCCGCAAGCGATGTGGCCAATCTCATGGGCCAGATAGAACGCAATCGATGCTGGGTACGAGGAGTCTTTCGCTAGCAGGATTGCGTAGCGATCCTTGAAACTGGCCACCATGGCACTCATGCGCTTGGCCGCCAATGGGTAAACGCGCAGATGCAAAACGGGTACGCCGGCCCCCCACAGGGCGGCCAGCAGTTCTATCAGGCCGACGTAGTCGTTGCCCTTCAAAATAAAATTGCGTAGCTGTAGGGCAGGTACGCCTTGCAGAGAAACGGTTTGCTCCACCGATTTGACGAGCATCCGAGCCAGGGATTTGCCAAAGGCCGTGATGGCCGGCTTGTCACGCTGGTCGTCACCCTTGAAGCTCTTGTACTTCGCGGAGTCGTCCCAGATGAACTGAGGCGTCTGATCGTCGAGAACGGTTAACGGGTCGAGTCCCAGGTTGCGGGCCAAGGAAAACCGCAGCTCCGCTTGAGCCGACGGCGATGCGTCGGCGGCGTCGCTCCACCACTCGGGCCAGGCGGCGCTGATCGCCGAATCGGTCAGCCCCGTGGACTTCGCTAGGCGCAGCCGGAACTCACGTGCATTATTCGCCAAGATGCCTCTCCATGCGCGAGATGGTGAGCCAGTTCTAGCCCTGGCCTTGTCGTTCTTCCACGGTATAAGGCCGTGTACTTTCTATCAATTTCGCAAGCAACGCCGCGTGTGGGTGGCTCCCATCCCAAACTTCGTCGAGCAGTTTGTGCAAATCGACAGTTTTCGGCTCCTGTGCGCGTGCATTTTCCGAAACTTCTATTCCAAAAAATGCACATAGTCGAATTGCGTTTTTCACTCTGCTGCCGGCACCTTGCCTCAGGAATCGACGCGCAGCATAAAAGTCCACGCCGCTGGCCTTGGAGAGGGCTGTCGGCGTGTCTTTGTAGCGAGTCAATGCCTCATTCAGCTTGGCCTTGACAACATTCCATTGGGCTTGCGTTTTGTGCATATTTTGGTATGCTATCAGAAATATGCACATATGAGACTTCCATGCTTGCCGATCTTCTCGAGTCGCCCTCGAACGCCCATCGCCGCGTCGACGGTGCTGTCCCAGATATCTTTTGCTGGACCAAGATGGGTACCGAGGCAGGGCAAACACTCGATGCCATCATCCGGCGCAAGGAACTGGAGCGCATGGCTGGCAAAGGCGTGTTCGCATGGGGTATTGGTAACTCCTTGGGTACAAGTGTTGACCTGGCTCGTCAGATGCGTCCCGGCGGTAGGGTGGACGTTCTCTTCACCCCGATGAAAAGCGCACCCAAGCAAGCGGACGTTTCGCCTTCCCAAACTTTCCTTTGGCTGAGCTCCATCGAAAGGGATGGCCGCATCGCGCCGTTGCCGAAGCACCTGCTGATCACCAGCCGTGGCGGCGAAGGTAAGAGGACACATTAC
This sequence comes from Paraburkholderia sp. SSBN10T, assembly GCF_056619545.1. NCBI lineage: Bacteria > Pseudomonadati > Pseudomonadota > Betaproteobacteria > Burkholderiales > Burkholderiaceae > Paraburkholderia > Paraburkholderia sp. SSBN10T. The sequence goes on from NZ_JBWQQI010000029.1 coordinate 18,590, forward strand.
GCGCTGCTGTGCCACAGCGACAGCAGTATCGAAGACGAGACACTGGAGAACTACATTTACGCTGCAAGCGCGCGCAACCTGGCCAGTAGCAATCGCATCGGTGCCTCGCAAGTTACTTCCATGGTGCGGTACGGTTCTGACACGGACTCTCCCGACGGTGCACCCTACAAGGTTGCCTTTCGGGCGGCGTTACATCAGCAGGGCTTCCTGAAATTGGTCAATCCAGTGGCGCTTGATGGGGCAATCGCCACGCTGTACCGTCAAGCGTGTGCGGCCACCACTGCGAGCGAATGGCTCGCGCTGGCCACCGAAGTACGACAGATGGCGCAAGAACGGGCTAGCGCAACGCTAGGGGCGGACCTGTTTTCCTGATACTGTGATTTTATACAGTATTTGTCGCCCTATCAAGGCGACTCTTGTCAGCGCACCCACCATGGCCGAATCTCACCCGAGCTCCGTACATGAAGGGTTCCGCATTCGGCCGTACGTCCGTTTGCATTACACAGGTTGCCACTGGGAGCAACGCCTGAACGCGGTGACACGTAACGTCACTTCAATGCGATGGGTTTGATCGCTTCGCGAGTTGAGTCTCCAGCCACTTGCGGGACTGCGATTCCGGTTTGACGGCTGCATCAAAGTCTTCAAAGCCGTCGAGAAACTCCCTCGTCGCAGCGAACTTGCTCTCGTTGATCCCGGCGGCTGCGAGCAGATCAAGCATGCGTTGTCTGTCAAATTTCCCCATCTCGGGATCGGTCAAGGAAATCGGATTGACGAAGAACTCGCCGCGGTAAAAGCACAGGAGTCGCAGCACATGCGCGTTCGTCGGTATTTGGCCCATGAAATTCGAAGATAGCTGCAATGCACACACATCCCTAGTCGCCGCACTTCGCTTTTCAGCCGCAGCGTAGGCGTCGACGAAACCAGTCCCGATTAACGAGTTCGTCCTGGCCTGGACTAAACCCCATCCAAGGCCGCCTCTCGGGATGAAGCCGTCGAGAAGTAGCGCTTGAAAGGCAAGCGACGCCGTAATCAGGTAGCGCAGTGCGAAGTCGTCCTTCGGGAGGCTCGAATAGACGACGAACATGTCGTTCAGGCGGAACGTGGAAAACTCTGACGTTCCCCATACCTTGTTCATCGTATGCACAACGAGCCCGAATGGGATCGCCTTGCGGAAACGCAAGTAATTCCGGTCCATGTGGTCCGCCAGGGTACCCAGCATTTCTTCGTCGCTCTCAAGGATCTTCTGAGTAAATCCGAGAGCGTCGACGACCAGGACTGGGGACTGAAACGACTGATGGGGTTTGCGGCGAAAGAACATACTTGTCTCTCAACTCTCACGACAAGTCGTATTGGCGGGCTAGAGTCTGCGTCCACTAACTGTCAGCGCATGGATCACTGCTCTCGGTTGGTGCATGTGCCGACGGTGGTTGCACAGGTTGCATGTTCAGCTGTCCGGTATGTACAGAATCGTGTGAAGCGCTTGGAGCGATGCTTCAACCGATCCGCGGACCTTACGCCATTGCGCAACCTCACAGTGTCCTTGGGCCAAGAAAACGTATGGCCCGTTGATGAGGCCTCGCATTACCTTGGAAAGTGCGCGCGAAGCGTTTCCAGAAATCAGTTTGTGAAGCTCCTCTGCTCGCACGCCTACGGACTTCATGCGGTTAAGTGTTGAGTCAAGAATAGTCCGCTCGACGTTTTCTGCCTTGATTGACGACAGTACAGTCTCTGAGGCATTTAGGAAGTCGCCCACGTCGCGGGTCAATTCACCCAGCTTTAGGGTGGCAAGGTCTCGAACACGCTTAATCTCGACCTTTGTGGCTTCAATGCCAACGGCCACTCGATCGATCTCACGCGTTGCCGCGACAATGAAGGTCAATGCATCTGGGAACACTGTTGGGCGATCATCCCCCGTTGCCAATCTGACCGGGAAATCTTCGACTTGTGCTGCTGGTAGCGCCATTGCCGTCAATTCATATGCGCACGCTAGCAGTTCTAAGAACGACTCGCGATCGGCTCCCGGCGGGGGGCCTGGGGAACCATCATCCAGAACAAACAAGTCTTGCAATTCACGCTGCAAGCGATGCGCCTTTTGCGCGAGGGCTGAGAGCTCGCGCTTGTGGATCTCGCTTCTGGCGCTGTCGAGTAGTTCCTGCATGCTGGTCAGCGTAATGTTTGTGTTCTGGGCGACGCGTATGGCACCGGCCTGGAATCCCGACTCGGATAGAAGAAAGGCCCGATCGGCGCCAACGTCAGATGCGATCTGACCGAGGGCGAGAACCTTTTCCTTGGGTATCGCCGTGTTCCAGAGTTTGCATTCGATGACCCAGGTCACGGCGACGCCGGCAACAGTTACGCGCGCGAGCACGTCAACTGAGTGAACGCCGCGCGCCCCGATTACCTCTTTTTCCATCTCGACGGTGCAGCCAAGCGACTGAAACAGTGCTGCCACCTGTTGTTGATAGGCTTGCCAAGGTACCGTCATATGGAATCCTGTTGCTGGCGGGTTATGCCAATGCCCACATTCAGAATTGCTGCTAGCTTGCTCGCGGGCTTTCCGACGCTTGCACATGTCGCGATGGCGTTGCGAAATTCTACAGTCGCAACGTACGCAGCGGACGGTGGAACGGATAGTGGTGAACGTCCCGGTTAGGTGTCTTTTTGCGTGTTTGTCGTTCAGTTGTATACAAGCGGTCAGCTTGTTGCGCGATGATCACGCCTTGAACAAAAAACTCGTAAGTTGAATTTACCAGGTGACATCATGCATGCAATCGGAAAGTCCGAGCGCTCCTATCAAAGAGATTCGTCGCATGCAAGGCGCATGAATTATATGCAAGCGGTCGCCGGCTTCCTGTCAATTCGATCAGGTGCGCCAGACACTCGGCAGGTCGATTCCATCACTGTCCGTTTGCATTGCACTGACTTATGTAAGGTGAAGGAATCCAACGTGATCCCCGCAAGTCAGTACGAAGACAATGACGACGCTACAAAAGATGCAGACGACCCGCATTTCATCGCACGGCATCAGGCGTTGATCCTTGACGCGGCCGATGAATTGGCAAGGTACTACGCCGACTATTTCGGTGTCTCCCCGGTCCGTGCCAAAGAGCAAGCGCTAAGCGCAGTCAGTGCAATCATCTCCGGGCCTACAGTCTTTGCGCGACCGGGTGAGAGCACGATCCGAGTCGTGGCACCGGTGTTAGCGCCCTTTCACTACACTTAACCTCAATCAGCGGCAAACAATCGTACTCGCGTGCGGCGCCGAAGACGGTCTCAGCAGAAAACCGACCGTTGTATACGGGCATCCTCTCTAGGTAACCACGGGGAGGGTCAGCTTTGATTCTCCGCGCCGTAAACATGACTTGCCTGATTGATCTTCGCTCGATGAGAGCGAGGCACGTGCGCTCGGGCGAACACGGAGAACGAAATGACATGGCGAGTTTATGCGATGGCCAAACCCAATGGCCCTTTCAGGTGGGTGCCCACCCTAGCGGAGCTGCTAGACGGGCTGATGGGGAACGGCGACGAGTTTTCAGCAATGGTCATCAAGGCGGAACTTGACGACGCTCTGTCTTCCGCCAAAGACGCGGGTTGGCGTGAAGATTTTCATGATGAGCTGCGCGTCTTCACGCCGCCCAATGCCAAAGCGCTACGATTTGGTCTCATCTGGACACAACAGGACGAACAGCACACGACTTTCGTGGTCTCGCCGCAGCCGCTGAACTGGCTCGAATAGCGATCCGTTACTGATTGTGGTCGATATCGTAAACGAGCATGCGCCTTAGGCCATGTTCCCAACGATAGAGATTTTTCTTTTTTGGGTCTTCGCAATTACTGGGCTTGGCGAGATTGAATACGCGCCGTGCATGGGCGGACCTATTGCGTCATGCGCCGCAGATTTCGGGCGCTTGCAACTTGCGGGCGCTCACTATAAGTGCCCATTGACCGACGCAATCGCGAGGGATCGAGCTTCTGGATGCCGCCGAGCTTGGCTGGTCGACGACGATCGTCGACGCACTATCAAAACTGAGGTAGTTCTCCGCGTCTATGCATTGGGAACTCGAAACACCATCGATCGATGCGCGCCCAGCCACTTTACCTTTTTGGTTCCGCCAATTTTCAAGCAAGAAAAGACTTCATGTTCTTGTTTATCGATAAAACGTCGTGCAATGTTGTGAGCTGCAGCGGTCCTCGTCAAGCAAGATCGGCCGTTCCTGTCTTTGAATCCGGCTTTTGTGGAAAATAATTGCTTGTGGGAGCGCCGTTTGTTCAGTGAAACCGCCGACGCCTTCGCAAACTATGCTTTCTACATTTTCGACGCGACGCGGGCTGAGACAACCTGCGACCATCTGAACGAAACGAGCACTCAACGTTGTGAGCGCATTGGGCTGCATTCGAAAAGTTAGTTGGAACAGCAACGGCGTGCTCCAGACGGCAGTTTCCAAAACACGTTAATCTATCAAGCTAGCTTGAATTGGCGCTTAGGTTAAGCGAATATCGATCAGTCTTGCACCAAGCGGCGGCACAATATCCCACGCGGCTGGAATCCCTAGAGGGCTTTTCTCTCCATTTTCCTAGGGATGAGGTTTATATCCACTCCGTTTTTCTTAGGAAAAGACAATGCATCAGCACGAACTCCTTCAAATTTCCGGGCGCCTTTCGCCGACCGATGTATGTGCAGAGCTTCTCGCCCTAAGCGTTGCCGAATATAGCAATTCTCCTACGCTAAGAATCACTCTTGAACTTGACGACGCGGGCGGAAAACTCACAGACACGGGCCGGGGTATGCGACTAACGCCGGATCGGGGCGATACGCTGACGCATGCCGAGCGGGCACTAACGAGCTTTTACCCATGTCCTCCTTCTAGCCCAGAAATGGAGACGGTCCTGCGTGAACTGGTCTGGGGCGAGCGAGGTTCGATAGGGCCTGCCCTTGCCAACTTTGCCTGCCCAACATTGCAGTTCACTAGCATGAGGGACTCCGAGGTGTGGTCGCAGTGCTTTAGCAATGGGGAGCCTTCAGGCCCGGCGGTGATGCTGGGCTCGACCGAAAACACCGGGACTATCATTGATTTCAAGACCGCGGGCCCCATCGACCATGCTGTGGTTGCGAAGCTCGTCGAGGCACTGCGTTCCCGGATACACGGGCTCTCCATAACTCTTCGGTATTCCTGTCCAAAGGGCACAGCGTCCAACTCGCCGAGCATCACGCTTGACGGCTCGCCCCCGGGTTTCTAGCGCGTGCGCGCAGTGCGAGTGCAAGTCAGAACTGTCCGAGCGCGTCCGCGTAGCGACCTAGATCGCTCCCCATATTGTTGCGCAGGGAGGTCTCCCATTGGGGCGAAGGCTTGGCGCCGAGGCGTTGCACAACGCACTTGCTCGACAAGGAATCTGGACCCGTTATTTTCCGAACTCCTCAAGCCTGCGCATCGGACTGCCCGACTCGGAACGAGACTGGACATGTCTTGAGCGAGTTCTTGTCCGGGCTATGTGCGAACTCCAGAAGATTGCCGAATGACCGCACCCTGCATGCTTTAGGCGCGTGCGTACCTTTGTTGCCACGATCCGAACCGACGTCTTTGCGCTTGCTTTGGGATCTACCTGCTTCTAACGGCATTCGTATCGGTTTCCGATACCGCTGAGTCGGATTCGATCATCACACAGCCAGATCCCGTACATAGGAACAGTAGGGGCAGTAGGCGCGGGGGCGCACGACCGAACTCATCCGCGCTCTCGTATTCGGCGATTTTCAAAGGCTCCTGTGTCTTGGGTGCCGCACACAGATCGGTTACAACGAACGACAAGGCCAGCGACGTAAACGATGGTGAGAAAGCTGCGCTAACGCTTCGCCCTAGTAGGCAGGGCTCAGCCAGAATTCCGGATTTGTCGTTTTGCACGAACGGCACTTCGCCGATGCAACGCTCACCAGTCTAATGATCAAAATGAAAATAAGCATGCCCTCCCAACCGTCGACATCGCGAGGATCGGGACCAATCAGTTTTCCGATTTTCCTCGCCGGCGCTTATCATCCGGACTGAGGGAACAGTAGATCTGCAGGAGTTGCAGGGGCGGCACATTGATGCATGAGTCCTGCAATCCTTGGCGAGATGAGGATGGGTCGGCAGGCATAGTTGCGGCCGACGAGATGCTGCGGTAGGTCGGCCTGCCAAGTTGGGCTCTGTGCTCTAGCTCATACGCAGCGAGCTCCAAGCAGGCTCGGTCCTTTCGAGAACAAGTCTGCTTTTTTGCACGCGCTTTGAAATGAGGTGATCCCTGTTAGCTTGCCAGAACCGGTGGCGCTCTCGACGATCGATCACGGTCCGATAAAGCTTGAGGGTCCTATACTGCCGGAGGTCGTCAAGGCGAACGTTTTTGCTACTGCGATCTGTTTGCTGAAAAGTAGGCATGACCCGACGTTGCCAACGATTCGCGAGCCACTGTCGATTGCCCCCTCGCATGCGCGGTTAAAGAGAGTATCTGCTGGCGTGCTGGTACTTCAAGTCCGTTAGGTACGACCGCTCGGCTATGCGTTGCCGGGCGGATCTCACCACGCCGATCTTGACATCCTTGAAAGCGCGTATTTAAGGCGGCGATAGTCGCACGGAGCGCGAGGAAGGCATGCGTTTCAGCATCGTGCCCATGCTGTGACTGCCAAACCAATTCAGTGTTCGTGATTCGGAATAAGTCCCCACGACGGTAGGCGGTCGCGCTGGTTCAAGCAGGGACCGAGAGGTACCGACGACTCTTGCTTTCGGTCGGTTGACGCAGTCGGTGAGCGGTTAAGCGCAAACACGCAAACGGCTTCTCTCGAATCGCACTAGCAGAGGCACTTCGCAAGAAAGTACACGGATCCGATTCAGAGCATTGAGCGTTTGTGCACCTCGGCAATTGCAAACTAGACTTCATATAGTCTTTCTTGTGCCGGGCACCATCCGTGATCACAATTGCGCTTGTCGCGTATGCATATGACTATTGACGCGCGGGCATGTGATCGTTGACGCTAGCCGGAAGACAGGAATTAACCGCGGACGCGCCGACCGGGGATGAAGAAATGAGGGATTCAGGGGTTCATATACAACTCGAACCGCTAGCGACCGCCATCGCCTAGTCCCACTAAATGCCCGCAAGTACAAACATTGCTGAGCCCTCGTCATTGTTAAGCTATATGAATCGGAATGGCGGGGGGGCATGAAGTCCGTGCAACGTCCGGGTGAGCGCGATCGAGCAGTAGCAGCCTTACATAAATATGCCAACTGCATAGCAAACCCCAGCACACCGCATAAAATAAATATGCCAAATAAATATTTTAGCCATTGTAATAATAGGATATAAATGGGCCAGGGGAGATATTTATTAAAATTTGCTTCTGCGGAATTATTTTCGTAACATTAGCTTAGGTCAGGTGTGGAGTGACTTCACCTCAAATTTAAGGAGCATCTATGAGCATGTTTGCAGACGCGGTACGCGAGGTGCTTGACGGTTCCTATATTAATTACGATGGGCTGACAAACGAGCAAGCTGAACTTCTAGCGGAGGATGCGAGCAAGAGAAATTATGTGGGATCGCATCAAATCCTGGTAAACCACGCGGAAGAGATTCCCATGAGCGTGATGGTTCGTTTGCATAAGGCGATTGCCTTTCGTCATATTTCAGAAATCTAAAATCCTGTAACCAAGGCAAGTAGCTTTGTCTAATCGTTTATAAGAGCAAAAACAAAGATGCCATGAATTTTCCGATAAGGTTTGTGCGTCTGCCCGGACGCGTAAATTGGCATTTGCCAATTGATGCCAGCGCTTTAAAATTAGAAGAGATCGGTTACAGTCGCTGAGGCGCGACGAACGGCTGGGCGATTCGTGCCGCCGCGAGCAGTCTGGAAGACTTATGAAAGGTCCTACCGCAACTAAGCTGAGCTAGCGAGAGAAGCGCCGGTCTGCACATTCGGTCTAGGGCGGCCGCAAGATGAGCAGGCAGAGCGACGCAGCCTTCCAAAAGGCTGCGCGCCTAGGCGCCATGAGTCCGATGCTAGACCCGCACAACTTGATTCGTTAAAGCCGTTTCTGCGCCGCGCGGGGCCAAGAAGCATTTTGAGCGCAAACAGCCCAACCCATTTCGACAGGCCGACCTCACCAGCCGCTGCGAGCAGTTGCAGCGGCGACGATACCATCCTTGACGGTACCGAGCGACATCGCGCTACCTTAGGGCTATCAATACTCTACTGCTTGCCTCTGGGCAATGATCGTCACGAGGCAGGTAGCCTTCGGGCACTTGTTTGAGCATACTGACTGCCACTACGCATCGATACGATTGAAGGTGCGCTGTCGGGGACACCCGACCCCGCAGCGACTCATGCGCTTACGGCGGAACAGATTCGGCTTGGTATCCGGATCAGCTATGGCCGCTCCTTGGCATCCGCAAACCAACGGCAAAGACGAATGGCTTCACCGCTCGTTGAAGGCCAAAGCTCAAAACAGCGCACCGCGGCCCAGCTCGGGGACATTTCTAGCCGTGCCACCGAACCGGAAACGGTTCGGATCACTGGGTCATGGGGATGAACTCAAATGGTGAGACGCGCCTTGAAGAACCTCAGGCGGAAAGTCCCAAAACTCTGGAGGGACTCCCAGTAACTGCACAGGCCACGGAAATGCAGAGGACAAAGCATCTGAATTCTGGTGAGCCCATCACCGCATCACACCGTCCGACCTCTGAAGCGAAACAAAGGAGACCATAAATTATCAGCTATGTCCTCACATATGCGCCAATCGTGTGCCCAGATCGTCCCGACACACAAATTGAAGATGGTCAGTCATCTAGAAGTGCGACGCCGAAAAATGAACAAGGTTGAAATTGATGCGAATATGATCGCCATTGCGATGTTGACGACCGGAGTCGGCAGCTCCGTTAAAAACCGATCGATAAATGGAAGCAAAAATATCGGGCGCATGCGCTGCCTCAATGATTCACTAGTTCAAAATTGTCTGCCATACCGGCACTCCAGACTGAAATTTTTATATGCCTAAATTAAGTGCCAACCCGTGCGCTGTCCAACCTCACTCGTCTTGGCTTACACAACTAGCCCTCGTCGCGCGCTGCTACCCGTAGCGTCAGGTGCAGACAATGCGTATATTTTTAGTCATCCTATCGATGCCCTCGTTCGAAGCCACGTAAATTGATTCTTGACTTTAGCGTTGCCCGATTACCTAGACGGCGATCTGCTGAGTTGCTCCTGCAACACGCCCTAAAGAAAAATTCACGAAATATTACAAATTCATTCCAAATTGACCAATAGGACCTATAACAGTCGAGGGAAAAATCATGTGTTTCAAAGTAAGCAACTCACGACGTGAAAGTCTTCAAGACGACGCCGCAGCAATATAAATTCATCCTGAAATTAATATAGAAAAAATTACGAGTCAAGTTCAAAACAGCGTACTGCTAGAGCAACCCCTCTATACGACGCTTGAAAATTTCGTTGGATACAATTAGGTTAACGCACACGTTATGAACATCGAGGCTAAACATGTATCGAAAGAGAGCTATGCTTATCGCATTTATGCTGTTGGCATTGTTTCTTGGTAGTTCTATTGCAAGAGCGACGGCATTTAGTTGCGATCCGAACGATCCATACACGCAAAGCGACCCGGCTTGCGAGCACCACCATTGATTTCTTGCTTAGGGACAGTGCACCGCTGTCGTGAGCGGCATTGCGCAAGCGGTCGCCGCTCGCCACCGGCCGCGAGCTCCCCCAGGGCCGAATTTATCTGAAAGTACCCACTGTCACGATTTCTGGCCGGACACTATGTAGGTGCCGGGAGCACGCAGCAGAGGTATAGGCTTTAGTAGTGTAAGGCCGGCCTCGAATTGCCAGGACTGGATCTCTGAGATGGCCCAAGTGCCAGCAGCGCTCGAAGCACCAAAGAAAAGATCAGTTAGAGATCCTACCCGTCGATCTCTACGCCCAGCTTCCGAGGACGCTCCAATGGCGACCTGTTCCCAGATCGCAAGGACACCACCTGGTCTTAAAGCACGGGCGCCGCGTTGCACCAAGCTACGATTCTGCTCCACCGTCAAGTGATGAGCAAGCTGCGCCACGAGCACCACGTCATACTGCGCTTCACCGAAATCCGCGTTTGTGGCGTCGCCAGCGAGATGGCGCACGCGCTGACCCATCCCCCGTTCCGCGAGCAAAGGGGCTGCTGCCTCAATTGCCTCCGGCAAATCGAAAACAATTGCGGAGAGTTCCGGATGCCGCAGACACATCTCGACCGAATATCGTCCATGGCCGCCACCAATATCGAGCATATGACGTGGTTCGTTGGGCGTCGGTAGCTTGGATGCGGTTTCCTTGGCAAGCGCAGCCGCCATTGATTCCATAGCGCGTTGGTAGCGCTGCCATCCTTGCGAATCGAAATGGGCATGAAAATCGAAACCCTTGCCAGACTCGAGATAGGTCTCGTAATGGTTTACAGCGTTCCAATTGTCGTAATTGAAGAGAACAAACGGCGCTAGAGAATCTGGCGCGCTCGAGACGAGCCAACGTTGTGCGGTTGGTGACAGGTGGAATCGATGGAACGCGTCGTCGACCGGTTCGACGTAGCCGGCAGTGGCAAGCGCCTGTAGAAGCTTTGCGGTAGCCGTGGGGTTGAGTTTTGCAGCTTTAGCTAGCTCTGCCGCCGATTTAGCCTCCTCGGCCAACAGATCGAAGATCCCGAACCTCGTCGCCGCCATCACCGCACGCACCTGAGAGATGGCGAGCAGCATGTCCATTATCGGCATCGGCGTCAAATTGGGCTCGATTGTTTTTTCGACCGAGACATCTGGCACAGTTCTGACTCGCATAAACGTCCTATACGGGCGCCTCCCGTTTGCGAATGATCTTGAGTGATCCGACATAACAGGACGACTCGCGCTTATGTCTGTCCCGTTGCAGCCAGCACCGCCGCTGCGGATTCCCTATGGAATCCGCTGACTCGCACTCCAATTCGCCAAACCTCAGAGCGTTTTCGCTTATTCAGGTTTAGCGAGTCCCGGTCCGACCTCTCCTGCCGTCACCTTCGATATACCAACGCAACCTTTCGACGCTCCGTCCTGTAGAAAGTTAATGTCGCACACAACGTTACCCAACGATGCGAGCTTAGCGCTCATGCGCTCCTTCTGGCGGCGCTCGCCACAAGACTGTGCGAGCTCGTCCAAATTCGTAAGTCCACTTGCCACAGCCCAGCAGCGCCCCCCATAGGGTTCACCATGTTTACTGATTATTACGATCACACAGCTTGGGATAGGACATCAAGTGCTCATCGTACTTCAGGTTGGTGTATTGCTGAACTTCAACATACACACCGCCGCCTGATCGAAACTAATATTACACATTTGGCGAGGCGGTTGAAGGGCGGAAAATAATAGCGATGCTTGCCGGGTCACTTCCCATTGACTCCCATCTACATCGCCTGACAACGCTCCACACCGACCTCCACAACACTCTTGCATGTGCGCTTGCGGGAATCGAGATCATTCCTTTGACTGCTCATTGACTGTCCTCAAATCCATTGTCGATTTTGCCGGACCTGCTTTATCAGGCCGGTTACTTCACCGCCGGCGCACTTGGCCGCCTACGCCACCGTCTGCTATCTGCTCCGCGGTGCATATCTTCCAATGACAACCGGGCGATCCATCTACTCAAACTAGTACGCATTGCACGCGATCTGTCGACCGACTATATGATCCTTGGCGTTCGCACGGGCGCCCGTCGGAACCACTCGGCATAGCGCGACCAAGCAAACCCAGCTTGGCACAGCATGTTTTTTAATGCGCTTGGCTAGTTGTACGGACAGATTATTCACACAGCTGCTCGTTCAAACCCACATCTCGTTGGACGTCACCCGAAATATGCCAATTGAGTAGACAGCCGTATATGCCAATTGGATAACTTTCTCTGTATGCCGATCGAATAGATTCGTTGGCTGCACTTGCAACCAGATCGGGTTTGTTTTTGTTGCGCTTGCAACTTTTCGATATTTGTTAGTAGACTGATCCAGTAGTTGCATGCTTACGCCTTCCGCTAATGAGATAAGCATGTAGGACTACGTAATTATAGGAATGCCGTTAAGTTATTGAAAGTGTGGCGAAGGCTTTTGTGAAGGTGAGCATGTGATTCACGTGGTACGGAATGATTTGGCAGTTGGAATCAATTCAACCAAGGAGAACACGATGTCTGAAGTAACTCTATCTGATGCAACTCGCTCCCTAACCCAACCGCAGTCCTCGGATGCAGCACAAAAAAAGCGCGCGGAAGATGCTGCACACGCGCTTGAGGCAATGGTTGCCCTCCTCAATGGGGATAGCGGATTTTCGGAAAAATTGGCGACAAATCCGCGAGAGGTACTAAGTGCCGCCGGCATAGTCCTCGATAAGGAAGCAGTCGAATGTTTGTTGATCCATGATCCAGACCGCTTCGATCGGGTCTGCGATCAACTCTTTGAAAAACTTAGCCCAGACGTCCTCAACATGTACGTCGCGAACTCGTGCGACGATTAGCATAGCTTCCAACCATCACGAGGTCAGTAAATTACGATAGTGAAAGAGGCAGTTGCGGTTCGGATAGGCAGTAGCTGTTCCGACGAGATGGCTTGTCTAAATTAAATGGACTCTCAGGCATGTCAAGAGTGCTTCTTATTAATCTATCGAGCCTGCCGATGCCTGGGAATGAACCGATCTTCCCGATCGGAGTTCGCTGCATCGAGCAGGCACTTCAGCGCGTGGGACACGATGTTCGGTTGCTTGACTTCGTCGAGAACCCGGCTGCGATCGACGATTGGAGTTGGGCCGGACAAAGGTGGGATGTCATTGGCTTTGCGATGCGCAACATAGACCCAATCGACCTCTCCTGTGAAGGGCATGTCGACGCTTATGCTGACTTCGTTAGGCGGGTAAAGGAAACGGTGGGGCCGGGGGTAGTGCTGGTCGGTGGCGGCCCGGGTTTTAGCCTCTTTGCCGAAAGCCTGACACAGTTACTTGCGTTGCACGTCGGTGTCCGCGGCCCAGGTGAAGAGGTGATGATCGAGATAGCGAGCAACCCGCAGCGGTACAAAGGGGGGCGAGCGGTCATCGACGGACGCCGATACGAAGGCTTCGTCAACGATATCCTTACTCACCCTGACAGCCTCATGCGGGCATATGCCGTCGATCGCCGTGCAATGATTGGCGTGGAAACCCGTCGAAAAACCTGCTTCCAACGGTGTATCTACTGTCCGTACGCTTATATTACCGGCCAAAACTCCGGTGACCAAAAGCCGATCGAGATTCTTCGTGCCGAAATCTCGGGGATCTACGCTGCCGGATTTCGCCGTATCTTCTTCACCGACAGTATCTTCAACAGCGGAATTACCTACGCGAAACAGATCGTCCGGTTACTAGCGGAGCAACTGTGGCCGGGGTTGTCGTGGGGTGCGTATTTCGCGGCTAGGCCGTTCGATAACGAGTTTGCAGCCCTCCTGGCGCGAAGCGGGGCCGAATCGATCGTAGTATCACCCGATAGCCTCGACAACGAACTTATGGGGCGGCTCGGGAAGAACTTTGATCTAAAGGCCATGGATCAATTTGTCGAAACTTGTCGGCGGCACGAACTTCGCCTCATGGTCAATGTCGTCTTCGGCGGCCCCGGCGAAACACGACAGACCGTTGCCAACACGGTTAGATACATCAATACAGCGCTCGACGTCGGCGAACTCTCGATGCATTTCGGTTTCCGCATACTGCCACACACCGCCCTCTCGGCCGAGACGACGCTAGGCGAGGACGAACTTCTCTACCCGGCGTTCTATCCGTTTGACCTTGATCTGTTTCAATGGGTTATCCATGATCTGGAGCCAAGGTTCGTTACCACGCAACGCTTAATGAACCTCCTCGCAGGTCGAGCTTCGATGCGGCGCATGGAGAAAATCGGAGCAAGCGACACGCAGATTAATCCTACTGGGACCCCTCGGTTCGTCGCTATGAGCCGAGTCCGCCCCCCTAAGGTTATCACCCAAATTACTCTTCACAAATGACCGAGATCCGTGCATTGGGAGTTGCGGATCTCGACCGCCTCACCGACTTCTTCGTCTCGAGCGGTCATCGGCGCGAAACGTTATCGTTGGAACTGGCCAAGCCAGACACGTTCATCTGGATGGGGTTGTTCGATGAGAGAAGCGGCGCTCTGATGGGCGTGCATCGAGGCATGAACTTCGGTGGGTACCTCCTGCTTAAGGGGGTTACGGTGGCCCACGAATGGCGTGGCTCAACCGCAGCGCTCCGCTTGGCGTTAGGACTTATTGAGCGCGCTCGGTCCTGTGGGTGGCTCGGTGCAGCCGTTTGGATTGAGCCTTCGAAGCGGTCACGATTTTTAGCGGCGCGCCTGCGGATCGCGAGCCGAGGCCCCTTAGTACATCGCTATGTCGTGCCTATCCCTGGCATTGATTCGAGTGCGGAGAAGCCGCTTCCACCTCAAGTCTCTGGAATCCTCACTCTAGGAGTGTCCATTGCCCCTATGGTGCCGGACCTGTTGATGTTAGACGCTGGACGCGTCGCTTGGGTGCTGGACAAACAGCGATTCGTCCTTAGCGGAAACCCATGCATTGCCCCGTCGGCACTTCCAGAATTGATGCACGCGCTTCAGCCGCTTGTCCGGGGTGTTGGTGCTACCTCACTGGAGATTCCAATCCTAGCTGCGGACATGCTGTCCGCGTTAGGGATGTTGTCACTTGGGGCGAAGCGTCTAAGTCGCACACAAGTACAACTCGGGGTGCGATCTTTTAACGAAGCTACATCGCAAGTTCTGACTCCCTGCCCCGCCGTCGGTAACAAGTTAGCACATGGTTAATCGATCCGTAGCCGACGTCCGGCGCATTTGCCTCGCCTCGGATGTACCGACCGCTGCTTCAACGCTTCAAGATTGGGGGCTTGACGCGACCGACACGTGGAACCTTCTGCGTGAGGTCAATGGAGATTGCGCCACCCCAGGACATACGACCGTCACGCTGACGACCTCGGATGGGCAGACAACCGACATGCTGGTTTACGTGCCGGAGCATGACGCCAGGAAGCGTCTGGGCGCCTTGGTGTTCTTGCACGGTGCAGGAGGCAACGCTCAGCAGATTGCTGCCATGACCCGCGGATTGGGGGACGCGTCTGAATCGGTCGTGCTCTGCCCGACCGCCACGACATCGTCGACCTCTAATCCCAATGATGACTTCGATCTGGGCAGCGTCCTAGCTCGCCACCTCCGTCGTCCCCGCTGGCAATACGGAGCGGACAACGTTCCAATGATTGCTCTACGCTGGGCGCGACGGCATTTGGATGTCGACCCCAACCGATGTTCAATAGCTGGCCACTCCATGGGTGCTGTGGCGACATGGAATCTTGCTGCTCGGTTCTGGCCTTGGTTGTCGGCCGCTGCGCCGATAAATGGGACCTTATCCATTTGGGAACGTTTTGGTCCGGATCACCAGGCGGCTGCGATGCTAGAGAACCTGTTGAATATTCCCGTTCTCTCGTTACACGGAAACGCCGACAAAAGGATCCCCATCGAGTTGGAACGTGAAACCATTGCCCGCCTGCAGAGTGCAGGACATCGGAACGCAGGGATAATCAGCGTCGACGGAGGTGACCATCCCCTCAGCACTATGAACATGGCAACGGGCGCGCCGCACTATGACGCTTTAGGAGCGTGGCTGGCAGCGCAACGTCGCAAGGAGTGGCCCGGCACCGTTCGGCACGAAGTCATGCATCTCTCACACGGTAGAGCACACTGGGTCGAGATCACCAAATTGCTAGATCACAACGGGCCGGCCAAGATCGTAGCCCGAGTCGTACGGCGGCACAGAGTCGAATTGGAAACGACGGGCGTCTCCAAGTTGAAGCTGTACTTCCACAGTCAAATATTGGACCCTGGCGAACTGACGATAGTGATCAACGGAAACGCCTATCTATACCAATTCGAACCCAAATTGATAACTTTCATTGTTTCGTATCGGGCAACGTTGGATACCTCCATGGTGGCCGAGGATGTCATCTTGCTAGATGTTGTCGAGCATAAAATTTCGATTGAAGAGGAAGACTAAATTGAGTATCTACTCTCAACTACCGCAGACACTACAAGCGCGCGGCCAAGCTCAGGATGAACTTTTCGCGGCGGCCCGCTTTACGAGGCGACTCAGCTTAGGCGATGAGATCACCTTACGTGGCGTAATTGAAGTCACCAATGTGTGCCGAGTCAATTGCGACTACTGTCCTATGCGGCGCGATAACACACGGCAGAATGCGCGCTTTCAGCTCACCGAGGACGACATAGTCCGGCAGGCAGAGACGATCGTAGAGTCTGGCATAGGCGTGATTTTGATACAGGGCGGTGAAACGCCGACCATTCTTGGTGCGGTCGAAGCAGCGGTACGCCGGATCACGGCACAGCACAGAGGTGTGGAGATCATTCTCAACTTGGGGAACTTCTCCCGCGACCAATATGCGCGACTGCATGAAGCCGGAGCCGGCAGCTACATCCTGAAACATGAAACGAGCGATCCCACTCTCTTTCAGTCACTTCGCCACGAGCCTCTGGACGAGCGTCTGCGCTGCATCCGTGATCTGGTCGAACTTGGATTTAAAGTTGGAACTGGGATTATCACCAGCCTTCCGGGCCAAACAATTGAAAGCATAGCGGCGGATCTAAGACTTGCCGGAGAGCTTGGCGTTCACATGTGCAGCGTGAGCCCCTTCGTACCGGCCCCCGACACGCCGATGCAGTCGTTGCACGTAGGGGACAACGATCTCGCATTGAACGCTATCGCGTGTTTGCGTCTGCTGTATCCCCGTATCCTGATTCCGTCAGTTAGTGCGTTGGAGCGCACCAGCTCGGGAGGCCAACTCCGCGGAGTGGAAGCCGGAGCCAATGTCATGACCATTAATTTCTCGACACTCGAGCAGCAACGCAAGTATCTCATTTACGGAAAGGACCGATTTGTCGTCACCGCAGATCATGTCCGGTCCATCGTGAGTGCGGCCGGACTCCGCGTAAAGCCTATATCAGAAATCGCCGATGCCGAATAGGAGTGTCACCCTATGATTTCAAAAGTAACTTCGGGTGGAGAGACCCGAGCGCCCGCATTTCGGTGGTTCTGGCTCGCCAATTTGGCAATCCAGATCGGCGGACGCGCATGGGCGCTAGCGCTACCGGTCCTCGCCATCCAATACCTCTCGGCCGACAGTCGCCAGGTGGGTTACCTAACCGCGGCGGAAACAGTAGGACCGATGCTGTTAATGCTACCCGCGGGTGTGTGGATCGATCGAATGTCCAAACGGTACGCGATGATATTCTCGGCGGTGAGTCGTGCCTTACTTATTGCGACTGTCCCAGTTATATGGGTAAGTGGCTGGCTTGGTATGCCCTACCTCTACGTCATTGCCTTGTTCGTAGGCGTGGTGAGTCACTTCTACAACATTGCCTACCAGGCCTACATACCACTTCTCGTCGGATCCGCCGGCAGCTATCGCGCCAACTCCCTACTCACGACGTCGTCCAAAGCGGCCGACGCAGGCACTCCTATCGTGATTGGCTTCGCGATGAAGTTGATTAGTGCACCCATCGTGGTTCTTCTGGATGCGGTCGGATACCTCGCCTGCGCGGTGATCCTGATGCGCGTACCGCATAAAGAAGAAGCGCGCGCTGACCGAAAGAAACGCAGTCTGCGGCAGGAGATAATGGAAGGCTTTCGGTTCGTTTCGTCCGAACCCGCGTTACGCGTCATTGCATTGGCTATTGTCCTGTCGAACTTCTTCGCCACTGCGATCAATACGCTGACGCCTATCTTGGTGCTCGAGACCCTGCACCTCGGACCGGCTGGGCTAGGTGTCGTCTACTCATCGATCCCAGCGGGGGGCTTGGTGGGCGCACTACTCCTCGGACCAGCGAGAAGCAGGTTTGGTATTAGCACTGTTCTCACAGGCGGGTTAGTCATCGCAGCGGGATTTTCGATACTGACGCCAGTTGCGGCAAGTCTGCCGATCAACGACGCGCGGCTAGGGCAAGTGGTATTGATGGTTTCGATGTTCGGTACGGCCTTCGGCGGCGTTATGTTTGCCGTTTCCCAGATCAGCTTACGCCAGATGTTGTGTCCCAAGGACTTGATGAGCCGCGTTAACGCGACGATGCGGTTCGTTGTTTGGGGCACGATGCCCCTCGCTAGCATGACGGCTGGACTAAGCGCACATATATTCGGACTTGCACCGACGATGTGGATTTCCGCGCTGGGGGCGATGGCCACGGTGCTTCCGATCCTCGGCGTCTCCCGACATGTCCCATCACAGGTCGATAATGCAGCCAACGCTTAACGTTGATACCCGAACCGGGCTGGCTGAGTCGGTATTCCGGGCGGGTGCGCGACTACGCGGCAGTCCGCTCGACCCTTCAGCCGAGAGATTCAAGGTCGCTAGGAGCAGGCTGGTAGACGCTGGTGTTCAACCAGGTGACGTCGTCGGAATGCTAAATATGCAATCCGAACAATTGATTCTGACGATGGTCGCCACGTGGCAAATGGATGCGATAGCATGGCCGCTTATGTCTGAGGGACAAATTGACGATTGCACGATCGTGTTGAACAGCGAAGGAGAGGTCCGGCGCAATGAAAAGAGGCGATTCGAAGAGCTCGCAGCAGTAGCCGTGCTGCATACAACTTCGGGGTCGAGCGGTGTGCCGAAGACGGCGTGCCGCAGTGTCGCCAGCATCGCGGTCGAAGCGGCAGGCTACAGGGCTGGAATGCAGCTCCACACGCAAGATCGCATCGCCGTCCCGTTACCAATCTCGCATTCGCTGGGTTGCAGCTTTACGATTAGCGCTTTGCTTAGCGGTTGTGACATCTATGCCGACAACCGGCGCGTGCCCTCCGCGATCGCCAGCGACCTCGACACCGGCAGACTAAACAAGGCAGTTCTAACACCCAGTCTCGCGCGCCTGCTTAACCATACGCGCCGATCGGGGCCATGTGCTACGGACGGGGTGCTGATCGGCGCGGGTACCGTCACCGAGGACTTGGCATCTGCATTCCAGCAACGCTTCGGCGTGCCAGTGACATGTGGGTATGGGTCGACGGAAACCGGGGGGACCTTTATCGGCCCATCGGGAATCGGCCAACCGATCGGCGGCGTAGAGGTCATTTGGCCGCTGGTAGGCGAGCAGGGTGAACTCGTGTACCGCACATCGACACCGGTACTCGGATACCTCGGCGATCTTCCACGCACCAGCCTTATCTGGAGGACGGGCGATATTGTCTACCGGGAGAAGGGGCAGGACATTCGTTTCGTAAGGCGCCGCAGCGAAGAGCGTATCCGACTGAACGGACGCTTCGTGGATACACGGGATTTGCGTTTGGCGCTCGATGGTATTCCCGAGGTATCCGAGCACGCCACAGTGGTGATAGCAGACGAACTACGGCTAGGAGCAGAGACGCTCTGGTTGCTCGTGGCCACGGATCAACTGTCCGCGGCCGAGATTGCTCATCGTCTTTCATCTCCGCGCGAGCATGCCGCAGCGCGGATCGTGACCTGCACAGCGTTACCACGCAACGAAATCGGCAAATTGGACCGATCGGCCATAGTGGAGTTAGTGAGGCAATCATGTACGACAGCAAATTGACATACCCACCAATCGACCTGAATTCTATGTGCATAGGCATTTTCCTATGCCACGCCTTCTTGAGCCGGAATGGCCAACCAGTCGCGGGGCGGCCGCCTCTGGCGGAGGTTCTGCTGATCCCAGATGTGGCCCATCGACGTCTCTCCGAATTGGGTGTTGATTCACTCGCCTGGATGGAGGCCCTAACGACCCTCGAGGCAGACCTCCATATTTTGATAGGCGATGAGTTGTTGGCGGAGTCGGATATATCGAGTTGGATCATCGCACAGGCAATTGCCCGCGCACTCTCGACGAAATCGCCCACGTCAGGCGGAACCGACAAACTGGTGGCATGACCAAGACCAGCTCCGCGGTCCGCACCACACCGTCGAAAAACTTCTAGATCCAAGCATGCTCACATCTTTCAATCGGGCGACGTCCAGGGATTGTCGACCTGTACGAAGGCGACCACTCGGCCCAACATTGCGGAAGGTAATCCGATGAACCCCCTTAGTTACGCAGTAACCCGTTCCGCAGTCGAGCGTTGGGCTCAAGACACGGGGGTCGCGCTCGACGACCTTGAGCGCATTCTTCAAGGCGTAGAGCTTAGCGCGAGTCAGCGCGTGCCTTCCTTGCAAAACCGACAGCGACCAACGGTCTACTTTCCTGGTCTTCGCACCACGCCGTTCTGGGACAGATCTGCTTTCAGTTGGACCCCAGTGGTTGAGGCCATAGCTGGCAAAGCAATGTCGGAGTTCGGGGCTGCCACGTCCCAAGTGGAGGAAATGGGCCAGATTAAGACTGTTCGGACGGAACGTGGCACTTGGTTGGTACAGTATCTTTCCTGCATCGGGCGCCGTGACGATCGAGGCATGAGAACATTCCCTGAAACTGGCGCTGTGCTTTCGGGCATACCCGGCGCACTTAGTTGTGGAATGGCCTTTTTTTCCACCATAGTCAGCAACACGCACATCCTTCCGCACTACGGTTTTACGAACGCCACTCTCCGTTGCCATTTGGCTCTCAGCACAACGGAAGGCTGTCGTATCCGGGTTAGCGACGAGGTCAGATCGTGGAACGAAGGCGAATTGCTAATTTTCGACGACACCTTCGAGCATGAGGTCTGGAACGACTCTCGCGCGTCTCGAGTCGTGCTGCTATTTGACGTGTTCCATCCCGACCTCACGTTCGAAGAAACTCGCGCAATAGAGTTCATGTGTACCCTGTGGCGCAAATCCCAGATGCGTGTTGCGCTCACAAGCGCACCGTCGTTTTGAAGAATTCGGAGTTACGTCGGCCGTATTTCCTCGTTCGTGTTCTTGTCATTGGAGAGGATTCGACCGAATTGATACCGTGCATACGGTGACCGCTCACGTACTATGCGGGCTGTGACGAAAACGATGCCGAGCTTGGACCATCAATCTTGCCCTTTTTCTAGGACGCTTTTACACCGGCATGCGGCTAAACGAAAGCAAGCTCTTTGGTTTTCGATCGAGATCTGCTGAAATGGTGATCTGCCCGGATCGCAACGCGTCGCCGGCACTCGCCAAAATCCGGCGGCGTGGCAAAGTGGCGGCCGAATGCGTGATGGAACGCGAATTGCACGCGCGCCGTGAGTATCGCTGCCTTCGCCGAGGCTTCGCGCGGTCATGGCTTCCCATCAGGAATCAATCTCCTCATAGCCGGTTCGCCAAGGTCGCGACGTGCGCAACGCAACTCCCGCAAAAAAACACCCATCCGCGAAATGCTGTTGCCGATTTCTGCTGCTGACGCCAAGGCTGTTTCGCTCGAACGCCACCTCGCGCTGGTGACGATGCGCAGCGGGCACGGAAATGCCGACGTGATGAGCTGTCTGCTGAAGACCGTCTATATGACCTATTTTCTTCACGAAGTGCAGCACGGACGTTCAGCGCTCGATCCGTTTCGCGAGGCCGAGCGCGTGCTCACCCGAAGCGTGGCGAACGCGGAGATTGAGGGTAGCTGGTCGATACCGTATGCCGGCTGTGCAATCCTCAAGACAATCCTGGCGTTGCATGACCAGCAACTGGCGTCTTCTCCTGCGCACCTGCTAACTACCGCACAAAAGCGTCTTAACCGGTTCATCACGAGCAACCGTGTTTCGCCGATTCCACCCTATACCGGAGTTGACAGCGCTAACGCGTAACCGATGCCCCGGAGCGATGTTTTATGGACTATCGCGTCAGATACGAGCACAGCCTGGCAAGTGCGCCCGACAACTTCATCGTGTATGTTCCGTCTCAACTCATCGAGGGGATACCCGCGAACATTCCGCGCGCGCTGGTTCCTGAGTTCATCGCTGACCTGATTTTGAGTCGATCTCCGCAGATCGGCAAAATCCGGAATCTACGGATTCTCGGTGATCAAACTGCTTCGACTGATGGGGCCAAATATAAAAATCCGACAACCAACCATGTTTCGAATCCGTAACAAAGGTTCATCGACAGCGAGTATCGATGATCCATTGTGCGCGGTGGAATGCCATCTGCAGTTCCTGGGCTTGGCAAATACCGAAGGGCCGAAATCTCATGTCGGCAATCGTTCCGGTTTCACACGTACCAAGCGATTACCGAACGGAGTCGATCTGGCGACGAACAATAGCCCGAATGTCCGATGTCGATGCAAGCCCCGCACGTGCCAGTACTTTTTTGATGCCCAGTTGATATCCCTCGATCAGAAGCTGGCGGACGGCAAACTGTATCTGCCTCTCAATTTTCGTCTCGTTGAATTGCCGGATTTCTTCGCGCAACTGGTCACTGGATCTAACGGCTTTGCGCACTTGGCCTGTGGTCAGGCCAGAGGCAGCCCCGAGTCGCAGGTAAGACGCCCTTGACGGGCGATCAACGCTGCCGAGTAGCGCAGTGAGTGTCTTTCGCAAAAGTTCTACTCGTTGGGCTATTGCCTGACGGCGTTCCTTGCTATTGAGTTGATCCTTCTCTGCCCGAAGGTCCAACAGTTGTTTGTCCAGCCAGGCTCGATCGCGGAAGACGGCCCGGTTGTACGCGGTTGTATTTATCAGCTTGTCGCGTCTTCGCGTGGGCGACAGGCTTGTGTCTCTTATTCGCTGCAAAATATCGGTGCGGTCTTCCTTCACCGAAGGAATCTGATCAATTCTCGGAAACTTCGCGAGGAGCCACGCCGAGTCATTGAAAAAAAGATACCAATAAATGGCGCGGCTGAGCACGGACGCAGGCCTTCCCGGGGATCTCTCTGCGCGCGCCAATAGTTCCGCCCTTGCGGCCTTGATCGACATTGGTCGATGGATGGGCGATGGCTCTCGCGAAGCTCTGCGAATGATCGGTTGTTGCTCGAATCCAGCCGCAGCGCAGTCAAAGTCGATGTTCATGGCCGCCAGCAGTGCACAACACTCCGGAGCTCTCGCTTCGGAGAAATACGGCCTGAAAGAGAATCCAGCTTCGTGATATGGCCCGACGGCGCGTCCATCCTCATTGGCTCGCCCGGATGGGAACGCTGTGTCGAGAGTCCTCCGGTAATCCCTCTCTGCCAATGCCTCTTTCAGGAAGGAACGAACTTGTCGATTGTTCCATCGTGGCAGCCCGCTATTCAAAGCACTAACGCTCAATGTTATCAACCGGCGTTCCGATACTGACGGACGAGATCGCGTCCGGTTTTGCCGCAGGTCATCTCCACATCGGCAATGGATGGGCAGGCAATTCACAAGTGAGCGGGCCAACGTCAACCCGCTCCAGTTGCATGCGCGGCAACGGGTAAGCAAGGGCCGGTAATGTTCCGGACAGAAGAGAACGTTAGGGAGTTGATGCGCTCGGTGCCAATACGGCTCACCATGCACTTCATGGTCCTGCGAAACGCATTCCGGACAAAACTTTATCTCGCGCCCGCGGCCGGTGCCGCGGGAAAGTCCCAACGGGGTCAACAGGCGTTTTTCTCGCCCGCAAGACGCGAAGATTCTCGGGACTGATCTGGTTCCAGGGACTCGAGATTGCTGGTTGCTTGTAGCATCAAAGGCGAGCCAATAAGGCAGGGTTGTCAACTCTGTCAGTGCCTGCTCATAGGTTGTTCCCAACGCGGTCAGCAGGCGCGAGAGAGGTGGTGAATTGTCTATCAGGTCAACTATAAGACGATGCAGGCGCAGCCCGTAACCTGCATGCTCAAGCAGGCTTTTCCACGCGCCAGTATCGTTGTGGGCGGCGGTCCGGGCCAGCCATGAGCCAATTATCTCGTCCGGATGCGGGGCGGGGACATACGGTACGTGCATCATGCGATCGGTCTTCCAAGTGTACCCATTAGATGCGATTCAATCGGGCAAGCGCGTGATTTTTCAGTGCCCGGGACCAGTGCCTGATTCCAGCCTGTCGCTGAATTCGCCAGAGCGTCGGCGTGTCTCCGTTGGCGGTTGATTGCTCGATTGCCCTGTTGATGCGTCGCTGCGCATAGTCCTTTCGCGACTCGGTGTTTCGATCAATGCATGCTTTCAATCGTGGAAGCTTGGAGAGATGCGAACGAACCATCGCGTCACCCAGGTACTGGTAAAGCATCGTTTTGCTCACTCGCCGCCGCATATCTGACGGTGCGATCGCCTTCAGATGGGCTTCAAGATTTGTCGTGAGCTTTTCATCGCGTTCATCCCAATTCACTCTGGGCTTAGCGGGCCGCCGGCACATTTGAGATGCGTTGTTGTCTTCCAGCCATGTCCTGTCATGCCGATATAGCCAGGCGAAGTCTGACGGAGCAATAGCACGAGCTCGCTTCACCCCTTCGCCAGCGGCAACGGATAATGCATGACGCCAGTTCTTTCGTCGTTTGATGCGCTCCGCTTCCAGATGTGATGCGCGCTGCTGATTTGCAAGCTCGGAAGTTTCGTATCGCACCCGGTACACGGTTGGCAATGAGATTCCGCAAGCCCGTGCAACGGCGGCTGCCGAGTCGCCTCGAGCTAGATTTATCTGAATCTTTCCAATAACTTCGTCGTTGAGTTTTTTTCGGCGATCAGAAACCGGAACGCCAGCCCTGCGTCGACGATTGATAATCGTGTGTACACATTGCCCCGAAAGTCGAGCCACTGCTCTGCATGACAAAGTTGTATCGACCAGCAGGCGATCCAGCTGATCCGTGGTTCCGACCTCGTGTTCATGGACGCTGGTGTCGTTTCCCTCGCCGGTGTGGTGTGTTTTCACGCATTTGGCCACGATAGCATCGACGAAGCCGTCTATGCTCCCGAAAAGAAACTGGATGAGCACAAGATGGCACACTGGATGGATGGAGACCTCGGGCTTCCGAAAAATTGTTCTCAGCCACGCCAGTGGCATGGCCTCGCTGGACAACAATCGGCGCGCGTGCGGGAATCCTGTGAAATCGTCGTTGTCTTGCCTGAGTGCATATGCGAGAGAATCGAAACAGATCTTTCCTTTTGCATTCAGGAAGCCTTTTTCGTCAGCGCCTCGAACATATGCTTCGAGGCGGCTGGACGTTGGCAACACCGGAAGGTTTCGGTGCAAAAGGTCTGCGGACAAACTGGCGAAGCGTCGAGCTAACATTCCGGCCGGTCTTTCCGCAATCCGCTTTCTGGGCATGTCGCTAGGCAGGACAAAGCGATGTGGATTCGTCAGTTGGTCGGTTGGCACATACTCATTCAGCGTGACGGCGTGCCTGGGACAACAGGTCACCTCCGGCAGGTGGTGATCCCTATGCCAATAAGTAGTCCCAAACCGCGCGATGTCTTCCTCGACACAAGCTTGGCAATACCGGAACGTCGAGTGTGCGCCGAATCCGTTGGCCACAATACCCAGAACAGTCTTGACGCTGCTTCCCTCGCCTTCGATAAGCAGCTGCTGAACAGATCGATGTCGCTGAATCGAAAGAAAGGGACGGTGATACGGGTATGTAGTGCCGCGATCGATAATTTCTTCTGCATTGCAGCCAGGAGAGAATGAACCAAGACGGTCGTGGAGAAAGCGAAGTCGTGACGGAAGATCGATAGACGGAACGCCAGAATATGTACCAAAAAATTCCCTCATGCAGAGCCGCGGTGGGAGAACTGCGTTGAGGGCGGCTGTTCTTGCGAGAAGCGAGTACAGAAGCTCGTTCGGCAGCATCTGCGGCATATAGGCGATGAATAAGGCGTCCATGTTCCGCCCCTCTTCAGCTACCTTGATGTTTCGAGAAGCGGATCTTCCAATGGTAAATCATAGTCAACCGCTAACCCATTACGACTTTTTGAGGACGGCTTGGTTTGCTTCGATTTCTTGTGTCCAGTGTCCTTAATCTCTAACTCTTCGAACTCTTCCGTAACTTTGGCTACATCGGGTGGATCCATGCCCATCAGTAGCCGTAGGGCCTTGTAGTTTTCGCCGAATAGCAGATCGTCGAAGGCACGCAGCCTCTCAGGCTTGCCGCTTAGCAACGCAGATATAGCCGGCTGGAGAAGGGCCAGGTCGACAGCAGCAACGCGATCGAACGCTGTCACGTCAACTACCTCCCGACCGCCGATCTCATTACGTTGTGCGAGCTTGAACGCCAGCACGGCGAACGCGGTGTTTCCTGCCGATGCTCGAAACCATGCGTCTCGAACGCGTTCGGTGAGCGCGCCTTTCTGACGGACATACGTGTAGTCCCAATATGTCTCGCAGAAGTCGGCCCACTGCGGATCTTTCCTCGACATTGGGCGAATGACAGTATCCCCTTCGGAGACCAGCTTCCTTGTGTTGCGAACGCTTCCTTCGGTGACCCGCTGTACAGCGGGGGTGGCAAGAACGAGCAGGCTGATGCCAAGGCGCTCAATGACCTCACTGAACAGATTGAGCATCTGCTCGGCATGATCTCCTCTTGCATTCCGCAGATTTTGCACTTCATCAATCACAAGCAGTCCCAGTGAAACGGTGGTGGCTACTTGATGCATGAGTTGAGCCATGGGAGCAATGTGGCGGACAGCGCGTGCCTGTCGGCTGTACTTGGTTCCAAGCAATCGATCGATCTCGTCAAAGAACTGGATACAGAGACTCTTTAACGTCGCGTCGTGCGGAACCCGCAGGAAGAGGTAAACCACCTGATGGCATTGCAGGAAGCTCCCTTTGTACCCGGTATGTTTGATGATCTGTGGATACCGAAGGAGAAATGCCTTTGCGAAGGTGGTCTTTCCCATTCCACTGATTGCGAGCATGCAGTGCCCTTGGGCAGAACTCTTCCAGTCGGCGGGGAACTGGAGGCCGTCGGTCTCGCGAGCCGCAAGCGCGTGGCGGCGCTGACGATCGGTGATGGTCAGCGGATTTCGGGCGACATAGGTCTCGCGTATCATTATCGCAAGCGCCATGTTTGCCTTCTGATACTCTGGAAAGGGAAACACAACGTCATTCAGCGTGGACAATTCCATCATTCTGACAATGTCGCCAGATCGGCGCGTGGCTGCGGTTGGTGTCGGCGGATAATGCGCAAGATTGGTCAAAAACTCGGTTCTCGATTTTTCGATCCTGGGAAGTGCTTCAATGAATGGATTATCTTTGAAGCGCTGCACCCCCGTTGGTTGGTACCGCGCAGGACAAGCTGTCGTGTCACTCATCGTTTCCTCCGTTGCTTCCGAATCGCTTCAAGGCTGCGAAGCCGTTCCTCCTCTTCTAACTTTTTCCAATCGTCTATGTCTGGGGTATCAATTGCCACTTTCTTGGGGGTACGTGCCTGAAAGCCGGCGAGTTTGCGCTTCATATCGACAGATTCGCGCATACGAAGAGTCGATTGCTCTTCGCGTGGGACAACGCTAACTTCAACGCGACCGGATCGACGACCCCGACCTTTCCCGCTACTGCTGATCACTCGACGCAGGCGTCCTTCGTGCTCGGATCTCGCCCAAAGGCGAGCCCCTTGGCTCGACAAGACCGATTCCTCGTCAAGGGATGTGCCGAATAGCTCCGCTTCGCCGCCAGCGGTGATCCTGAATAGAGCCCAATCTCCTTGGGGATATGGAACGTAGATCTCGTACGGTTCAGTCTTGTCGAGGCGAACCTGAACTTTCCGAGGGCGGCCGGTAGAGCGAGCGGCAAGATCTATGGCTTGCTCGTTAACCGGCTTGTACGATCGCGTCCGGTAGCGAAGGATTCCACTTGCTATGGATGCTGTGTCCGAGGCGAGTAGGAGGCGGCGATAGTCTTTGTCGGCAAATGGCGGGGTGCGTAGTCCACTGATGTTCGCCAATCCCCACAGATATGCTGTTTGCGGAGTTGGCGGCACACCTGCCTGAACGAGTGCGCGCCTTCTACGAAGCGATTTGTGCGGACGCGTATTGTGGTCGAGCACGATCTCGATAAGCAGCCGGTAAGCGTCGCTCAACGAATGAACAGCCGCAGTGCGAGCTTTCCTCGCCTGTTTCCTGCTTTCAGGGTCAACCGGTCGGTCAGCGTATGCACCAGCCATCCCGGAGGCCGCCGTGCGTCGCTTCAATTCGCGAATCAGTCGCTCGACGATAGCTTTCCCGTCGGGACAATATGGAGGCAAGGGCGTGAGATCGATGCGAAGATCTTGCACAACTGCTTGCTCCATCGACTCGCTCAAGTACTCCGAGCCTCGGTCTGGACACAACACCGCACACATCTTTCCCGTCGGCCATCGTTTATCGTCTACATCAACTCCGAGCATGCCGAAGCGCTTCTCCCGGGAGGTGAAGGCAATGAGCAACGCGTACCTGACTTCCTCGTATGCAGGAGGGAGAAGAGAGAGGTACACGGAGACGATGAATCGGCTCCATCGGTCAATAATGATATAGATGGTTGGCTTGCCGAGAAGCACGTGAGGAGGGTCCTGGGACACCAGATGGATACGGCCACCTGTCGAATCTACCTCGTAGACTTCACCTGGTCCCGATGCGTGCAGTGCGCCGATATAACCCTCGGTCCGGGAGAGCGCGCGCATGTTTTTCGCAAGGTCATCACTCAGGCGAGCATGGCCGTTTATGTAGTAGCGAAATTGCCGGATCGTAATCGGTTCCGGACGCTTGCGGCCTATGTACTCGGTGTAGGCTTCAGGATGTCGTTCTCGGAAGCTACCCGCGAGATACGTTTCGTGTGCGGCTGTTAAGAATGTTGGTCCTCGCTTCAGTGCTGCTTTCAGAGAACTGACCATGTCTGCAATGTCGTCATCGCTTACGATGAAATCGTTCAGTCCAAGTTCGTCAGCGAGAATGGATTGCTTGCCTCGACGCTTGATCTGTACATCGGGTGAAGTCTTTTCGGCTTGCGCTATCGAGTAGGTATTTGTACCCGGCCTCGCTCCAGGTGGCAGCGGGAGCAACCCTAATCGTGTTCCACCGAAGTAATAGTATCGAAGAACGAGGCGACGCAATGTTATGAAGTTTGTGTGAGTGGATTCCGCTCGCTGTTTGATGACGGCGGTGAAGCCGTTCCGCGAAAGATTTATTGAAGCATCGAAATCCGCAATGAGTGGCTGCACGAGCGACCATGCGGCTTCCAGCGATGCGGCCCGCACTGAATCATTCTCGGGCGCATCCAGCATAACCGAGGGCAGAAGGAGGCGCCCCCAGACCGATCCTTCATCGGATGCTAGTGCGGTTAATTCTGCAAGCGTCTTGCGCGTCGGTCGGCGAGCGTACCTCGCATTCTCTGGAGTGTCGACCCACATGACATATACGCATTCGTCAAAAACATGGGTTACTCGCAGATACCGGCAAACGTCGTTGCTGATGCGTAAAACAATCCCGGGGGAGGGAGCAGGTGTATGAAGAGGCTGAAACTCAAAGGCCGACACGTGCGTCTCGTAGCACAAGTGGCTGGTTCCCCGCCAATGGCTGTTTCAACGATATAGGAATGTCGTCGCGCCACGCGCAGTACCGAAAGACATCGGAAGCTACCGGGTCGGGAAGGCGCAACTTCTGTCCGACATTGAAAATTAGCTCCTGCAATGGTACGTTCGTTCGATACGACTGAAGGAAGACTTCCGAAAATCGCGAAGTGCACTCCCCGTCGGGTTGGTATCGATGTCGGAACCAGCTTCGGATGAATCTGAGGTTATCAAGCAGGACCTTGTTGAATCGGGTCGTGTCGACCAGTGTCCATGGAATTCCGTGCTCGCTGCACCATCGATATTCGACAGCAAGGCGTTGCTTGATCTGAGGATTCTTCGCATCTGCTTCAGTCTTGATGCTTGCTGCCCTGACCGTGACGGTTTTTTCCGATGTGCTGGTGATTAGAAGGTCAATTGTGAACGGCTCAGGCCAACCATTGCGGTAAGGGTGACGTACTCCCAGCAGTCTCGAAAGTCGAAGCGTCCCATCGATATCGAGAATGGGCCATTGTTCCCGCAGGTCGATTGTGTTTCGCTGTCGTTCGATGAGGAAGAAATAGGTCATCTCCAGCTCGGACAGGAAATGGAATGGTCGCGAAACGACAATTCCAGGTATGGTCCCCGACGTTCCTTGTGACGGAACATCGCGTGCCTTGAACCATGGAGCGTAGAGTGCCCCTTTTCCGACGCCGCGTCCTCTGCGAATGCGTGATCGCAGGTAGGCGGGATATAGTGCCGGATCTGGTGGCCATTCCATGGCAACGACCTCTAAAGCGTCATAGGCAGCGTAGGCTATTTTGCAAAAATATCCACCACTTTTGTCACTTCAAGGGTTTCTTGAATTGACTAAAATTATGGATATTTTGATCAATTGGTGAACGACAAATATGGGGCCGTCTCAGAAAACGGAAAATAAAGCACGCTGAGCCAATACCTGCCATCCCCGGCGATAACGGCGACGGCTCGGCTCAGTGACGACTAAGTCTGCCTGCGTAGCTTCTCCACCGTGCAAATCCCTGCACGCTTCTGGAGAAGCATCATGTACCGCTACACCAAACTTTCCCTTCTGGCCATCGCCATCGCTACGACTGGCGCTGTCGCCTACGCCGCCAAGGGCGGTATGGAAAACGACGCCATGGCGATCACCAAGGCGAGGATTCCGCTCACCCAGGCTGTGACTGTTGCCGAGCAGCACGCCAACGGCAAGGCGTCACGCGCCGAGTATGAGAACTCGAAGCAGGGCTGGGTCTATGACGTGGAGGTCGTCAGCGGGGTCAAGGTCTTCGATGTCCGGGTCGATGCCGACAAGGGCACGGTCATCTCGTCCGCTGAGGACAAGGCGGATCACGATGACGATCACGACAAGCAAGACTGACAGTTCGTCAGCATGGCCGGATCGTCCGATGTGAATCGATCCGGCCCGGAGACCTCATGGAATCACTCAACCAGGCACTCTTTCTCTGGCCTACCGCCTTGCCACCGACATCCATCGCCGACTTTTCGGCAGGCTGATCGCGCTTGGATGGGTGCGCGAGTGAGCCTATGGCCTGGCTAAGTCAGCCTGGTCAGACTGATGCCAAACCTTCTTACTTCGGCAGGAGAACACCATGAACAATATGCCCCTAACCAGCTTCACGGGCTGGCTCAACAAAGTCCCGGAAGTCACGCTGTCGTTCTGGATCATCAAGATCATGTCCACCACGGTGGGCGAGACCGGGGCCGACTTCCTGGCGGTCAACGCGGGCTTGGGCCAGGGTGTGACCCGCACGGTCATGGCCGCCTTGCTGGCAGCCGCCCTGTTCACGCAGTTACGTACCCGCCGCTACACCCCTTGGATTTACTGGTTGACGGTGGTGCTGGTCAGCGTGGTCGGCACCCAGATCACCGACCTGCTGACCGATGGCCTGGGCGTCAGCCTCTACATCAGCACCTCGGTGTTCGCCGTGGCACTCACCGCGATCTTCTTCGTCTGGCATCGGGTCGAACGCACCTTGTCCATCCACGACATCGTGACACGTCGCCGCGAGCTGTTCTATTGGGCCGCCGTTCTCTGCACGTTCGCGCTGGGCACCGCTGCTGGCGATCTGGCGACTGAGGCATTGGGCTTGGGCTTCACCTGGGGCGCGGTCGCATTCGGTGCGCTGATCGGCATCACCTATGCCGCCTGGCGCATGGGCGGCAATGCCGTGCTGACCTTCTGGATCGGCTACATCCTGACTCGCCCGTTCGGGGCCGCGCTCGGCGATCTGCTGACGCAGGCCAAGACCTACGGCGGCCTCGGGATGGGTGCCATGTGGACCAGTGCCCTGTTCCTCTCGGTGATCGTCATGCTCGTGACCGTCGCACAGATCGGCATGAACGGAAGCCGCTCTGCCCAAGCCGCCGAGTAACCCTCTTTGCCACTCTCAAGGAGAAATCATGCCCATGCAGCACTCAATCGCTCGTCCTGTCGCCGCCATGTCGGTCGCCGTGCTCCTGGCCCTGGCGGCCGGTTGTTCCAGGTCAGCCGATCAGAGTAACGCGAGCGCAGCACCTACCACACCGGCCCAGACTGCCTCGGCACCGCAGGGCAAAACCACCTCCAAACTCGGCGACCTGTCGGCGTTCCACAGCATCGCCACTGACGTGGCCGCCATCGTGGACAAAGGCGACTTGCCCGCAGCCAAGGCTCGCATCAAGGATTTGGAAGTCGCTTGGGATTCGGCCGAGGCTGGCTTGAAACCACGGGCAGCTGATGACTGGCATGTGCTCGACAAGGCCATCGACAAGGCGTTGGCCGCCCTGCGCGCCGATACGCCGAGCCAGACTGATTGCAAGGCAGCCATGACCAACTTGCTGAAAGTCTTCGACACGCTGCAAGGCAAGGTCTGACCAGCGAGCGCTTCCCGTGAAAACATCCACTGAACGCGCTGGCCAAAGTCCCCGAAGTCACGCTGGGGTTCTGGCTCATCAAGATTGCTGCCACCACGCTCGGTGAAACAGGCGGCGATGCCGTCTCGATGTCCATGAACCTGGGCTATCTGTCATGCTGACCGCGATCCTGCTGTTCAGAAAGCGGGCAGCCCGGACGGCGCATTGAAGAACGATTGAACGGAGGGGAAATGCGGGTATTGCTGGTCGAAGACGACCCCATGATCGGTGAAGCGATTCAGGGTGCATTGAAGGATGCGTCCTATGCCGTCGACTGGGTGAAAGACGGGCGGACCGCCCTCACGACACTGGGTTGCCAGCACTATGACCTGGTGTTGCTTGACCTGGGCTTGCCCGGCAAGGATGGGTTGGAGGTGTTGGTCAGCATCCGCGCCACGGACAACCCAGTTCCCCTGCTCATCATCACGGCGCGCGATGGCCTGGATGATCGTCTGCGCGGCCTCGACGGCGGAGCCGACGACTACGTGTCCAAACCCTTTCAGATGGCGGAACTGCTGGCCCGGATGCGCGCCGTTCTGCGACGCAAGGGCGGCAACGCCGCGCCCGTGCTCAGCAACGGCATGGTATCGCTCGATCCGGCCACGAAAGAGGCTAGCGTCAATGGCGGTTCCTCGGTACAACTCTCCAATCGCGAATTCGCGCTACTGCAAGCCTTGCTGGTTCGGCCTGGGACCATTCTCTCGCGCAGCGAACTGGAAGATCGCATCTACGGCTGGGGGGAAGAAGTCGAAAGCAATGCCGTCGAATTTCTGATCCATACGCTGCGGCGCAAGCTGGGCAGCGAGGTCATCAAGAACGTCAGGGGGGTCGGATGGATGGTCTCAAAAGGCGCTTGAACGAATCGGTCCAGCTCAAGCTGTCCTTCACCCTGTCACTGGCCATCCTCGTGGTGGCCATCGTGGCCGGTGTCTTCTCATTCCTGTCGGCCTTGGATGAAGCGCACGAGCTTCAGGATGACGTTCTACGCCAGGTGGCGCAGCTCATGGATCGGCAGCGCCTGTCACCGGCCCCTCTGACCGCCGATGTCCGCCCCAAAGATGCCGATGAAGAATCACGTGTGATCGTTCAGCGTCTGGGCGAGGCCATTCCCTCTCCGCTAGCCGTGGATGCAGGAGGAATACTCCCGCTCCCGACAACCCTGGCCGATGGGCTGCATACGCAGGAGGTTGGTGGTGAGACATTCCGCGTACTGGTCAAGACGACGACTGCTGGCGAACGCATCGCCGTGGCTCAGGAGTCCGGTTTCCGCAATGAAATCGCCCGCGACGGGGCACTTCGCACCGTGACGCCCTTCCTGATTCTTGTGCCGGTGCTGCTGCTGATCGTCGCCGACCTGGTGCGCAAGATGTTCCGGCCTATTGCCGCGCTTTCCAGGGAAATCGACCTGCGCGCCGAGCAGGAACTGCACCCCGTCGAAGACCGTCACCTTCCGGTCGAGGTGCGCCCGTTCGCCGTGGCGATCAATCGCCTGCTCGCCCGTGTCGGCCAGTCTGTGGCGTCCCAGCGTCGCTTTGTGGCGGATGCCGCGCACGAGCTGCGCTCGCCACTGACCGCCCTGTCGCTGCAAGCGGAACGGCTGGCAGAAGCTGAAATGTCCGGCCTGGCGCGCGAACGGCTGACGGTGTTGCGCCAAGGGATCGAGCGCGGCCGGAGCCTGCTGGATCAACTCCTGACCTTGGCCAAGGCGCAGTCGGCTACCGACCTGCCGGAGTCGCCGCTATCCGTCCAGGGCATCTACCGCCGTGTGCTGGAAGACCTCATGCCGCTGGCCGAGGCCAAGCACATCGATATCGGTGTCGAAGGCACGCAAGACGCCGAAGTGTGGGCGAGCGAATTGGACATGATCGCCATCGTCAAAAACCTGGTCGATAACGCCATCCGCTACACGCCAGAGGGAGGGCGGGTCGATCTCTCCGTGGGTGTATCGGAAGGGAAAGCCGAGCTGCGTGTTCGGGACAGCGGGCCAGGCATCCCGCTGGCCGAACGGGACCGGGTTTTTGATCCCTTCTATCGCACGTTAGGCAGCGAGCAGATCGGTTCGGGCCTGGGACTGTCCATCGTCCAAACGATTGCCCATCGCGTCGGTGCGGAAATCCTCCTTAACTTCTCTGACCAGGAGAAGCAAACCGGTCTGGACGTCACCATCCTCTTTCCGGCGCCTCCCACAGTCCGTGCAGATCAGAAGTAGTCAGGCTCAATCTGACGCTGATAATACTGGAGCTGAGTTGCGCGTCTGAATACGGCTGGTTGCCACTACTACCGGTCGTGGCCTGCCTTGACGCCTAACGTAGTGCGCGTTTTGACGGGTACCCCGAGTCGCCCGGCGATGCGGTGTATCTCTATGCCGAGTCGCCGTGGCGCCGAACGGGCTTGTCGCGCGCGTTGCGCCGCTCGAGCGTCACGACCGGGGCGAGGCGCTGATCATCGGCGCCAGCCCTGACCATTGCCACCTGTTCGGCAAAGAAGGCCGGGCGTTCGAGCAGAGGATTGTAGAGGTGCTGTTCGTTGCGTGATTCCGGTTACTTGCGCGTACTACCCCCGTGCGATCCACTCGCTCCCGACGGCTGAAAGTCACTGCCGAAACCACTCGAGCCGAGTCCGCCCCCGTGGCTATCGCCGTGCGCTGTGCCGTGCCCGCCGCCTGCCATGGCGCCGCCATGATGAAAGTCACGATCATGGTCATGTCCGCGATGAAAGTCGAAGTCATGGTCATTGTCATGATCATGGTGGTGATGGTGAAAGTGGTCGATATCGACAAAGCCGAGAAAGCCTCCTTCGTACAGGGGGTACCCATAGCCGGGACCGCAGTAATATTCAGCGCCCGCAGGATTGGTCATCATGTACTCCTGATCACAGGAATTCATCGATGTGTCGTAAGGCGTCGCGGCACAGCCGCCCAGCACCGCGGCTGCAAATACCCCTGTCAAAGGGGGCAAAATCATGTGCTGCACGGTAAGACCTCATCTAATGCAGCGGAACGACTCCGCTAAAGATTTAGACCGCGGCGGGGTATGAATGTCCACGGGCCGTGCGGGCGAAATTCGTTACCGCGTGTGACAAAACGAGGTCACCCATCTCGGCGAGACCTGGTCGTTGGGGAGTGCGAACCGCTCGGCCAGTCGTTAAGGTTGAGAATCTCACGGGACAGCGTCGCTGCGATGTCGGGCAGGATTGCAATCAGCATGGCGTGACCGCGATTGGACTCATACGATTTGAGTAGAGAGACCGTTGCATGGACGTTTCGCTGGACTCGGCGTCAGCGGAAGCCGTATTCGGGGTTATGCCGGTCGAAGGTGGATTCGGTCCAATGGTGCGGCACGATGTCTTCGAAATGGATCAGTTCCAATAGCTCGCCGCGTTCGTCCCATGCGACTTCACCGCTGGGCCACGGGTGCTGAAGATCGAACAGCAGTCTCACGCGCCGTGCATAGTGGGCTGGCGGTCCCGACGGAGCAGTCCACGTCCAGGCAAGCCATCGCATGCCGCGCACGTTCAGGAGTTCGATGCGGGTCGGCTTTTCAGTCAGACCCTCTTCACGAAAACTGCGGGCATCGTGCTCGATGGTGCGCGCGATGAACTGCAGGCCGAGATCGCGGACGCTATGGCGGGACTGGGCGCGCGCGAACGACCCATCTACTGCGACCTTGCCTGACACGAGACGCAGCGGACCGCCCAGGTGGCCGTAGATGCTCACGGGGTCCGACGTCTCGTCGTAAAGAATCTCCTGTCCCGCATGAGCGCCGTCAGGCAGCCACTTTGCGTAGACCCTTCTCGGGGTGTCCTGATATCGGATAAGCATGTGATCGGGCCGGTCGGGCCATTTGCCGGATATACGCTCCTGCCGGAACATCCGGTATTCGCAGGCGTCGTCGGGAACCATATCGGACCGCGCGTACTCGACGAAGGCTTCCGGCTTCATCGCGTCCATCAGGGAAAGGATCTGCTCGTCCGTCAGCGACACAAGTGAGTGGTTTTCAATCCGCGTGCGTAAGGACGTCGCCTGTTCGGGAGCCGTGAGACACCGGAAGTGGGCGATGTCCGCGCTCACGGCGTCCGCCGCGGCAGCATCGGCGCATACCGCCGATGTATCGGATGGAGCCGGGGTAATCGGGCTGGTCGATTGCGCGCGAGCGCCCGTTGAGACGATCAGGCACGTCAACGAGAGCGCGCACAGCAATGTCCGCGCGGTCGCCTGCCATCCCGCAGCAGGCAGCGCGCTCCGGCTTGCCGGGCGATCGGAAATGTGAAGTCCGCCAGATATCATTGGTTCAAACCGTTGCTGGTTTCCCGGCTTCTGAGCGCCCGTCCAGGCGTGCTGCCTGCGTCGATCACCATGACCCGCAGTGCGCCTTGGACACGCGGCCAGTCAGCGTGCATCCCATCTCCTGACTCCCCCAGTAGAACGTGATGCGGTTGCCGTCACGAAACAGGCGGAACGCCGTCGCTCATGCGAGTAATCCGACCCTCCTGCGATTCCAGCCCAGTCGTTAATATCCGCCACTACCGCCACTACCGCCACTACCGCCACTACCGCCACTACCGCCACTACCGCCACTACTACTGCCGCTACCACTGCCACTACTGGACGTCGTGTCGCCATGCGTGCTCGTGTTTGGCGAGCATCCCGCTGCGGCAACCGCTAAAACCATCAGGAATACTGCCAATAGCCGAGTCGATTTCATCATCATCTCTCCAGCGTCAACACTCTTAATAAACGTACGGCGAGGCCGCTATATTCCAATCGACTGACGTGAAAATTTGCCGTGGCGGAGCAGCGAGTACTTCTGGCACTAAGCCCGGGCACTTCGCAATGCCTTCCGCAGCATCAAGGGCTGGGCAAAAGATGGAATAGACGCCCGCGCGAAATCGTTTAAACGATATACGAACCAGCGGGAGACTTCGATGAGCACTCGACAACGGCACGTTATCCGCTCTGTCAGCGCAGGGCTGCTAATTGCATCCGTTGCGTTGTTCGCCGGCTGTGGTGGCGGTGGCGGCGGTAGCACAAACAGTACGTCGATGATTTCGATCGCCGGTACGGCTGCAACAGGCAAGGCACTCGCGAACGCGACGATTAGCATCGACTGCACGCGGGGCTCGATGTCGGTCGCAGCAGATGCGAACGGAAACTACCATGCGACGTTCGGCGCAGTGATGCCGTGCATGATCGCTGCGACTTCGGGCGCGACGATGCTACATTCTGCAGCGTTCGCTGGTGGCACGTACAACGTCACGCCAGAAACGGATCTGTTGCTGGTGTATCTGGCGGCACAACTCGGTACGAATGAAAATGGCCTCATCACCGGCTTCACGACGAACACGCAGTTTCAGCAGACGCTGCAGAATCAGACCGACGTTCTGACGGCGCAGGCTGCTGTGGTCCAGGGTCTGCAGCAGAAGTACGGCGTTACGCTTTCCACTCCCAATTTTTTGACCACCGCATTCACAGTCGGCCAACCAGGCGAGGACAGTGATCTGGAAGCGCTCGTCGCTCGCGGCGCAATCGACACTAACGGCGAACCGGATGCAGCCGCCGTCACACTCATGGCCACGGCGGGGGGCGCAAATCGGATTGCGACATCGCCAGGCACCAGTTCAAGCGGGACCGGTGGAGCAGGGGTGGGCGGCACTGGAAGTACAAGTGGCATGATGTGAGACGACAAGACACATGATGCTCGTGGATCACCGTTGACTGCGCCATGGAGATGACGGCTCGAACGACTGCATCGTCCTCGGCACTCGTGCCAATGCCCTGAACAAAGGATCGGTCGAGCTTCAGCACACCCAGCGGCACCTTGCGAAGATAGCTCGGCGATGAGTAGCCCGTACCAAGGTCATCGACTGCGATGGTTACGCCAAAGTCTTTCAGTCTTCGGAGCGTCTCGATGCTCTTTGCCGTATCCCTCATGATCAGGCGCTCCGTGACCTCCAGTTTCAGCGAAGCAGGTCCAATGTGAGCACTGGGGAACGCTGCAGCCACGTCGGCAACGAGGCTGAGATCATCAAACTGCCGAGGGGACAGATTGACGCCAGTCTGCAGTCGCGGCTCTGTTGGGAACTCCCTCTGCCGGCGGGCGACTTGCCGGCAAGCCTCTTCCAGTACGTATCGCCCGAGCGGAATGATCAGGCCGCTTTCTTCCGCGATCGCAATGAACCCGGACGGCGGCAACAACCCTCGCGTGCGTGGATCGCAGTGGCTGGCGTGTCGTCCGGCTGGAGCCTGCGGACAATATCCGTGTCTGCCAGTAAGCGTGTCAACCTCAACCCGCCGGGGGTGGCGGTGGCTGCACGCCTGGGGGATGCAGTGCATAGGGCCGGACTCCGGGCGGTACCATCATGTGCCCGCGGACCGGGACGCGATCACCGACGGCATACATACACTGGAGGTACGCATAGTCGTAGCGGCGCTGCACATCGTAGGCCGAGCCTTGTGCGGCACTCGTGCCAAACGCGCTCCCGACGAGCAGGCCGATACCCGCGCCCACGGCCGCGCCGGAGCCTCCATTGAACGCCGCACCCGCAGCCGCGCCGAGTCCCGTTCCAATGGCGGCGCTCCCGACCGCGCTCGCGGTTGCCGCTTGGTTGGCCGATACTCCGCCCACCTGGTTGAACGCAAATTGCCGGCACGAGGCGTCGTCTGCGCGGAACTGGTCGAACGTCTTTCCGGTGCCGGGCAACGCCATCACGCTCGGAGCTGTCGGCAGGACGGAGCACGCGCTGGCACAGATGAGCGAAGCAAACAGGGCAAGTCTTGAATACTTCATGATGTTTTGAACTTCCGGGTGATCGTCAACGGGAAGATGCGGGCTTCGGAGGCACTTCAAGCCACCCGCCAGGGCACTGCCTTACGTAGGGGTAATAGGCCCTGGACGCATCGCAGTAATACCAGGCTCCGCTCTACTGGCCCGGGCCGGCTGACTGCTGCTCTTGTTCGACGTAGTTCACCGGAGCGGCCGGTACGGCGACGATGGGCGGGTAGTAGTACGGGAGCGGCGCGACCGGATAGACGAAAGGGGCACCCACGCCGACAAAGACCCGGACGCGCCCGGCGTCTGATGACCCGGATGCGCAGGCGACGGCTAACACCGCCAGCGTGACGAAAATCTTCAGGCCTTTCACGACAAACTCCTCAATGGACGTGTTTGCCGTCAGCGTCAAGCAGACGTCCTTGCCGGCTAACGGCCGCCGGTTGCCCTACTGCCGCTGAGCGGCTTGCGTCATGCGTTCCTGAGCGGTCACGTTGGACGATCCCTTGTGAGCGTTGCGAGAAACGCGCAAAGGAAAAGCTGGACTAGTGCCGATGCATTCCGCCGGACCCGTTCATGCCACCGAATCCATGCATTCCGCCGGACCCATGCATGCCGCCGAATCCCCTCATACCACCGAAGTTATGCATACCACCGCCCGGGAACGGACCGCGGTGAAAGCCCGCTCCGATTGGGACACCAAAATGACCGTGATCCATCCGATGGAAATGATCGAAGTGGTGAAAGTGATGAAAGTGATCGACAAAGATCAAGCTCACGCCCGCGCCGATGAAAAGCGGCGGGCCCCACCACCAGAGGTCGGGATATGGATAGGCCGCAGGCGGGTACCACAGCACGCTACCATCCGGGTTTTGCACGATCTGCCAGGTCCCGTCGCTTTGCAGGCACGAACGTCCGACGATCTGCTGCATCGTGCCGTCGATTTCTGCCTGTTCGACAACTGCGCGGCAATTCGTGCTGTCGGCTGGCGCCGGTTGCTCGTCATAGGTTTGCGCGAGTACAGGCGCAGCGAAGCCGAGACAGACGATCAATGTCCCGAAACGAAGCAGTTTGTCCATGATGTATGGCCACATGAAGCCCCGACGTTTTCGACGTCGTGTCACCGGCGTTACCCAGCACATCGGTGTGCTTGCGCAAATTCATGCCGCGGGTCTGACAGCCGTGGAGGCTTGCCGCCCGTGACGTGGTTGCCCAATGAGTAAACGATGGAGCACGCCGCCTTATTCCAGCGCCGGACGTATGACGTGGGCCGTGATCCGGCAATCGCCTTTCCGTGCGCGCCGATCAATTTGTACGACCGAACCGATCGATTGCGGGCACGATTTCGGTCGGATGCCTTCGGCGTTGCACATTCACAAAATGTGCAGGGATGCCGGATCGTAGTGCGTGTTGCCGACCTCGCCGCTGTGCGGCATGGTTCAGACCGTTCGTATTCGCGAAGGTCGATGGCTGTTGCAGTCGCACTATCTCTAGAACAATGGAATAACCCGGGTGCGCTGAACGTTTTACTTTCGTAGTAGTCAGGTTACCTGAACGATCCGCGCGTGAAATTCACCGCGCTGCGCGACGACTACGACCTGGACCGCGGTCTGAGCAGCGCCTGTTGATGACGACCGGCAGCACGGTCGCGTCACGGCGCTTCGTCCGGACCTTGGCACTGCTACGCCCCGCCCTGACATCATGCGTAGCGCGGTCAGCCACAAGCACGATGGTCACGGCGATTTCTAGAGGAAAACATCATGATTCCCAGTCCACGCGCCGCGATCTTTCTTGGTGTGACCGCGCTCGGCCTCGTTTGCAGCCCTGGTTACGCAGGGGAGACGATAAAAGCCACGCTGCTCAAAACCAACACGATCCAGCTTGATACGAGTCAAGTGAAGGCCGGGTCAGTCACGTTTGAGGTCAGCAACGCACCCGACACTGGTATGACACACGAATTCGTGGTCCTCAAAACGGACCTGGCCGCCGACAAGTTGCCGGTTAAAAACGGACAGGTGCCAGAGAGCCAGTTCAAGAAAATGGGAGAGATCGAGGACATGACCCCCGGCACAGGCAAGCACATGACGCTCAAGTTGGTACCCGGCCGCTACGTACTGATCTGCAACAAACCCGGCCATTATTCGATGGGCTTGCATGCTTCGTTGGTCGTCACGCCCTAACCGGCTCGCGTCATGGGGCCTTGATACGCCACGATTCACTGTTCCCCGATGTACGCAAGGGGCGGTGACGTTTCCGTCACGACAACATCAAAGTCTTTGAAGTCGGCCAGTCGTTGACGAATTAGCCGATCCAGCGCTTTCGTAGCCAATGATCGACGGACAAGGGTCCGGCACCGCGGCATAGGAGCACCAGCAGCATGGCCGCCCACTGGATATGCGTGGGCCATGCCTGGGGATAGACGAATACTTCGATGACGCTTGTCATCCCCAAAAGCACGAACGCCACGGGCCGGGTGGCCAAGCCGAGAATCAGCAGCACCGGCGTCGTCAACTCGATCGACACGGCCGTGTAGGCGGCGAGTTCTGGCGGCAGGAGCGGCAATCTGTATTCTTCGCGAAACAGGGCAACGGCGGCATCCCAGTTCGCCAGTTTGGTCATCGCGGAGTTCCAGAAGACCGTGGCAACCGCAATGCGTAACGGGATGGCGAGGAGCGCGTAGGGTACACGCTCGAGCCATCGGGCAAGATGCATGATTCGACTGCTATTGACCGGTGACAGGGTGCCGGGTTGATGAGAGCGCGTCATGTGTGGGTCCTCCGGATCTCGCTCGCAACTGCCTCGGGAACAATGCTGACCTCCGCAAGGCATCCGCTGGCCAGAAGCGTGGCGAGCACGCTGTGCGCACCGTCGCATGGCGTCGCTTCCAGTGCCGCGGACAACGGCTTTCCCGAAAACAGGTCTGCTGTAAGGCGCCATTCGCACTTGTCCAGACGCATTACCTCGATACCGCTCTGCGTCCGGTGAACGAGCAGCCAGGCAGGACCCTCCGCGAGATTGACCGCTGCCATGGCCCGGTCATCGCGCTCCAGTACCGCACGCCAGATGTTGTCGACCGGGAATTCACATCGCAGCAGGCGTACCGCAGGGTGAGGCTCGAAACGCAATTGCGTGGACCTTGCCTCCCTCAGTGCAGTCAGGCGTGCGATATCGAGCGGCGGGGCGTCGGGGGCGTGCAGGGCAACGTTGACGTGCCATTCCAGACGTGCCACGTCAGCGAGGTAAGGCACCGACGCTGCCTGGGGAAGCCGCGCCAGAAATTCTGGAAATTCCGCGCCGTACTCATCGAGCCACGCACTGCGCGGCGGAGCCTGCGCGATGAATAGCCTCGCGGCGCCCTCAAAAAACTCCGGACCGACCAGATGTTGCACCGCCGGGAAGGCCGGGCGAAGGGCTGTGGCGAGCACGCTGGCGCAGGTGTTCCGGTAAATGGCCAGCCGTGCGCCCGCGTCCAGTCCGTCCGCGATCACCCAGGCCGACGTGCCGCCGTCCGTGCTGTCGAGCAGGCCCCGCTGCATCGCGTGCTGCAGTTCAAGCAACGTTGGCGGGTGTGCGTCCATGGCGCTGCCTTTTCAGTTCAGTGTCGGCGAGGGCGGCCTCTTCGATCAGCGTTTCAATCGGCGGCACGCCGGTATCCCATTCGATCAGTGTCGGAACCGGCCCGAAGCGTCTGAGTGCCTCGCGATAGAGCGTCCAGACTTCCGGTGCGACGCGTGAACCGTGGTCGTCGATGCGCAAGGTCTTTCCGTGATCGAGCTGCCGGACGCTGTGCCCGGCGAGATGGATTTCGCCAATCGCGGCCGCAGGCAACGCATCGAGGTAGGTCGCCGCATTCCAGCCGTGATTGCAGGCGCTCACATAGATATTGTTGACGTCGCACAGGATGCCGCAACCCGTGCGTTGTGCGACCTGGGCGAGAAATTCCCATTCTGGAATCGTCGAGTGACTGAACCGCAGATAGGTCGACGGGTTCTCCACGAGGATGCGCAGCCTGAGACAGGCCTGAACTTCATCGACATGTTGGCAAACAACGTTCAAGGCCTCTTCTGTCATCGGCAGTGGCAACAGGTCGGCCATATACGTGCCTCCGGCGATGCTCCATGACAGATGTTCGGAAATGAGGCCGGGGTCGACTCGCTCGACGACACGACGCACCCGTGCCAGATGCGCGTCATCAAGCCCTTCGGCGCTGCCGAGGGACAGCCCCGTGCCATGCAGCGACACCGGATAGTCGCGGCGTATCGCGTCCAGGTATTGAGGTGCGCTACCGCCGCCCATGTAGTTCTCGGTATGCACCTCGAACCAGGCGACTGCGGGTCGCGTTTCGAGCACCGCCTGGTGATGGCGAAAGCGCAGCCCGATGCCGGCCTTCACCGGAATCGGGCTGAACTCCTGCTGCGCCTGGACCGTGGGAATGCTCATCAGCGGGTGTCGGCTCAGCTTGCCTGCAGCTTGCCGCCCTGAATCTTCGAGCAGTCACCCGCCGGCAGGAGCACGAACGACTTTGTATCGCGCGCCTGGGTAGCTTGACCGGCACACGAATGGGCGCCCTCGGCGCAGTCGTTCTTCGCGACCGCATTGACGCCGTAGCATTTTTCCAGCTTGTTCTTCTGCATCCGCATCATGTTGTCCTGGACGACCTGCGGCATCTTGCTCATGTCTTTCATCTCCTGCGCCTGTCCTGGCAATGCCTGCATCGCAAGCGCGAGACCGATCGCGGCGGAGAGGGTCGAAGCGGCGAGTAGCGGCTTACCCAATTGCTTGCTCATTTCGCATCCTCCTGAGGTTGAGGTCGCAGAATCGCAAC
Source organism: Paraburkholderia sp. SSBN10T (assembly GCF_056619545.1). NCBI lineage: Bacteria > Pseudomonadati > Pseudomonadota > Betaproteobacteria > Burkholderiales > Burkholderiaceae > Paraburkholderia > Paraburkholderia sp. SSBN10T. The sequence continues at coordinate 62,511 of NZ_JBWQQI010000029.1, forward strand.
CTGAAGGAAGATTCGTCGGGCAACGGGCAAAGGTTACGCCGCCCGCAAAATTTATTTTTTAGGAAAGCGGCCGCTCAACGTGCAAAATTGGTGCATGTCCTCCAGAACACACCGCCCCGACCCAACGTTGGGTATCGTACGGAATGCTCAGGATGCAGGCGTGCCTGATCGCGCTCCCGGACCACGCGAGACCCGCGCCGACGGAACGCTCGACTGGTCGATCCTGATGGCTCACGCGCAGGCGGGCGACCGGGACGCATACCGGCGCCTGCTCGAAGCGATCACGCCGTATTTGCGGGCGCTCGCGGCACGCCAATTCGGTAACCGGTGCGATGTCGAAGATACGGTTCAGGACATTCTTCTGACCATCCACGCGGTGCGTCAGACGTACGATCCGGCCCTACCGTTTGGCCCCTGGCTGATCACCATCGCCAACCGGCGCATCGTCGACGGACTGCGGCGCCAGGGACGTCTCGGCGCGCATGAAGCACCGTTCGATCTGGACCATGAAACCTTTCAGGTTGCCGAAGCGAATCTACAGGAAGAGGCGGTGGATGCCCGAATGGTGCGTGACGCCGTTGAGCACCTGCCGGCCGGGCAACGGGACGCAATACGCATGCTGAAACTTGACGAAATGTCGCTGAAGGACGCCGCTGCCGCGAGCGGCATGTCCGTTGCTGCGCTGAAAGTGGCAACGCATCGGGCGCTGAAGAATCTGCGCCGGTTGATCGAAAAGCGGGGTGGCAAGTCATGACCTCAACCTCCGATCTGATCGATTCGCTGGTCGCGGACGCAAAGCCGGTGCGGCGCCTGCGACCGCCTGTGATAAGGGCCCTGTGCTGGCTGCTGTTTGCAGCGTTGATGCTGACGCTCGTCGCCCTGGTGCATGGCGTTCGTCCTGACCTCATGCTCAAGCTGCGTCAACCCACTTTCGTAGTTAGCGTTGGGGCGGCCCTGATCACCGCCGTGCTCGCCTCGACGGCGTCGTTCATCGCGAGCGTGCCGGGCCGCTCGCGACGGTGGCTATGGCTACCTGCACCCGCCGTGGTGGTGTGGATGTCCACGATTGGCTATGGCTGTCTGACGAACTGGGTGAGCATCGGGCCGGAGGGGATGTCGCCGGGCGAAACCGCACGCTGCTTTGCGACGCTCGCGGTCACGGGTATCCCGCTTTCGCTGGTGATGCTCATCATGCTGCGGTACGTGGCGCGTCTGGCTCCCACGCCTGTGGTGATGACGGGAAGCCTTGCAGTTGCCGCGACGACCGCGGTCGCTTTGTCGCTGTTTCATCCGCTCGATGCGACGGTCATGATCCTGACGTGGAACTTCGGCGTGGCGACGCTGCTCCTGGCCCTCAGCGGCCTGTATGGACGCCGGCTGTTCGGCTGGGTGGTGCCGCAAGGATGACCCAGTCCGACGCTCTGACCAGGGTGACCACGAATGCGGGCTATCCCTCGACTCTACAGAAGTGAGGCCGCGATGGATGCGATCGTCCTGGAATCCGTGCTGACCTGTCCGCATTGTGGTTTTGCCCGACAGGAAACCATGCCCACGGATGCTTGCCAGTTCTTTTACGAGTGCAGTCACTGCAAGGCTCTGCTGCACGCCAATCCGGGCGACTGCTGCGTATTCTGCTCGTTCGGTTCCGTGAAGTGCCCGCCGATGCAACAGCAGCGTCGCTGCTGCGGGGCGGGTGGGTAACCGAGGTGTTGGCATCAAGGTGTTGAAACCACAACCGCGGTGCGGCTCGTGACGGGCTCAGCCTTTCGGCTCCATGATGCGCAACGTCGTTCGCCCCTGAACATTCTTGAGTGGGAAGTAGGCGCGATGTGTCGAGTTGTCCACTGCGACGACATGCGCATTGGGGCCAACGTGGCCGTCGCCGACCTTCGACACATGGCCTGCATCGGTCTTGAACATGGAGACGATGCCGGCTTCGCCGGCGACGTAGAGCAGATGCAGTTGCGAGTCGAAGGCGAGGACGTCCGGATCCTGGCCCACGTCGAACGACGAAGTGACGCGCATCGTGTGCATATCGAGCACCAGCAGCTTGTCGTTGCCCTCGCAGGCGATGAAGGCGAGTCTTTGCTTCGGTTCGATTAGCAGCCCGTGATTGCCTCGCGCGCCCGGCAGATCGATGCGTGTGACGATCCGGTCGGTGGCGGGGTCGATCTCGACCAGTTGTCGCTGTGATTTCTCGTTGACGAAAATATGCCGGGAAACCGGATCGTATTGCGTATTGCCGACCTCGCCACCCAACGGAATTGTTGCAATCCGTGCGTTCGATCGAACGTCGATCACTGTCTCGGTCTCGCCCGTTTCGTCGGAGACATACAGCTTGTGGGCGTCAGGTACATAAGCCATGCCGTCGGGGTAAATGCCGCCCTGCAGGCGTGCAGTGATCTTGAGCGTGGTTTCGTCGATCGCGACGATTTCATTTGAGCCGGTGGCCTACGCATACACGCGTGACAGCTCGGGAATGGCGAGTACGCCGTGGACAGAGGTCACGCCTGGAATCCGGGCGATCACGCGCTCGGCGCGTGTGTCGAACACGACCACCTCGCCGTCACCCAGATGGGCGACAAACAGCAGATGGCGATCCGCGTCGACGCTTGCGTAGTCGAGCCGGGTCGGCCGTCCGCCCAGCGGAACGTCGGCGACCTGTTTCAACGGAAGTGCGTCCATTTCAACACTGTCGTCTGCGCCTGATGCGGAGAACACGACGGCCCCCAGTCCGGCAGCGATGGCGCACGCGACAGGAAACAGCCAGCGGGCGGCGGAGCGGGTCCGGAGTGCATTCATGGCGGGAAATTCAATCCGTGAGTTTCACGCGCCGGAATGCTCCCAGCAGCGTCAGGTCGTAGCCGATCTTGAGCAGGCCACAAGCAACAAGCGGTGCGCTGGTCCAGCCCATCGCCAGCAGTGCACCAGCCAGCGTGGGGCCGAGCGCCGAAGCGAGGCTTCTGGGGACCGACGTGAAGCTCGCAGCCGCCGGGCGCTCGGGCGGCGTCACGACTGCCATCACGTAGGCGGTTCGGGTTGGTACGTCCATTTGCGACAACGCGCTGCGCATGAGTAGTAATACCAGCGTCGACAGCAACGACGGTGCGAAGGCAGCAGCGATCAGGCAGAGGCTGGACGGGATGTGGGTGAACACCATCGTATTCAGCAAACCAATTTTGCGCGACAGTGGCACCGCGGCGAGCTGGGAGCCGGCCGTCAACATCCCTGTCCAGAAAAAGAACTGGCCAGCGGCGGCCAGCGAAAGTCCAAAGCGCTGCATCAGCCACAGCGACAGCAACGAGTTGACGACGAGGCCGCCGGCAAATGCGTCCACACTGAAAAGCAGCGCGAGTCGCGTGACGATCCCCCGCGACGGACCCAGCGGCGCACTGCGCGACCGGTCCTGCGACTGCGGCTCGGGCAGCCTGCGATAGAGGAACCATAGCGCGATGCCAACCAGCGCATAAACACCGAACATCGCGCGCATGGCTGCGAGCAGTGACAGGCCCACATGCGCGACGAGCCAGCCCGGAATCGCGGCCGCCAACGCGCCTGTCGCGGCGGACACCGCGCCCACCAGACTGTAACGGGCGAATATCGCCGTACGGGCGTCCCCGGCGGCCGAACCAGCGAGACGCGCCAGTTCCAACGGCAGGAACAGGCTGACGTCACCTAAACTGGGATTGAGCGTGCCGACGAACGCAACAAGCAGTAACGGCCAGAGTGCAGACAAGCTGACGAAACCCATGCCGGTCGCGGTCATCAGGCCTGCCGCCAGAATGAGCATGCGACGCAGTGTATAACGACGCGCGAAGATGCCGACCAGGATCGTTGCTGCTGCCGAGCCGATCAGTGTGGCGCTGCTGACCAGTCCCACGTCCAGTTGACCGAAACCGAGCGCGAGCAGGTACGCGGGCAGCAATACGGCGACAAATCCGTCGCAAATGCCACGTAATCCGCGACCGATGAGGATCGGCAACGCGCTTGCGTCGGCGCCAGCCGGCAGCATCAGGCGTATTCTTCTGCGGTACATGCGGTTTGCGCCTGGGCCAGCATGATTCCTGCGCCGGCAGCAGCGGTGTCCTGCAGGAAGGTACGACGTGTTGCCATGATGACGTTCCTCATGGATTGTGCGCACGCGCGTGCCCTTAGAGGGCGTGCGAATGGATGAGCGGATAGACAGCAAGACCAATCAGGGCCGCCGCAACGACGATCACCGGCTCCTGCAGCTTCTTGAAACGCCAGAGAAGCACAAGCGTCACAAGGGCAAGCGCAACGGTCGGCCAGTCGACGATGGAGCGCCGCGCGATGACAATCACCGAGCCGGTGATCGCACCCACGGCGGCGGCGGTAATGCCGTCGACGAACGCCTTGATAGCGGGTAACTTGCCGTATTTCTTGAAGTACGGCGCGGGCAGCACCGTGAACAGATAGCAGGGCAGAAAGGTCCCGAGCGCGGCGACGCAAGCGCCCGAAAATCCCGCGACCAGGTACCCGATGAACCCGACCGTGATGACGACCGGCCCCGGCGTGATCATCGCGACGGCGACCGCGTCGACGAATTGCTTGTCGTTGAGCCAGTGGTGTTCCGTCACGACGCCGCCGTAGAGGAACGGCACGATCGCGAGTCCCGAGCCGAACACGAACGCTCCGGCCTTGGCGAAGAAAAGTCCGATCTGGCCGAGCAGTGGCAGATCGAGACCGCTCAGGACGCCGCTCACAGCCGGCGCCTGCGTTACGGCAAGCGCATTCAATCCGCCCCTGCCGGGCCATTTAGGCGGAGCACGCCAGAACCAGTTGAGCAGGCCACCCGCGATAAACAGCCACGCGATTTCGGACTCGGTGACCACGGTGACGACCACTAGCGTCAGGAATATCGCCCACAGCAGTCTGTCTTTGCCGACGGTCTTCCTGGTCAGCTTGTACGCGCTCATCGCGATGATTCCGACCACCGCTGCACCCACGCCGTAGAAGACTGCCTGCATCCAGGAGAGGCCGCCATACTGGGTATAGGCCCAGCCGAGCGCTACGACCATCAGAAACGAAGGCAGGACAAAAGCGATACCGGCCACCGTTGCACCGACGACGCGGTAATGGACGTAGCCGAGGTAAATGCCGAGCTGTGCGGCGAGAGGCCCTGGCATCATCTGAGCCAGCGCCAACCCCTCCTTGTAGTCCTGTTCGCTGATCCAGCGGCGGCGCTCGACGAGGTCGCGGTGCATGTAGCCGACCAGCGCCACCGGGCCGCCAAAACCGGAGGTGCCGAGCCGCAGCATGTAAAGGGCCATCTGGCCGAGCGTGTAGCCCGGCGCGGTCGCCGTCGTGGTGGTCATGACCGGCCTCCCGCGTTGCTGTTTTTTGTGCGCGCCGTAAAGTGCGCGTAGATTGAATCCAGCACGCGACTCATCTCATCGAGCAGTTGATCGTCGTCCAACCCGCGCTGCCGCGCGCCGGCCATTACCGCTTCGAAGCCGATCGCCTCGGGCACCGGTGCTCCGCCGACATCGAGTGCGTGCACCATTTCACCGAGCCGAAGAAGCGCCGCGTCGTCGTCGAGACCGAAGCTCACGACCAGAACCTCGAACGTCACGCGCTCGCTCACGTGTGTAAAGGCGGCACCGTCGAAGTCGAAGCCGAGTGCATCCGGCGGGCAGGCCTCCGGCGAAGCCAGCCAGAGGAAGCGTGCCGTTGGGTCGATGAAGCGACGGATCAGCCATGCACTCGCGACGCGATCGACCCATAGCCGTTGCCGGGTTGCCCACGTGCGGGCCTGGTACTCGTCGCGCCGTAGCGGCCGGATGGCCCGCTCGGCTGCATGCGGCTCACCCGGCGACAGGACCGTATCCGCGAGCGTCAGAAAGTCTTCCCAGGCGACCTCGGCGTCGGTCGATGCCGAGCCCGGGAAGTAGTCGATCGTCCGGATCGCGTCATAGTCCTTGCGGAGACGCCGTAACAGGCGGGCGACCTCCGCTGGTGGCTGGCCCCCCAGAGTTTTCCGCGTAGCCCCCAGTGATGCGACAAAGGTCGCGTAATCGCCATTCCGATCGAACAGTGCGCGAAAGTCCGCTTCCTGCGACGGGTTCAGGCTTTGCGCTCGCAGCAGATGCGCGGTGCCGCCGGCTTCATCGATACTGCCAGCGAGTTCGCGCAGCATGTCCTCGCGCTCCGCGGTGTGTGGCAGCAGGTAAATGCCGTCGCGCAGGACGGCGCACCCCTTCGCTTTCAATGCCCGCCACGCCCGCATGCGCGCGGTGGCGTTCTCGGTAGGAAAGGTCAGGACCAGTACGGCCCAGGTCGTTAAGGTATTCATGTAAATGAAACTACATCAACGTAGAGTAATCTACAAGAATGGTTTTTGATTTGCAGGCATCCGCGGAGGTGCACTTGATCCTCTGCGCATGGCGCTCGCCGGAACTTCAAATGGCGTGCCCGGACTGGTTGCCTCGGCGGCGAAGCGCCCGAAAACCCCCTGGTTCTGGCCGCTCCGGCCATTCAGGCAGCCGGCAATGCGTCTCCCGGACATGGATCAGACATATCCGAAAAGGCGGCTGGCGCTGGATATTCGAGTAGTGCGGTTCTGAGGCAAGGCGTCTTAACGTACGTAATCCGTTTCCTGACTGCATCTTAGCGGTCACGCTGAACGGTTCCGCCCATTGCTGGAGATGCGAGCCTTCACACGCAAGTCACGCGGAGTCCGAACTGAGTCGCGCGCCAAGCTCTCGTTCTACCGCGTCATTCTCACGACGTTGGACGTGCCGTGCCTTGGGGACGCTCCAAAGCGGTATGTCGACCGGCCCCCCTTTTTGGCTTCATACATCGCCGCGTCAGCGACGTCGAGCAACTGCTCGACAGTATCGGTCCGGTCGGGATAAGTCGCGATGCCGATGCTGACGCCAATCTGGAATCGCCCAGCGTATTTCCTGTCACCGACCTCGCGAACGCATGCAATCATGCGCCCCGCAAGCTGGCGCAACTGTTCGTCGTCACCGCATTCGGTCGCGAGCAATACGAACTCGTCGCCACCGACGCGGGCGAGCATGTCCTGCTGCCGCGTCGCCGCACGCAGCGCTTCGCCGAGTTCGCACAACAACGCGTCCCCAGCGCTATGGCCAAGTGCATCGTTGACGCTTTTGAAGCCGTCGATGTCGAGGTACAGCAGGCCGGTTCGCCTCAAACCATTCGCAGAGGAAACTGCCAACGTGTCGATGGCAGCAAGCAACTGCCGTCGATTCGGCAGGCCAGTCAGCGGGTCGTGCGCGGCCTCCTGGTCGAGCGCTGCGGAATAGGCATGAATTTTCGCAAATGCGCGTCGCTGGATGAAGAGTGTGTAGACCAGCAGACAACACACCAGAACAGCAACAACTGCCAGCGCTTCTGTACCGTACACCAGCCGGCCGTGCGCATCGCGAGTCGCGACCCGGCGCTTTTCCCGCCAGTCATTCAGCAACTGGCCGAGCTCGCTGCGAAGGCTATCCATGTACCGCTTGCCTTCGTTGGTCTGCACGAGTGCGATGGCCGCAGCGCGATTGCCTGAGCTGGCCAGTTCGATACTGCGGGCCAGTTCCGCCACTTTGGCCGTCTTCGCGTGTTCGATACGCCGAACCAGTTCGAGGGACTTGTCATCATTGACCACCACCTGTTGAAGATGCAGGACCGTGTCGTCCAGGTCCTGCACCCCCTGGTGATAGGGCGACAGGTAGCTTTCATCCCCCGTCAGCAGATACCCGCGCTGGCCGGTCTCCGCATCTTCGAGATTGTGCAATACCCTGTTCGCCGCGCCGAGCACTGCGAACGCCTCTTCGTCGCGCAGTTCGTCGTTCACGATGACGCTGGCTTCATAGACAAACATCCCGGCTGCGACCAGCAGGCCGAGGGCTATCGCCGCGTAAAGAGCGATAAAGCGATTACGGTCGGCTTTCGCTGAGCGGGATTGGCGCGAAGGCAAGGAGGTCTCCGTTATATTTGCAATGAATCAGCGGTTTTCAAAGCCCGCCGATCTCAAAGTGCCTCGTTGCACAGCGCCATCATCCTCTGCACCATCGTGCTGGCGCCATTGAGTTCCATCTCACTGGTAAACAGTGCCTGCACGCTCGACAGCCGAACCGCAACGCCTGCATCGAGCAGATCCTTGCTGGCAATCTTCAAGGCAAGCTGGCCGATCCGTACCCGGTCGAGCCAATGCATGGCCAACTGGTTCTTCTGCAGCCACTGACGGCAGCATTCGACCACATGGTCCACTCGCCATTCGTTGGTCAGCGCGTACGACGCCGCGGCAATCGCGACGAGGAAACACAGCAAGTCGGGACGCGCACTATCGGGTTCGGAGAATTCGGGTTTGGTCATGCTGGTTGGCCTGACTACGGAGCGTTGATCAGCATCATCACATATGGACGTGGGCGCGTGAATCAACATCCACGTGAAAACGACCGGCGATTTCGGCCCTGGCGCCGATTCCGCAGGACCGATTTTCGTCGAGCTGACAATGTTCTGAAGATTTGCTGCCTATTTTTTCGGCACCGGTATAATACGGGCCTTATTCTCTCGAACGAACGTTACCCGCTCATGAGCCGGCTACTCTGTCTGATCATGCTTTCGCTGGGCCTCGTGCAGACTGCAATGGCCGATGAGAGCGACCACGACCGCATCTCGGAATATCTGACGCAAAAGTTCGGTCTCGCCAAAGCGAAAGCCGAGCAGATTTCCGGCGCCGTGCAAACCGCAGCGGTGAAATATTCGCTGCCGCCGGCCCTCCTGCTGGCGATCATCTCGATCGAGTCCCGTTTTAAAGAAAAGGCCAAGGGTCCGCGTGGCGCTACCGGTTTGATGCAGGTCGTGCCGGCCGCCCATCGGGGGCTGCTGCGCAACGTCAAAGACTTGACCGAGCCGGACGCCAACATCGAAGCGGGTTCGGCGATTCTGCACGGCTACATGCAATCGGCGGGCGGCGATCTGAACCTCGCGCTAAAGAGCTACGGCGGCTCGATGGCTTACGCGCAGAAGGTCAGCCTGCGGGTTCAGACCTTTGCGCCGGTGGTCGGCAAACCGGACAACGCGGCCCCTTCGGCCGCGCAAACCGCCGCCTGCGACGCACACGCTATCGACAATTGCCCCACGCCCGCCAGCGGCGCGCGATCGTTTTTCATTCCGTCCGCTACGGCGACGCCAGACTCCGCTTCGATCGGCCTGTCGGCCGCCGCGCCGGCTGCGGCGCCGTGATTCGACCCTGAGTGCATCCTGATCGCGTCCTGAATTTCTGATTGCCTGACGCGCTCTTGCCAGCCAGTGTGCACGCTGGCGGCGCTGCGGCCAGCGGCCCATACAGCGCGCCGCGCACCACTCCCACCCTGACGAACGGCCTACAAAGCTTTTTGTATCAACGTGTTACCTCACCGGCTGTTGTTTTCGCTCTGCTTGGTAACCGCTCTACAATGCAGGCCACGACGTTAAGTAGTCTGCCTTCCGGAATCATGCGCACCTCATTTTCTAAAGCCACCGCGGCCTCGCTGTTCGGGCTGCTCGTACTTGCTGCCTGTTCGAGCTCGCCGCAACCGAAATTTCAAACGGAACAGTTCGACACGGGCGCGAGCCCGTTCGCCCACAATTTCAACGCGAGCACCACCGACACCTGCGAAGCCGCGCGCCGTGCGTTGCTAAGCCAGGGTTATATGACGACCTTGACGCATCCCGATACCGTCGACGGCTCGAAGAATTTCCAGCCCAGCGGGGATTCGCACATCGTGGTGGAGTTTCACGTGGTCTGCACGCCGGGTGAAGAGACCGGCGATACCAGCATCGTTTACGTGAATGCGGTGCAGAACGGCTTCGCGCTCAAGAAAAGCGCTACCTCGGCGAGCGTCGGTCTGAGCGTGCTCGGTTCGGTGTCGCTGCCGATCCACTCGAACAACGACGAGATGGTGAAGATCTCTAGCGAGACGATTCCGTCGGGCAAATTCTACGATCGCTTCTTCGCGCTGGTGGATCACTACCTTCAGACGGTCGTACGTACGGTCCCGGTCAAGTCAAGCGACGTGGTGAGCACGCCGCTGCCGTTACCCGCGCCTGTGCCCGTTCCTGCTCCAGCGGCGGTTCCGGATGCGGCTCCTATGCCGGTCGTATCCACACCGGTGCTGGCGACTACGCCGGTGGTGGCGCCGTCCTCCAGCGCGTCGAATGCTCCGCTCAAGACGCCGGCGGTTTCGGGTGTTTCGGGTAACGGCGCAGCGCCGGTCGATCCCGATATTCTGGGCCGTCCGGATATGACGCCGGCGGCCAGTTCGACCGCTGTCAGCCCATAAGGGCGCGCGGCGCCTGTCATTTGTTGAGCGGCGGAGAGGTTTTTTGCTGCCGCGCCCAGTTTTCCCCAGTCTTTTACTTCATATGTATACCTATGTAGTAATAGTTAACAAGGGCGGGCGCTTCCTGTGAACAAGTGGCAAATTCTCCGTCGCGTCAACGCTGTAACAAAACCATAACAATGCGGGACGCGCGTGCAGAGGCGCGACGGGCCGGGGATAACTTCGGCGCCGTTGCGCGCCGCGCACCGGTTATCAAGATTCCGCACACAGGCTGTTAGTGCGGCTATCCCGGAGTTGTCCAGAGGTCCACGTGGATAACCTTGTGCTGTTTCCCTTCATTCCCGCTCAAGATTGCCGCCGGCCGGCCGTTTAACTGTTATCTGAACGGTGCTTTCGCGGGCGGCGTCGAGCGTTCAACGGGTCCTTGCATCCAGCGCGTTACGGTCGCCAGCGCACATACTGCAGCGCGCCAATGCGCGCACATTGGTAGCGGACGGTGTCGACCTCCGGGGTGTGTTTCTTCCACCGCGACTGTTGCTATTTAGTCAAAAACCTCACAGCAGTGCACCGTCCAGGCATAAAGTTAAAGTGCTTTATCAAGTTACTTGTGCAGTGCGGGGGTGTGCGATGAAACGTAGAACAGCACGACAGCTTGTCCGTCTACTCTCAGACATCCGACATTCTGCCCATTGCAGGACCTTGAGGGCCGCGGCGACGAACCGCGCCATGGAACTGGCCGCAGCCGAAGCCGAAGAAGCCTCCGCCCCCGAAAGCGCCGACGAAGCGCGCGAGGTGCAGCAGGACGAACGCGTCTGGAGACGATCATGAGAGCTGCAGGTGAGCGGTCGCTGCGTTTTCTGGTCGAAAAATGGCTCGCGCCGAGCCCGTCGATCCCCGTTCGTGTCACCGAATTCAGCCGTACCCGCATGGGTGGCCGACGCTATGTGCGGGTCGAAACCGCGCTGACGGCCGGGGCGCGCGGCCTGTTCTTTTTCAGGCACGACGACGGTTGCTGGTGCGTGTTTCCGCCCACGGCAGATCACCGCAAGGCGGCCAACGAGGACCTCGCCGAACGCCTGGGGCTGGTGCAATCCTGGTGAAGTGAGTGGCTTGATCCTGCCGGCAGCCTGGACCCGCAGAGCGGTTGCCCGCATTTGCCGCCGCACTAGTCACCGCATCTGCAGCCGCGCTGGCCGGTCTGCGCAGAGGGAGGGCTGACCCGTTTGCCCGGCGAGTCAGTCAATCGCCTGCTCGTCCAATCGAAGAACAACCATGTCGGAATGACGGCGGCGACGTATCGCTATTGAACGTGTGCGCCGGTCACGTCTCGCAGATAGCCGTCGAGCACGGTTGCGCCGCCTCCCGGGCGCTCAAGATCTCCCCACACAGAGCCGCAGCGCGCGATAATCGCGCAAACGCGCCGGTGTCCGAAGCGGACGCGAACCTCAGGCGGAGACTATGGACGACAAGGACTGGATCGCGGGCGCGGCCAAAGCGCTGGCGATCATCGAGGCGTTTGACGAGGAACATGCGCGCATGACGCCGACCATGGTGGCGTCCCGGGCGGCGCTATCGCGCACGGCGGCGCGCCGCTACTTGCTGACGCTGCGCGAACTCGGCTATGTGGACACCGACGGCAAGCTGTTCTGGCTCGCGCCGCGCGTGCTGCGCCTCGGTCAATCCTATCTGGATTCGGCGCGCTTGCCGCGCACCGTGCAGCCGTTCCTGCAGCGGATCACGGCCGCGGTGCAGGAAACCGCGCTGGTGGCGATTCTCGACGAACACGATGTGGTCTACGTGGCGCGCAACGGCGTGAACCGGGCGATGGCGGTCGGTTTCGTGCTCGGCTCGCGGGCGGCGGCGCCGTTGTCGTCGGCCGGCCTGATCCTGCTGGCCTTCCAGGCGCCGGAGGATATCGACCGGTGGCTTGCGTCATACGAAATCAAGGTCTTCACGCCGAAAACCTACTCGACCATCGAGCAGCTTCGCGAGGTGCTGGCCGAAGCGCGCCGCAATGGCTACGTCGTCACCGATCAGCAACTCGAACTGGGCATGCGCGGTGTCGCCGTGCCATTGCGCGACCGGCACGGTTCGGTGGTGGCGGCGATCAGCGTCAGCATGCCGATCGGGCAGGAATCGGCAAATGCCGCGCTCCATCGGGTCCTGCCGACCTTGCAGGAGACCGCCAGCCTGCTGCGCAACCTGGTCTGACGCGCCTCGAACCGCGCTCCGAATGGCGCGCCGGGAGACTGAAAGGGTGGCGAAAGAAACCTGTCTCCCGGAAAATACATATCGAATCATATGGGATGACAAACGCCCTACGCTGCGTAATACTCCCCCGCGGGGAGCCGCCAGGCGCCGCGTCGCCATGTCTGCTTCACCATGCTGTTTTCATTCACATTGACTATCAGTCGTTCAGGTTTGGGGATTAACACATGAAAAAAGTCATCGCCTCGCTCGCAACCGCAGCCTTCGCGCTGGTGTCCGTTCAGGCTTTCGCACAAGCATCCGACGCAGCAGCACCGGCAGCCGCAGCGCCGGCAGCAGCTAGCGCCACGAAGCATCACAAGAAGCTGAAGACGCATGGTAAGCGTGCCAAGGTTTCGGCTGCCGCATCGGCTGCCGGCACGAACGACAAGGGTACGCAGAACTAAGCAAGTCAGCTTGGGTTTGCGTTGTCCGCCATGCGAGCCTTGCCGGTACGCACCCGCACACGGCCAAACGGCCGGCGCGGGTAACGGGACCGGTAGGGAATTGCAGGTGGAAAGGCCAGAGCGAACGCTCTGGCCTTTTTTCATGGCCGCAACCTGAACTGATCCCGGTGCGCCGTTCTCAGTGCCACGCCAACTGGATGACCTTCACCAGCACCAGTGCAACAGCCACGATCAGGTAACCGCGCAGTACCCCCATCCAGACGCGCTTGCTTAACGTCAGGTTAGGCGGCGGCAGGTCGGCGAGCGGCGGCATGCGCCACGTGTCGCGCGGGTCTTTCTGCAGCGAAGCCGTGAGGGCATCGGCCCACGCATTGATGCCCCGCTTGCGCACCAGGAACAGCCCCGTTGCCGCCACGCTCGCCAGCAGCGTGCCGCCGGCGAGCACTTCGAGGATCGTCTCGCCGGTGATATCCGGGTACATCACCGAAGCCGTCAGGATGATCGACAGCATCACCAGCACCCAGATCACCGCGCCGGTGAAGAGGTTCAGCTTCATCGAGTTGACCCACGGACCGAGCACCGCGCGATCGTTGCACAACAGCAGCAGGAACACCGTGGCGCTTGGCAGCAGCACACCCGCCAGCGTTTGCACCGCTTCGGTCAGCAGGCCGAGCGGGCTGCCCGGAATCAGCACGAGCGCCGCGGCGAACGCGATGATGCCGAAGTACACGAAGTAGAACCCCTTTGCCTCGCCCACGCCGCGATGCAGCGAATGACGAATCTTGAAGACGTCGCCGATCGCATAGGCGGTCGAGAGCGAGACCGCAGCCGCGCCGATGATGCACGCATCCAGCAGCGCCACCGCGAAAATCACCGCGGGCCACTTGCCGACATACTTGTCGAGCGCGACGATCACCCCGCCGGCATCCGTGAAGTTGCCGAATTCCGGGCGGCCCGCGAACAGCGCCGCGCAGAATGCGATCATCGCGATGGCGCCGATCATCACGAAGGCGATACCGATCCACAGGTCGGCCTTTTCGTATTTCATGAAGCGCGGCGTAATGCGCTTGTCGACCACGTAGCTTTGCTGGAAGAACAGTTGCCACGGGGCGACCGTCGTGCCGACGATGCCGATGACGAGCAGCATCACATCGCTCAGCTTCGAATTCGCGGGCCAGTTGGGGATCAGGAAGTCGCGCGTGATCTGCGCGACCGGCGGGTGAATCGACACCAGTACCGGCACCAGCAACAGGCTCAACAGACACAGGACTAACGCGAAGCGTTCGAACCGTCTGAAGTTGCCGGTGCTCACGGCTGCGCCTGTCAGGAGCGCGGCGATCACCACGCCGGGCAACTTCGGTACGCCGAGATAATCGAGCGCGAAGGTGATGCCGATGAACTCGGTGACGAGCGTGAGCGCATTCAGAATGAACAGGTCGATCACGCTGAACGCGCCCCAGAACTTGCCGAAACGCTCGAAGATCAGCAGGGCATGGCCGACGCCCGTGACCGCGCCGAGGCGGAGCACCATCTCCTGATTCACGAACAGGACGGGAATCAGGAGAAGGAGCGTCCACAGCAGGGTGGTGCCGTAGTTCTGGCCCGCCTGGGTGTAGGTGCCAAAGGCGCCGGCATCGTTGTCGCCGACCATCACGATCAGGCCGGGGCCGAGGATCGCGAGCAGGGTGCGTAGGCGTGCGAACCAGTTGGTGCGCGGGGCGGTGTCGTGGCGCGCAATCGTGCCGAAGGCGCCTGTGATGTCGCCGAGGTGCGCCGAATCGAGGACTGCGCTGCGTTCGAGCACGGCGGGGCGTGGTGGTGAAACGTTCGACGGCGTGGACATGTGGATTCTCCTGATGATTGGGTTGTCGAGTCTCGCGGTCCGTCCTGTGTCTGCGCATAGAGGTTGTGTTGCGGACGGCCGCGATGCATCGCGCGGTTATGACTGGCGTGACTAGAGGGACTAGGGTCACTGTCAGGCATGACGGCCTCCTTTGCGCAAAATGCGCAGGTGTGTTGATCCACACGCCGGTCAGGACGAAGCTGACGAAAGGCGTGAACGAACTGCACCGCAGGCGCGAACCTGTGGCGCTGAAAACCCTAACGGCACGCGCGACAAAACGCATACCGCAAGCGCGATATCAGTGAATGGGCACGGAGAAGTACCAGGAGTGCTTACTGCGAAGTACTGCGACGCGCACCGTCTGCCTGGCTGGCAAGACGGCGGCTAGAGAAGGGCTGTAGCGCGGGACGTCGTGCCTGTCAGGCAGAGATCTGTATCGAAGATCGACAACTACAACTGTCCAAGGCATGTGCCCCATTGGTGAGAACGAGCGAAGTTTAGGCGCGCGCCCGAAGGCAAGTCAACGGGATTCCCCACTTATCTGAAAATTTATTTTGGGCGAGCGGGATGGGCTTGCTCAAGAGTCCTGTGTGTCGGGATCGGAGCGGTACAACTATGGGATGACAGGACGCAGAAGGCCTGTTCCGGGTAGGGGATTGTCGTGACTGAAGGCCTATGTACAAGGCATCGAATCAGCACTGCGTAGCAATTCGCGGCTTGGGTTGGCGGGTGAGGTGAGGAACGGCGCGGTGTCGGGTCGTTCCTCGCTCGACCCGCTTTAGACGGGTCTGGCGCTCGCAGCCCGATGCCGCGTTACGAAGCGTCGGCAGCGAGACCGCGGTTGATGACTTCGGTGAGCAGCCCGGTCATGCCTTCGGGGTGGGCAGCCGCACGTTCCTTGAGCTTTTCGACGAGTTCGGCGTTGAGCTTGCAGGCGAACGGCACGAGTCCCTGTGCCTGGTCGAGCTTGCGCTGTTCGCGACGGTCGAGCACGGGCGCGGCGGCGGATGCTTTGCCGAAACGCTCGGCGGTCGCCAGTTTCATCGAATTGGTCAGTTTGAGGGCCTTGTTCTTCTCAAGGTCGGTTTTTTTCATCGCCATCCGGAAAGCCTCTGCATGATAGGTAATCCCGCATTGTACGCATCGCGCCGGCTTGCCAGCCAGGTGCGCGGTTTGCTGGCCGCAAACGCTGGTTCCGGGGCGGCCGCGCGCTTAGGCGCGTTCGCCCGCCATGCTGTCCATCAGGGCGCGCATTCGCTGCCAGTGGGTGCCCTCCCAGAACACCCGCCGGCACACGTCGCAGGTGACAAATTGCGCGTGCCGTTCGAGTACGCCTGGTGGCGCACGGTCCGCCACTTCGCCCTTTGGAATGCGCCGCAGCGGCGCGTTGCAGGTGAGGCACAAACGAAATGGCTGGGCGCTGCCGGCCAGATCGAGCCGGTCGAAAATCTCGCGCAATTGCGCCTTGGGTTTGAGCGTGCGCACATAGCAACCGTGCGTGATGGTGCGCCGTTTGAGCAGTTCGCGGTCGCGCGTGAGCACGATCCGCTGTTCGGCGGAGGCGATTACCTCGATGTCGGCGTCGGGGTAGTGGTTGTCGTAGAGCGTATCGAAGCCGGCCAGCCTCAGCAGTTGGGCAAGGCCGCCGAGATGGGCGTCGGCGATGAAGCGCATCACCCGCAACGGCCGTTCCCGCACGCGCAGCAGCGGCTGGATATCGAGCGCCTCGAACTTCGGATAGACCGCCACGCGGTCGCCGTCCGCCAGTTGCCGCTCGAAGCCGACCGACTCGCCGTTCACGAGAATCAGTTCGACTTCGGTATGCGGCACACCGAGCGCTTCGATCATGTGCTTGGCGGTGGCCGCGGGCGCGCAGACACAACTGAACGCGCGCCGGCGCAGCGGCCGGGCGAGAAAATCGTTCAGCTCCTCATAGAAGCGGAAAGTCGCGGTGACCATGGCATCAGTATCGCACCGTGCCGCGTGGCACGCTGCCAGCAGGCACAGCGCGGCTGTGCTTTACTTCAGACTCCCTTGAAGAGTGGAGCAAGAGATGGACATCGGTTTTATCGGGCTCGGCGAGATGGGTGTCGCCATGGTGCAGAACATGCTGAAGGCGGGCCACACCGTGCGCGTCTGGAACCGTTCGCGCGAACGGGCGCAGCCGCTTGCCGCCGCAGGTGCGAAAGTGGTGGGTTCGCCGGCCGAGGCATTTGCGGGCGAAGCGGTGTTTTCGATGCTTGCCGATGACGCTGCGCTGCGCGCGGTGGTCGACACCGCGTTGCTGGAGCACGCCCCGCGCGGTTTGATTCACGTGAACATGGCGACGATTTCAGTTGCGCTGGCTGAGGAACTGGCCCACGCGCACGCGGCGCGCGGACTGCTCTATGTGGCTGCGCCGGTGCTGGGTCGCCCCGACGTGGCGGCGGCGGGCAAGCTGACGATTATCGCCGCCGGTCCGGTGGAGGCGATCGACCGCGTGCAGCCGGTGCTCGATGCGATTGGCCAGAAGACGTGGCGCGTCGGCACGCAGCCGAAACAGGCGAATGTGATGAAGCTCGCGGCCAATTTCATGATTGCTGCGGCGGTCGAAACGCTCGGCGAGGCCGCCAGCCTCCTGACGGGACACGGCGTGGCGACACAGGATTTCCTCGATGTGGTGACGGCAGGTATCTTCCCCGGTCCGGTCTATCAAGGCTACGGCAAGATGATTGCCGAACGGCGCTACGAACCGGCCTTGTTCAAGGCGCGGCTGGGACTGAAGGATGTGCGGCTTGCGCTGGCCGCCGCCGACGCGGTATCCACGCCGCTGCCGTTGGCGAGCCTGGTGCGCGACAGCCTGATCGAGGCGATCGCGCATGGCGACGGCGAGAAAGACTTTGCGGTGCTGGGCGAGGTCTCTGCGCGGCGAGCAGGGCGTTGAAAATGGTCTAACGGCGCGATGTTTCGCGTAACGTTGTGTAAACACAACGTCGAGGGTCAACCCTAATTCGGATGTTGCGCCGCACCAAACGCTTTGCTATAGTGGTTCTTGTCTCCTCCATGTCTCCTCTGATATGGATTCAGCCCGCCCAAGTAGGCGGGCTTTTTTTCGTCCAGAGAATTGGCCGGACTCTCGCATTCTTACGCTGCTTCAGGCATCAGAACCGATACGAAATGGCAAGAAACGAGATGATCGGGTCCGCCTTCAGTTCCGCCTTGCTCACAGACAGTTCCGTGCCGTCAGCCGCCTTGATGATCGTCGAGGAAGTGGTCTTGAGCGGAATGTACGTGACCGAGGCCACCAACCCCCAATGATTCGTGATGTTGTACTCGGCGCCCGCATTGAACACCGGTTGCCATGACGACGACGCCTTCGCCGAGACCTGGGTCGTGCCCGGCTTGCCGGCGCCGGCGGCCAGCACCGCGCCGAGGTTGTTCTGGGTCGCCGTGACGAAGTTCGGATTCAACTGGATGTCGGAGAACCAGTTGTACGACACCCCGAGACCGAGGAACGGCCGGAATTTCGCGTCCGGTCTGTTGAAGTAGTACTGCAGGATCGCGGCCGGGCTCCATTGACGCACGCTCTTCACGATCGGATTGCTCGACGGGTCGCCGATATTCTGGCTGCCGAGCGCGCCTGCCGGTCCGGGCGGCATGATCGTGCCGTGACCGTAGAGCTTGAACACCGGCGGCACCCCCGCGACCGAGCTAACCGCAATGTGGTCGGTCAGGAAGTGGGTGAACACGAGGCCGACCGTATTCGCGTTATTGGTCGACAAGCTCGTGCCCTGCGAGGTAAACGAGTTCGGCAGACGCAACGGCGTGTTGATCGGGGTCGGCGCGACGTAGGTCGTGAGCGGCCCGCTGGAATCCTTCGGCGCCACGTGGAACCAGCCGAGCACGGCGACGTTGTCCCCGGCATGCTGCGCGTAGGCGCTGACCGACAGGCACATCGCCAGTGCCGCAATAAGTATTCTTTTCATGACGTTCCTCCTGGGTGGGCAGCCCTGCTACGCGCGGCGGCGGGCAGCGATGCCCGCATGGCCGGCGCGTTCCTGGCGGCCCCCGGCCGCGGCGCTTACTGCATGCGCGGTAGCCGGGGAGCGGTTGCCTCGTTGCGTAGTGACGGTGTTGGCTGCGTCCATTACTGGACGAACGCGCCAATCGTGAAGTAAGGCGATGCGGGCGTCGTCAGATCCAGGTAGCCGAAGACGCCACCGGTGAAGATCATCTTTCCGGTCGGCGTGGTGCCCGTCGATGCGCCCACCCTGGTGGTGGTCACTTCCCCCGGCACCGTTTCGGTAAAGTCCAGATTCAGCGCGGTCGCGAGCGACGCCTGCGAGGCGTTGAACGGATCGAGCAGCGTGGCCTCGGTGCCTTCGAGCGCGGTCGTGCGGTAGTCGAACTGGCTGTCCACGCCGATGTACTCGCCGTTCTGCGAGTTCACCGCGATCGTCGACTGCGGCGCGAGAATCGAGATCCCCGATTCATCGTCGGCCAGCAAGGCCGCCGGATTGGCAACGCCGGTGCGCACCAGAATCGGCACCAGTTGGCCGCGCAGCTTGCCGACGATCATGAAGCCCTTGGCGGCGGGCGTCGTGGCGAGCGTTGCCTTGGCCTGACCCTGGAAGTTATCGGTTTCGAACGCGCCGCTTTGATCGGACGACTGCACGAGGTTCGTGCCGGGTTGCTGGCACTTGCCCGCGTTGACACCGGAGTTGTCGCACTCGGTCCAGGTGCCGTCGGCGTTGATCGTGATCTTCGTGTCCACGGCGACCGGCAGAAAATTCTGCGAGGGAACCTGGTGATAGCCGAGCTGGTTGTAGGTGCCGGCCACGTTCGCGAGATTCGTTTCAATCGACGAGAAGCCGATGAACGGGTAGTACGGGAACGTCGTGTCCGGCACCGCACCGACGCCGAGCACGCCGCCGAACTGGATCTGCGCGCCGGGAATCGTGCCGCCCGCGACGCCTTCGCCGACGAACACGCGTGCCGGGCGGGTCGGGTCGAGGCTTGCGCCGTTCAGTTGATAGGCACACTGGTTGAGCTTCGCGGTCGGCAGTTGCGTGACCTGAGTCAGCGTGCCGCTGGTTGTCGTGCCCGCGCGCGTCGGCGTGACGGTGCCGGTGGTCGCTGGAATCGGCGATTCGATATAGCTGACCTGCCAGGTCATCTTGGTGGTATCGAGTTGCAGCTTGACCAGTTCGCCGTCCCCTCCGCCGCCGGTGTAGACCGTGTTGTAGTCGAGTGTGGTGGGACACAGCGCCTGCACAACCGGCGCCGGCGAGCTGCTGCCGCCACCGCCGCCGCATGCCGTCACCAACGGCGCGGCGCAAGCCAATGCCGCGAGGAATTTCCATTTCATACTGCCCCCTCCCGAATGTTCTCGTTGTAGAGGCCGGCTCACGGTCCGGCCCTCTCCTGAATTTGCTGTCTCGTTACTTGCTGACTTGCGCGCCGACGCCGAAGTACGGGCTGCTGGAGGTGCTCGAATTGGCCGAAGTCGACACCACGCCGCTGTTTTCCGTACCCTGGATCAGGATCGCGTACAGGCCGCCCGAGGAGATCGCGTAGCCGGACTTGCCGTTCTGATCGGTCACGCCGATCAGCCCCGGACTGGTGAGGTCGTAGCTCAGGCCAAAGCTGGACTCCGCACTCGACGTTTGCGGATTGACGAAGGTGCCTGTCGCTCCGTTGATCAGCGTGGCGGTGTAGTTGAAGTTCGAATCCGCACCGACGTAGCCGCCGTTGAAGCCGCCTGAAGCGAGCGATGTGGCCTGTGCGAGCAACGCGATACCGGATTCGTCGTCGACCTGGGCGCCGCTGTGCAGCGCACCGGTGCCGAGGTTGACGTTGCCGGTGCGCACGACGAGCGGGATCGTCGCGCCGTTCAACTGGCCGAGAATCATGTGCGCGACGCCCGACTTGCCGGTTTGCCCGACCAGCGGCAGCGATGTCTGGGCGACGATCTGCGGCGCCTGGGTGCTGTCGAAGTAGCCGTTGCTGTCGAGCGTGTACGGATTGCCCGTGGTCAGGCAGCCGCCGGCATTGGGCGAGTAGCTGGAGTTGGTGGCGTTGGTGGAGGTACAGGTGCCGCTCGAGTCGAAGGTTTCGACGCTGTTGGTGCCGACGGTCGCGTAGTTGCCGGATGGCGTCAGGTGATACAGCAGGCCGTTATAGGTGCCCGGCAGCTTCGTGATGTCCGTTGTCGTGCTGGCGAAACCGAGGAACGGGTAGAAGTCGAAATGACGGTTGGGCACCTCGCCGACGTTTTGATAGACGAGGATCGTCAGTCCGCTGAACTGGACCGTCGCACCGGGAATGCCGCCGCCCGCTACGCCGTTGCCGATGAAGATCGTCGGCGGATTGCTCGAGTTGAAGTCGGCAGAGGTGCTGTACGAGCCATTGGGTCCTGAGCCGCTGCCGGGCGTCAGGATGAACGCGCAGCGTATCTGTTCAGCAGTGGGTAACGAGCCTGCCGGCGGATGGGCGACGGTGCCGGTGATCTGCACGCCCGCGCGGGTCGGCGTTACGGTGCCGGTTGCGAGCGGAATCGGCGATTCGAGCCATTTCAGCGTATACGTCATCGCTGTGGCGTTGATGTTGAGGCTCACCACTTCGCCACTGCCGGCACCGCCCAGATAGGTCGTGTTGCCGATATCGGCGGTTGCCGGGCATAGCGAGGCCACTGTGCCTTCGGCGGGCGCACCCTGGCCGGTGCAACTCGATCCGGAACATTGCGGGGCGTTGATCGCAGCAGGGCTGCTGCCGCCGCCACCGCCGCCGCAGGCGATCAACAAAGGGGTGGTGATAAGGGCCAATGCGAGGCCTCTGTTTATGGCGTCCCACATGCTGCTGTCTCCCTTTCATGTAATTGTGCGAAGTAATTTCGCCGCACGCTAAAGGCCTGTCAATTGACAGAACCGTCTAAAAAGGTCGATTCAAACAGCCGTGGAAACGCGCGGCTCTGGCTACTGTGAGGTTGGCGAGCCTTTTAAACAAAAACGAATTTTCGGGCGTGGGAGCGGCAACGTTGCTTTGCCGCACACGCTTGCCAGTCAAGCCTTTGGGCAAAATGGCTCTATCATCTTCGAACGGCCGTTCGGTAAAAAATCGGGTATTTCCCCAGGCGGCAATCTATGCGCGGTGTATCGCGCTCGTGCACGATTTACCGATTTATGAATAACCGCGGGTTTCTGTTTAAAAGTAATTGGGAATATTACTGATAGGGATTCGTGCTGATTAGGGTTGCAGAATGAAACTTTGAAACGGGCATTTGAAACGAAAAAAAGCCGGTTTATGAAAACCGGCTTTTTATGCTGAAGGACGGCAAGGCGCCGTCCGGCGGGGAGCAGTTAGCGTTTCAATCCGCTGTCTTCGGCGGTGCCGATCGCGAGGTTCATGCACTGGATGGCGGCGCCCGATGCGCCCTTGCCCAGATTGTCGAGACGCGCGACCGTGACGAAGCGCTCTTCGTTGCCGAACACGAACAGGTCGACGCGATTGGTGTCGTTGTTCGCCTGCACGTCGAAGAAGCCGCCGTCGAGATTCGCTTCGGCATCGAACGGGGCGACCCGCACGAATGCTTCGCCCGCGTAGTATTCGGCGAACAGGGCCAGCACGTCTTGCGGCGAGGCCTTCTTCGCCAACTGGCTCGGCGAGAAGAAGGTCGTGACGGCGAGACCTTTGTAGAAGTCGCCGACAATCGGCGTGAACACCGGTGCTGAGTTCAGGCCGGTATGTGCCGCCATTTCCGGCAGATGCTTGTGCGTGAGGCCCAGTGCATAGGGACGCGGGCTCTTCAGCCGGTCGTTACCGCCTGCTTCGTAGTCGGCAATCATCTTCTTGCCGCCGCCGCTGTAGCCAGTGATCGAGTAGCTGTGCGCGGCGAAGTCCGGCGCGACCACGCCTGCTTCGACGAGCGGGCGCATGGCCAGCACGAAGGCCGACGCATGACAGCCCGGCACGGCGATGCGCTTCGCGGTGCGCAGTCGCTCGCGTTGCGAGCGGGCCAGTTCCGGCAGACCGTAGGCCCAGTCCGCGCTGGTGCGAAACGCCGTGCTCGCGTCGATCAGCACAGTGCGGTCGTTCTCGACGAGCGACGCCGATTCGCGCGAGGCGACATCGGGCAGGCACAGGAACGTGACGTCCGACGCGTTGATGAGACGACGGCGCTCCTCGATGTCCTTGCGCTTCGCTTCTTCGATACGCAGGATCTCTACGTCGGCGCGTTGCGACAGGTATTCGAAAATCTTCAGGCCGGTCGTGCCTTCCTGTCCGTCGACAAATACTTTCGTGCTCATCTCACTCTCACTGGCTTACGGGGATACGGAGGCGCTGCAGCGCGCCGGAACGTCATTTTAAGACTGGATGACGGCAGGCGTGCGCAAACATCGGTGAAAATTGAAGTTGCACCGTGCAAATGACAGTGCGATGACGGTTTTATGCTGGAGATGCCATCCGTTGACGGCGGGTTGGTCGATCCGGCCCGGCACCCCGGCGCTCGGAAGCCGGGGTGCCTGCGTGGAGGGTTGTTCGCCCTAGCGTCCGTAGGTCACTACCATACGCGCGGTGCCGAGGATCGCGGTGCCGATCTCGTGATCGAACATGAGCGCCGGGCGGCCCTGGGCGAGCCGCAGATCGGTGGTGTTCAGCGCATACACGGTGATGACGTAGCGATGCGGCTTGCCGGCGGGCGGGCAAGGACCGCCATAGCCGTCGATATCGAAGTCGTTACGGGCTTCGACGGCGCCGAGCTTCTTCAGATAGCCCGAAGCGCTGGCATTTTCGGGCAAGCGGTTGAGACTGGCGGGAATCTGCGCGACGGCCCAGTGCCACCAGCCGGGGCCGGGTGCATCCGGATCGAATATGGTCACGGCGAAACTGCGGGTGCCGGCGGGCGCATCGTGCCAGGAAAGCTCGGGCGAGCGGTTCGCGCCCTTGCAATCGTCCTGATCGAAAACCTGGGCGGCGTCGACGATGCCGCCGTCATGAAAGCTCGTGCTCGTGAGCGCGAACGGCCCCTCGGCGAGCGCGCGCGGCCCGTGTGCGACTGCGAGCGCGAGACTGAGCATCGCCAGTACAAAAGACGGTGTTCGGGAGCGGGGCGAAGCAAGCGAAACGACCAGGCAACGCGAACGCATGTGCCGATTCTCCTCTCAGGGCCGTGAACGTTCATCCTCACCTTCATTATTGTCCCTATTTTGTCTCCGAGGTCGAATCAAGATTAACTTTTGTCCTGGCAGCGCCTGGCGGCGCGCTCTGACAGGCCGTGGCACGGTGAAATCGGCTATAGTCAGACGAATTGCGCCTGTCGTCGAGACGCAAGCAAGTTCACCCATTTAGAACCCGGAACTTCAGAATGACGCATGACTGAAGCTGCGGAGAGCGTGTCATCAGGTGAAGGGAGAGCGATGCCAGATCCAGTCAGGGTCGTCGTGGCAGATGACCATCCGGTGATTTTGTTCGGCGCAGAACACGCGCTGCTCAAATTTCCAGGCATTCAGGTGGTTGCGCGCGCACGCCAGTCAACGGAACTCATCAAAGCGTTGCAGACCGTCCCTTGCGACGTGCTGGTGACCGACCTCGCGATGCCCGGCGGGCAGTACGGCGACGGTCTGCCGCTGATCGGCTATTTGCGCCGTAATTTTTCCAGTCTGCCTATCGTCGTCCTGACCATGCTCGAGAATGCCGCGCTGCTCAAGCGGCTGAGCGAACTGGGCGTCACCTCGCTCGTCAACAAGGCGGACGATCTGAGCCATATCGGCCTCGCGGTTCAGCACGTCAGCCGCAATCTCGAATACATGAGCCCGTCGGTCAAGGCCTCGCTCGCTACGCTGCGCATGAACGCAGGCGGCAAGAGCGACGAGGTGATCCTGTCGAAGCGCGAACTGGAGGTGGTGCGGTTGTTCGTGTCCGGCATGACGATCAAGGAAATCTCGGGGCAGTTGAACCGCAGCATCAAGACCATCAGCACGCAGAAGAACACCGCCATGCGCAAGCTCGGCCTTGATCGAGACTCCGAACTGTTTCAATACGCGCAGAGCAATGGGCTGTCGAATTTGTCGTCGAGTTCTGTTGGGGAGTTGGGCGGCACGGCGTAAGGCTTTTACGCTTGTGTAGGACCGTGGAATAAAAAAGGCTGCCTGTCTTGTGGACAGGCAGCCTTTTTACTGTCAGCCGCAAGGGCCAAAACCGGAGCACCTGGCGTGATGCCGGTCTGACTCAGTGCGCTTAAAAGTTCACTGCGCAGCTTGTCGTGAAGCCTTACTGCGGCGATGCCGTCGCGCCGCCGTGCGCCGCCGACCACTCGGCCGGTGCGTGCAGGAATTTCTCGACTTCGTCCAGCGTCTTCGTGTCGAAGTAGCCGTTTTCCTTGGCGACGCGCAGCACATCCCACCACGTGGCAAGCGCGTGCAGATCGACGTCGATGTCTTTTAGCACCGACACGCTTTCCTTGAAGATGTTGTAGTGGAACAGCACGAAGCAGTGGTTCACCGTCGCGCCGGCGGTGCGCAGCGCGTTGATGAAGTTGATCTTGCTGCGGCTGTCGGTGGTCAGGTCTTCCACCAGCAGGACGCGCTGACCTTCGGTCAACAGGCCTTCGATCTGCGCATTGCGGCCGAAACCCTTCGGCTTCTTGCGCACGTATTGCATCGGCACCATCAGGCGGTCGGACAGCCACGCTGCGAACGGGATGCCGGCGGTTTCGCCGCCGGCGACCGCGTCGATCTGCTCGTAGCCGACGTCGCGCAGGATGGTGGCCTCGGCCATTTCCATCAGGCCGCGGCGCACGCGCGGATACGAGATCAGCTTGCGGCAGTCGATATACACCGGGCTCGCCCAGCCGGACGTAAAGATGTACGGTTTTTCCGCGTTGAAGTGAACTGCTTGCACTTCCAGCAGCATCTTGGCGGTCGTGTCGGAGATCGTCTGGCGATCGAAGCCTGTCATGGGCGGATCCTTGGGTGAGAGCGGGGAGGGCGCGGGCGCAGGAGCCCGGTGGCGCAGCAAGCGGGGTATTCCGCGCCTGATGGGCGGAACACGCAGCCGGTCAGTGGAGTGCAGGCCGGTTTTGCTACGCGCGTAGCCCGCTATTTTACCCGATTCGGGCACTTCCGAGGAGGCTGTCGTGCGTGAAAACCCGTCATGACAGGGATAGCGGCGGCGAGGCGTCGCGATGGGACGGCGTTTCGGGCGAGGGCGCACATTCGCATGGCGCCGCCGCGGGGTTCGCGGGCGTCGGCCTTTTTGGCTTGCTTGTGGCCTGCGCGGACGCCGATTACACTCACGCGAATTTTCAGGGGCGGGCGGCTCCGGCGCCGATCTCGTCAGCGTGGCCGCGCCCTACCGGATGCTTTCGATGACTGTCGCCTCTTCTTCCACGTCCTCCCGCGCCTCCGCGCAGCGCGGCTATGCCGGCCGGGCACTGCTCGCGGCGGTGCTCGGCTATGCGATGGACGGCTTCGACCTGCTGATCCTCGGTTTCATGCTGCCGGCGATCGCCGTCGACCTGCACCTGTCGTCGGCGCAGGCCGGCTCGCTCGTCACCTGGACACTGATCGGCGCGGTGGCGGGCGGCATCGTCTTCGGCGTGTTGAGCGACTATTTCGGCCGGGTGCGGATGCTCGCGTGGACCATTCTGATCTTCGCGGTGTTTACCGGCCTGTGCGCGCTGGCGCAGGGCTATGCGGATCTGCTGGCTTACCGGACGATGGCCGGGCTCGGACTCGGCGGCGAGTTCGGCATCGGCATGACGCTGGTCGCGGAGGCCTGGCCGGCGGCGCAGCGGGCGCGGGTTTCGTCGTACGTGGGGCTCGGCTGGCAGCTCGGCGTGCTGGCCGCCGCACTGCTCACGCCGCTGCTGTTGCCGGTGATCGGCTGGCGCGGCATGTTCGCGCTCGGGCTCGTGCCGGCGGTGGTGTCGTTCGTCGTGCGGCGGCAAGTCGAGGAGCCGGCGCTGTTCGTCGAGCGCGCGGAACAGGCGCGGCAGGTGAGGCGCGCCGGGAACGATCGGGCGGCGCGCAAGCTGCCGTTGCGGCGTCTGTTTGCCGATGCGCGCACCGCGCGCGCCAGCGTCGGCGTGGCGATTCTCTGTTCCGTGCAGAACTTCGGCTACTACGGCTTGATGATCTGGCTGCCGAGCTATCTTTCGAAGACCTTCGGCTATTCGCTGACCAAATCCGGTCTGTGGACCTCCGCGACTGTGCTCGGCATGGCCTTCGGCATCTGGCTGTTCGGCATCGCCGCGGACCGCTTCGGCCGCAAGCCGACCTTCCTGTTCTACCAGGCCGGCGCAGTGGCGATGGTGTTCGTCTATGCGCATCTGAGCACGCCGCTGGCGCTGCTGATCGGCGGTGCGGTCATGGGTGTGTTCGTCAACGGCATGATCGGTGGCTACGGCGCGTTGATCTCCGAGCTGTATCCCACTGAGGCGCGGGCTTCCGCGCAAAACGTGCTGTTCAATATTGGCCGCGCGGTGGGCGGTTTCGGCCCGGTCGCAGTCGGTGCGCTGGCGGCGCGTTTTTCGTTCGGCGCGGCGCTCGCGCTGCTCGCATCGATCTATCTGCTCGACATTCTTGCGACGCTGTTCCTGATCCCCGAGCGTCGCGGCGCCGCTCTCGACTGACGCGCTGCGCGCTTTTGCGAAGCCTCGCGCGACGCTGCGGGCGCTGCTGCGCAATGACGCGCCGCAGCATTGCAAGTCCTTGTTTCGCCGATGGTTAGCGGCTCTAAAGGCTACGCGTAATGACCCATGCGGGGTGTACACTAACTCCCCCGCAAAAGCTCTGCACCGTCCGCCAACCGCTCAGGTTTGACGCTGCGCCTAACCGGCGCAGGTGAAAACCACTGCAGTCGATGACCCATTCGATTCATGCAAGCGAGGCACACGGCGCGATGAGCCGGACCCACAGCGGGCCGCGGCCAATTTTACTTACGTCTCGCAGGCCAAAACATGGACGAACAACTGAAGCAAAGCGCTCTCGCGTATCACCAGAATCCGAAGCCCGGCAAGATTTCGGTCACGCCGACCAAGCCTCTATCGAACCAGCTTGACCTTTCGCTGGCGTACTCGCCGGGCGTCGCCGCAGCCTGCATGGCGATCTTCGACGAGCCGCTCGACGCGCAGAAGTACACGTCGCGCGGCAACCTCGTCGGCGTGATCACGAACGGCACGGCCGTGCTCGGTCTCGGCAACATCGGTCCGCTCGCCGCGAAGCCTGTAATGGAAGGCAAGGGCTGCCTGTTCAAGAAATTCGCCGGCATCGACGTGTTCGACATCGAACTGTCCGAGACCGATCCGGACAAGCTGGTCGATGCGATCGCCATGCTCGAGCCGACGTTGGGCGGCATCAACCTCGAAGACATCAAGGCGCCGGAATGCTTCTACATCGAGAAGAAGCTGCGCGAGCGCATGAAGATTCCGGTCTTCCACGATGACCAGCACGGCACCGCGATCATCGCGTCC
Source organism: Paraburkholderia sp. SSBN10T (assembly GCF_056619545.1). Taxonomy (NCBI): domain Bacteria; kingdom Pseudomonadati; phylum Pseudomonadota; class Betaproteobacteria; order Burkholderiales; family Burkholderiaceae; genus Paraburkholderia; species Paraburkholderia sp. SSBN10T. The sequence continues at coordinate 90,756 of NZ_JBWQQI010000029.1, forward strand.
GCGGCGATCCTGAACGGCCTGAAAGTGGTCGGCAAGAAGCTCGACGAAGTGAAGCTGGTGTGCTCGGGCGCGGGCGCCGCGGCGATTGCCTGTCTGGATCTGCTGGTGCACCTGGGCCTGTCGAAGAAGAACGTGCTCGTCGCCGACTCGAAGGGCGTGATCTACGAAGGCCGAGGCAATCTCGATCCGTCGAAGGAACGCTACGCGGCCAATACCGACGCGCGTACGCTGGGCGACGCGATTCGCGGCGCCGACGTGTTCCTCGGCTGTTCGAGCGCCGGCGTGCTGAAGCCGGAAATGGTCGCGGAAATGGGCACCCAGCCGCTGATCCTCGCGCTGGCCAACCCGGAACCGGAAATCCGCCCGGAAGAAGCGAAGAAGGTGCGCCCGGATGCGATCATCGCCACGGGCCGTTCGGACTATCCGAACCAGGTCAACAACGTGCTGTGCTTCCCGTTCATCTTCCGTGGCGCGCTCGACGTGGGCGCGACGACGATCACGGAAGAGATGAAGCTCGCCTGCGTGCGCGCCATCGCGGAACTGGCCGAAGAAACCGACCAGGGCGATGAAGTGGCGAAGGCGTACGAAGGTCACACGCTCGAATTCGGCCCGGACTACCTGATCCCGAAGCCGTTCGACCCGCGCCTGATCATCAAGATCGCGCCGGCCGTCGCGCAGGCTGCGATGGATTCGGGCGTCGCGACCCGTCCGATCAAGGACATGGACGCGTATCGCGAAGAACTCGGCACCACGGTCTACCGGACCGGCATGGTGATGCGTCCGGTGTTCGCGGCGGCGAAGTCGGCGCCGGCGCGCATCGTGTTTGCCGAAGGCGAAGACGAACGCGTGCTGCGCGCTGCCCAGTTCGTGCTGCTCGAGAAGATCGCGCGGCCGATCCTGGTCGGCCGTCCGGCGGTGATCGACATGCGTCTGAAGAAGATGGGCTCGAAGCTCAAGTGCGGCGAAGACTTCGAGATCGTCAATCCGGAAGATGATCCGCGCTACCAGAAGTGCTGGCAGGAATATCACGAGATCGGTGCGCGTGAAGGCGTGACGCCGGAAGTCGCGAAGGCCGCGCTGCGCAAGTTCAACACGCTGATCGGCGCGATCCTCGTGCGGGTGGGCGACGCGGACGGCATGATCTGCGGCATGATCGACACGTACCAAAGCCATCTGAAGTTCATCGAGCAGGTGCTGGGCAAGGCGGAAAACGTCCAGAATCTGGCGGCGATGAACCTGCTGATGCTGCCGGGCCGCAATCTGTTCATCTGCGATACGTACATCAACGAAGTGCCGAGCGCCGAGCAGCTTGCCGACATGACCGTGCTGGCCGCACGCGAAATCGAGAAGTTCGGTATCACGCCGAAGGTCGCGCTGCTGTCGAACTCGAACTTCGGCAGCGTGCCGTCGGCTTCGTCGCAACGCATGGCCGAAGCGCGCAAGCTGATCGCGCAACGCGCGCCGGGCCTCGAGATCGACGGCGAAATGCACGGTGACGCCGCCTTGTCGGAAATGGTCCGCAAGGCTGCGTTCCCGGGCACGACGCTGACGGGCGAAGCCAATCTGCTGATCATGCCGAACGTGGAAGCCGCGAACATCACGTACAACCTGCTGAAGATGATCGGCGGCGAAGGCGTGACGGTGGGGCCGTTCCTGCTCGGCGCGGAGAAGCCGGTGCATATCCTGACGTCGGCTGCGACCGTGCGCCGGATCATCAATATGACGGCGGTCGCTTCGGCGAATGCGCGCAAGGGCTGACGCGCGGTAACTGTCGTCCTCGTATCCGCTGCGGCGCCGCTATACGGCGCTCGCGGACCGAACGTAAAAAAGCCACGGAAGCGGATTCCGTGGCTTTTTTTATGTCCCGCTTACGGTTACGCGGCGTGCTGCGCCTGACCGTCCTGCGGCGCGCGCCAGCGCGCCAGCAAGTCTTGCCACTTGATGCGCACGCCCTTCAGGTTGTTTTCCTTCACGTGTCCGTAGCCGCGGATGCCGTCGGGCAGATTCGCCAGTTCGACTGCAAGGGCATGCTTCTGCACACTCAGGCCGCCGATCAGCTCCTTCACCAGCGCTTCATACTCGCCGATCAGCGCGCGCTCGGTGCGTCGCTCTTCGGTCTTGCCGAACACGTCGAACGCGGTGCCGCGCAGGAACTTGAGCTTGGCGAGCAAGCGCATCGCGCTCAGGATCCATGGCCCGTACTTCTTCTTGATCAGATGGCCGTGGGCGTCCTTCTTCGAGAAGGCCGGCGGCGCGAGGTGGATGTTGACCTTCCAGTCGCCCTCGAAACTCGCTTTCAGCTTCTCCATGAAGGCCGGATCGGCATACAGGCGCGCGACTTCGTACTCGTCCTTGTAGGCCATCAGCTTGTGGAGGTTCTTCGCGACCGCCTCGGTCAACGGCAATTGACCGTCGCCTACGTCGAGCGCGGATTCCACCACCCGCACCTGCGCCACCAGTTCGCGATAGCGTGCCGCGTAAGCTTCGTCTTGCCATGCGCTCAGATAGTCGGCGCGCTTGTCGATCAACGTGTCGAGTGCTTTCGGCGTGTGCAGCGAGATGATCTTGCTGCTGGCGGTTTCCGCCTCTGCGGTGCGGCCTTGCGACTGCGCGATCTTGCGCACGGCTGCGAGGTCGTGCGCTGCGCGGCGGCCCCATTCGAAGGCCGCGCGGTTCTTCTCGACCTGCACTGCGTTCAGCTCGATCGCCCGCATCAGCGATTCGTACGTCAGCGGCACCCAGCCCTTTTGCCATGCATAACCGAGCACGAACGGGTTCGTGTAAATCGCATCGCCGAGCAGCGCGACGGCGAAATGGTTGGCGTCGATTGCGTCGACTCCCGCTTCGCCGGCGCCTGCGCGTACGTCCGCTTCCGCATCGGCGCCCGGGAATTGCCAGTTCGGATTCTTGATGAACGCGGCGGTCGGCGTGTGGGCGCTGTTCAGCACCACGCGCGTGCGGCCCGCCTGCATCCGCGAAACGCATTCGTCACTGGCAGTGACGATCGCGTCGCAGCCGATCACGAGACTGGCTTCGCCCATGGCGATACGGGTCGCGTGGATATCGGCGGGTTGCTTCGCGATCTGCACATGGCTCATCACGGCGCCGCCCTTCTGCGCGAGGCCGGTGACGTCCAGCACCGTCACACCCTTGCTCTCGAGGTGAGCCGCCATGCCCAGCAGCGCGCCGATCGTCACGACACCAGTGCCGCCTACGCCCGTCACGAGCACGCCGTACGGCCGCTCGATCGGCGGCAGGTCCGGCGTCGGCACCGGCGGCATCGCATCGTCGCCCGCGCCTGACGCGGCCTTCGGCTTCTTCAACTGTCCGCCTTCGATCGAAACGAAGCTCGGGCAGAAGCCGTTCACGCACGAGAAGTCCTTGTTGCAGGTCGACTGGTTGATCTGGCGCTTGGTGCCGTACTCGGTATCCAGCGGCTCGACCGACAGGCAGTTGGACTTCACCGAGCAGTCGCCGCAGCCTTCGCAGACTGCTTCGTTGATCACGACACGCCGCGCCGGATCCGGATAGGTGCCGCGTTTGCGACGGCGGCGCTTTTCGGTCGCGCAGGTCTGGTCGTAGATGAGAATCGAGGTGCCGGCGATCTCGCGTAGCTCGCGCTGCACGTCGTCGAGCTGCTCGCGATGATGAATCGTGATGCCCGGCGCGAGACCGACGTTCGCGTGGTACTTCTCCGGCTCGTCGGTGACGATCACGATCTTCGCGGCGCCTTCCGCGGCGAGCTGATGAGTGATCTGCGGTACGGTCAGCACGCCGTCCACCGGCTGGCCGCCGGTCATCGCGACTGCGTCGTTGTAGAGAATCTTGTAGGTGATATTCGCTTTCGACGCGATCGCCGCGCGAATCGCCAGCAGCCCCGAGTGGAAGTAGGTGCCGTCGCCGAGGTTGGCGAACACATGCTTGTCGTTGGTGAACGGCGCCTGGCCGATCCACGCCGCACCTTCGCCGCCCATCTGGCTGAAGGTGCTGGTGCTGCGGTCCATCCACACGGTCATATAGTGACAGCCGATCCCGGCCATGGCCCGCGAGCCTTCCGGCACGTTGGTCGAGGTGTTGTGCGGGCAGCCGGAGCAGAACCACGGCTTGCGCTCGACTTCGACGCGCGGCCGGGCGAGGGCTTTTTCCTTCGCTTCGATCACCGCAATGCGGGTGGCGATGCGCGCGCGCACATCGGCCGGCAGGTCGAACTTTTCCAGGCGCGTGGCGATGGCCTTGGCGATGATCGCCGGCGACAGCTCGTAGTGCGCCGGCAGCAGCCAGTTGCCCATCGGCACCGACCATTCGCCGCCTGCGCCGTCCTTTTCGTCGAACTTGCCGAACACGCGCGGACGCTGGGCGTCGGGCCAGTTGTACAGCTCTTCCTTGATCGCGTATTCGAGAATCTGGCGCTTTTCTTCGACCACCAGAATTTCTTCGAGGCCGCGCGCGAAAGCATGCGCGCCTTGCGCTTCGAGCGGCCACACGCAGCCCACCTTGTACAGGCGAATGCCGATGCGGGAGCAGGTGTCGTCGTCCAGACCGAGGTCGGTGAGCGCCTGACGCACGTCGAGATACGCCTTGCCGGCCGTCATGATGCCGAAGCGCGCCTGCGGCGAATCGATCTCCACGCGGTCGAGCTTGTTGGCGCGCACGTAGGCGAGCGCGGCGTACCACTTGTAGTCGAGCAGGCGCGCTTCCTGAACCAGCGGCGGATCGGGCCAGCGGATATTCAGACCGCCTTCCGGCATGGCGAAGTCTTCCGGCAGGACGATCGTCGTGCGGTGCGGATCGATATCCACCGAAGCGGACGATTCGACCACGTCGGTCACGCACTTCATCGCGACCCACAGGCCGGAATAGCGGCTCATGGCCCAGCCGTGCAGGCCGAAGTCGAGATATTCCTGCACGTTCGAGGGAAACAGCACCGGCAGGCCGCAGGCCTTGAACATGTGCTCGGATTGATGCGCGAGCGTCGAGGACTTGGCGGCATGGTCGTCGCCGGCCAGCACGAGCACGCCGCCGTGTTGCGACGAACCGGCCGAATTGCCGTGCTTCAGCACGTCTCCCGAGCGATCGACGCCGGGGCCTTTGCCGTACCACATCGAGAACACGCCGTCGTATTTGGCGTTCGGATACAGGTTGACCTGCTGCGAACCCCAGACGGCGGTGGCGGCGAGGTCTTCGTTGACGCCGGGCTGGAACACGACCTGGTGTGCGGCGAGATGCTGTTTCGCCTTCCACAGCGACTGGTCGAGACCGCCAAGCGGAGACCCGCGATAGCCGGAAATGAAACCGGCGGTATTGAGCCCTGCGGCCTTGTCACGTTCCTGCTGCAACATCGGCAGACGCACGAGGGCCTGGATGCCGCTCATGTAAGCGCGGCCGCGTTCGAGCGTGTATTTGTCGTCGAGCGTGACGGAATTGAGCGCGGCTTCGAGCGAGGCTCGCTGACCAGCGTCTAGCGGGGCATTCATTTGTCTGTACTCCTCCAGCCTGTTTGGGATCACCAAAGCTTGGTGGCCTCGGCATCTTGTGAATGCTCCGGCCGGGGTCGCCATATTGACGTGTTTTAAGGGATGGTAGCACTGGGAGAAACCCGCCGCATGGCATCAAAAGTGCTGTCGTTCAGCGCGGATTAAGGATGGCGAGTGACGCGGTGATGACACGCAAGCGCCTGATTGAATTATTTTCACGACGCCGTGTAACAAGCTGTAAAAGCTTCAAAGTCGCGGAACCGCTCTTGAAAAGCCTGTCTAACCACCCACCTGTGCGCGTGGTTGCGCAACGCTCCGCAGTTGGTGGAGCTTCACGGCAAACAGGCAGTCAGAAAAGGAGTACGCATGAACACTAGAAATATCCAGACCTTCCTGATGGTCTCGGCCGCATTCTTTGCGATGAGCGCACCGCTGCGCTCGGGCAGCGCGAGCACGCTGGCCACCGCGGTCGCTCTTACGGCGAAAATCGCGCCGGCTGGCATCGCGGCGGAGCGCGCCGCTGCGTCGAGCGAAGCCGACGAGGACGAGCGGCATTCCTGATGAGTCGCCCAGACGATGCGTCGATCTGATTCTTGCCGGCGCCTGAAGCCAGGCGGCGGCTGAAATAACAAAGGGCAGGGATCTTGCGATTCCTGCCCTTTTCTTATGGCTTGGCCGCCTGATGCCGTGCCGTCAGGCCGTCGTGGCGTTACGCCTTGTCCTGTACCACGCCGCGGCGAATCTGATCCAGCTCGATCGATTCGAACAGCGCCTTGAAGTTGCCTTCACCAAAGCCCTGATTCCCCTTGCGCTGAATGATCTCGAAGAAGATCGGGCCAATCTGGTTCTCGGTGAAAATCTGCAGCAACAGATCGTCGGGCGCGCCGTCGATCAGGATCTTGCGCTTGCGCAGTTCCTCGAGCGGCTCGCCGTGATTCGGCACGCGGCGGTCGACCAGCTCGTAGTAAGTGTCGATCGTGTCGAGCAGAGAAATGTTCGCCGCGCGCAGTCCGTCGACGGTGCGATAGATGTCGTTGCTGCCGAGCGCGATGTGCTGGATGCCTTCGCCGTGATACGCGTCGAGGTATTCCTGGATCTGGCCGGCGGTTTCCGAACCTTCCTCGTTGATCGGAATGCGGATCTTGCCGCACGGCGAGGTCATCGCCTTCGACTTCACGCCCGTCACCTTGCCTTCGATGTCGAAATAGCGCACTTCACGGAAGTTGAACAGACGCTCGTAGAACTCCGCCCATTCCTGCATGCGGCCACGGTGCACGTTGTGCGTCAGGTGGTCGATGTAGGTGAGGCCGTGGCCGACCGGGTTCGGGTTGGCGCCGGGAATCGGCACGAAGTCGACGTCATAGATGCCGATATCGCCAATGCTGTTCGGCTCCGCGCCGTTCTTGCCGCGCCAGCGATCCACGAAATAGATCAGCGAATCGCCGATGCCCTTGATTGCCGGGATGTTCAACTCCATCGGACCGGTCTTGTTGTCGAAGCCCCATGCGCCTTTTTCCAGCGCCTGCTGGTAAGCCTTGGCGGCGTCTTGCACGCGGAACGCGATCGCGCAGATCGACGGGCCGTGCAGGCGCGCGAAGCGTTGCGCGAAGGAGTCCGGTTCGCCATTGACGATGAAGTTGATCTCGCCCTGACGATACAGCGTCACATCCTTGTGGCGATGGCGGGCGATGGCGGTGAAGCCCATCTGTTCGAAAAGCTTGCCGAGTGCCTTGGGATCCGGGGCGGTGTATTCGATGAACTCGAAGCCGTCGGTGCCGACGGGGTTATCCCAGGTTTGAACCTGCATGTTTGTCTCCTCAAGGGCGGGCGCGCATTGCGCAATAGAGTGACGCAAGTGTAAAGGGCCGCCTGCGGCGAAAACTTGCGAACTTATTCGTGCTTGATTAGGCTGGCGCTATTTCATAGCTCAAATAGCGAGTGGAGCGGCAGAAAATGGCCAATGTCGAGATGGACGCGATCGACCGGCGGATTCTCGCTATCCTGCAGGAGAACGGCAGGTTGTCGAATCAGGAGATTGCGGAGCGCGTGAACCTGTCGCCGAGTCCGTGTCTGCGGCGAATTCGCCGGCTGGAGGAGAGCGGCGTGATTCGTGGCTACGTTGCGTTGCTCGACGCACAACGGCTCGGCCTCGATCTGCTCGCTTATGTGAACGTGCGGCTGGAAAAGCGCGGCGGACCGGCAATTGGCCCACGCGGCGACGGCGCCCCGGTGCGCGCCGGCACGACGCATGCGGATCTGTTCCGCGCCGCGGTGCAGACCTGGCCGGAGGTGGTGGGCTGCCACGCCATGACAGGGGATATGGATTACCTCTTGCGCGTGCAGGTGGAGGACATGGCGCACTTTTCCCGCTTTGTGCAGGATCAGTTGCTGCACCATCCCTCGGTAATTGACGTGAAAACGAGCTTTTCGCTCGAGACAATCAAGGAGACGACCGCGCTGCCTATATTGTGAGCGGGGAGTGTGAGCGCGGCGCAGCACGGGGGACCATTGCGGGCCGAAGCGGGACACGGCGTTCGACCCGCGCGCAACAAACCTGCTGGCGCAATAGCAAAAGGGCGGCTGAGCCGCCCTTTTGCTTATTCCGTGAGGGGTGTCGCTGAAACCGTTATCAGGCTGCGACAGCCGCCGGCAGGAGCGATTCGAAGATCTTCGAAGCCTGACGCGCCTGACGTTTCAACGCATAGTCGAACACGGCGGCCTGTTCCTGCAGCATTTCGGCAATGATGCTCGACTGGTCGGCCGGCGGCAGCGTCAGATAGGCGTCGGCCTCACCGTACGCGTATTCGATCTTCATGCCGGCCTTTTTCGCGATGTGCATCATCGTGGAGTTGCGTGACAAGCAGTGCATATAGAGCATCGTCACGTGCGTATTGCGGCTGCGAATCGCGGCGCGCTCGAACAGCTTGCTGCCGATCCCCTTGCCACGCACGCTCTCCAGCACCGACACGCCGAACTCGGCGGTGCGCTTGTCGCCCTCGGCCGGGAGATAGGCCAGGTGGCCAACGCCGACCAGTTGCAACTGGTTGTCGAAGACGCCGAATACGGTGTCGCGCGTGAAGTCGATGGAGCGGACGTAGTTCTCGATCACATGGTTCGGCACGATCTGGCCGAAGCGCAGCAGCCGGTCGTCTTCGCCGAGCGCGAGAAAGTGGTCGAGCAGGCGTTCGCGGTCTACCGCGGTGAGTTCCCGCACCAGAGCATGCGCGTGACCGGCAGCCTGCATCAGGCGATCCGGTGCGACGATCGGCTCAGCGGCGCGGGTAGTAGGCGTAGTCATGGTTGGGTTCTCCTATTCAGCGGGCGATATGGTGCACCGCGGAATGGATTTTAACCGAAGTGGTATCTCAGAACTAGGGAAAACCCGGATATCAATTCGACGACCCGTTCTATTTTGTTGTGAACCTATTTCTATGTATTTGATTTAAAACAGTTATTTGTTTTGCATAAGAGGCGCCGACACTGTGGTTAGGTGACAACTGTTTCGTCTGATATATGTTGCCCTGCAATATCGAGATGCCTTGGGATCTTATTCGCTCGCCCTCAACCCGTGGTCGACCATCTCGACCACCTGCTCGGCGAACTCCTGATAGCCCATCCGGCCGCCGGGCTTCAGCCATGTGAAAGTCCAGTTGATCATGCCGAACACCATCATCGTCAGCGCCGTCTGGTTTTCGCGGGTGGCGCGCTCGGGGTAGGCACGCGTCAGCTGGCGTGCGAATGCTGCCACTACATCGCGCTGGCGGTTCAGGATGATCTCTCGCTGCGTGTCGACGAGGTATTTCACGTCGTTCAGCAGCGCGACGTGCCGGCTGTGCGAGTTTTCGTATTCCGACAGGAACGCGCGGATCAGCTCGGCAAAGGTTTCGCGTTCGCTCAGCCCGCGCCGCTGGCTCGAACCTTCCACTTCCGCGATGATTAGCATCAGCCGCTTGGTGTAGCGGTCGAGCAGGTCGAACAGGATTGCTTCCTTGCTCTCGTAATAGTGGTAGAGACGCGCTTTCGAGGTGCCGCTGGCTGCGGCCAGATCGGCCATCGAAGTGCTCGGATAGCTCGTCTGCGCGAATTTGGCGGCGGCCAGTTCGAGAATCTGGTCGCGCTGGGTTTCGTGATCGGGGGCTCGGGTGCGGGCCATGGTGTTTGGGAAATTTAGCTGGAGCAGGTGAGGCAGGTGGGAAAGGCTGCGCGCAGTTCGAGCGCGCGCCATCCGGAGGTGTCGCCGCGCAGGCTCACGCGGCCATTCGCGGCGAGTTCGCGAAAGCGCCAGAGCACGATGCTGTCGCTAACCAGGAAGCCGAGTTCGGTGCTCATCAGTTGCGCGCCGATGCGGGAGGCGGGCTGCCAGGCGTCGGTTGCCTGTTCGAGGATCAGCGCGTCCAGATCGCCGAAAACGCCGCTCGTGAAAGTGTTGTCGCGCCAGCGGCGGGTTTCGCCGTTCGCCTGTTTGACTTCCTGCCATTCGAGCGCGAGCCGGCTGATGCGCAGCACCGAGATGGGCGCGACGTCCGGGAGCCGCGTTTGCAGGACCTCGGGTGCGAACATGCCCACCGAAGTGGCGCGGTCTGCCCGGCTATGAGCAAAGGCGCCGGGATCGGTGAGATCGCGGATCGACAGACGGACTTCGTTCAGGCGCTGCGGGCTGTTGCGCAGGTGGTAGCAGGCGCGGCGCAGTGTCAACTGGTCCGACGCGCTTTCGCCGTGCCACAGGACAACCTGGGTGGTGCCGGCTGCGATCTGCTCCAGCACCGCGGCTTCTTCAATGAATTCGCGCAGGAAATTGCGGGGCGCGCCGTCGCGCGGCGCGCCCTCGCGGCGGGCGCCGTCCATCACGCGTTGCCAGAACTCGGCGCGCACCTCGGGCGTATCGTCGACGCCGCGTAAAGGGCCGACTGCGAGATCGTCGCGCAGCGCCTGCACGCGCTCGTCGCGTCCGGCGTCTTGCAGGGCGGTTCGCAGGGAGTCGGCGGCGACGTCGCCGTTAGTCAGGTGGATCGTGCTCATCAACGGTTCGCTGGCAAATCGGTCACAAAAAGGGCCGCTCGACGGCCGGAACCCGGTCCCGATCGCGAGCGGCCCCTAGTGTAAGCGGATCGCGGGTGAGCTGAAAGCGCTCAGGTGCGCATCGTCGAAGATGATTGCGCGTAGGAGGCCTAGCGCTCGTCGTAGCTGACCACCACCCGGTCGCTCACCGGATGGCACTGGCAGGTCAGCACGAAACCATCGCGGATTTCGTGCTCTTCGAGCGTGTAGTTCTTTTCCATCCGCACTTCGCCCTCAAGCACCTTGGCACGGCAGGTGCAGCAAACGCCGCCCTTGCAGGCATACGGCAGCGCGAGCCCGGCCTTCAGACCGACATCGAGCACGCTCACGCCCTGGTAGGGCAGGCGCAGCTTGCGTTTCTTGCCGTCGAGGACGATTTCGAGGTCCGCCGCCGGCGTGTCCTCGGTGATCTCCACAGGCGGAACCCCGGCCTGCGGCAACGGCGAGCCGAAGCGTTCGACATGAATCTTTTCCTGGGCGAGGCCCGCCGCCTTCAGCGCGGCCTCGGCAGCGTCCATCATCGGCGCGGGACCGCAGATGAAGGCTTCGTCGATGGTCTCGGCCGGCACCAGGTTCTCGATGAAGGCCGCGCACTTTTGCTGGTCCAGCACGCCGTTGAACAGCTCGACATCCTGCAGATCGTCCGAGAGCACGTGATACAGCACGAACCGGTTCATGAAACGGTTCTTCAGGTCTTCCAGCTCTTCGGCGAACATGATCTGGTCGACGCTGCGGTTGCCGTAGACCAGCGTAAAAGTGCTGCGCGGTTCGACTTCGAGCGTGGTCTTGATGATCGCGAGCACCGGCGTGATGCCCGAGCCGCCGGAAAAGGCGAGGTATTGCTGGCCCTGTTCCGCGTTCAGGTGGGTGAAAAAGCGGCCGTCGGGCGTCATCACGTCGATCGTATGACCGGGTTGCAGCGTATCGAAGGCGAAATTCGAAAAGCGGCCGCCCCGGACCCGTTTGATGCCGATGCGCAGTTCGCCGTCGCGGTCGTAATCGGTGACGCCCACGCAGATTGAGTACGAGCGGCGGGTTTCCTCGCCGTCGATGTGCGTCTTCAGCGTGACGAACTGGCCTTGCGTGAAGCGATACTGCTCGCGCAGCTCGACAGGCACTTCGAAGGCGACCGAGACCGCGTCGGCGGTTTCGGGCCGGACTTCGCGGATACGCAGGGGGTGAAATTGCGGGGTGGCCATATCAGTATGGTTTGAAATAGTCGAAGGGTTCGAGGCAATCGAGGCAGCGATACAGCGCCTTGCAGGCTGTCGAGCCGAACTGTGCGAGACGTTCGGTGTGAACGGAACCGCAGCGCGGACAAGCCGGCGCGGGCAGCGCCTTGGGGACGAAGCGGATCACTTTTTCGTCCGGTGTGCTGCTCGCGCAATTGCCGGTGGGCGGGGCGATACCGTAGGCACGCAGCTTGTCGCGTGCCTCGGCGGTCATCCAGTCGGTGGTCCAGGCGGGCGCGAGCACGGTGGCGATGCGGTACGGCGTGAGCCTCGCGACTTCCAGCGCGTGGCCTACGTCTTCGGCGATTTGCGACATGGCTGGGCAACCGGAGTAGGTCGGCGTGATGACTACCTCGAGCACGCCGTCAGCGGCACGGCGCACGTCGCGCAGAATGCCGAGCTCGCGAATCGACACCACCGGGATCTCCGGGTCGGGCACCGTTTCGAGCACGGTCCATGCGCGCTCCAGCACGGGGTCCACGGTGTCGGCGAGGTTTGCGGTCGAGGTCATGGTCATACTCCGTCCCCGGCTTACCAGCTTGCGCCGGGATGCTGCCGCGCGAGGCTCTGCATCTCGGCCAGCACATAGCCCATGTGTTCGGAGTGCTCGCCGTGCTTGCCGGTCGTGATGTGCTTGACCGGCTCAGGCGGCGTGAGCGTGGCTTCACTCAGCGCGGCGCGCACGTCTTCTTCCCAGGCGGCTTGCAGATCGGCCGTCAGCGGGCCGATACCGGCTTCGGCAATGGCTTCCTCGACCGCGTCCACGCTGAAGAACTCGCGCGTGTAGGGCATCAGATAGTCGAGCGCGGCTTGCGCGCGGCGATGCGATTCGTCCGTGCCGTCGCCGAGGCGGATCAGCCATTCGCCGGCGTGGTGAATGTGGTAGCGCGTCTCTTTGATCGACTTCGCGGCAATCGCCGCGAGTTGCGCGTCGGTCGAGGCGCTGAGCGCCGTCCATAGATGCGCCATCAGCGTCGAATACAGGAAGTTGCGCACGATCGTGACCGCGTAATCCTTATCTGCGTGGGCAGTGCCCGAGAGCGGTCCGTAATGCGGCAACTCGGCGAGCGTGTAGTTGGCGAACTCGCGCTCGCTGCGAAAGTACGCGTAGTCGTCCTCGCTCTTGCTGGCGCCGGTGAGCGCGTGCTCGAGCGTCGCGGCGTGCGTGTACAGGAGGCGCGCCTGGCCGATCAGGTCGAGGCTCATGTTGGCGAGCGCGATGTCCTCTTCGAGGATCGGGCCGTGGCCGCACCACTCGGCGTTGCGCTGACCGAGAATCAGGGCGGTGTCCGCGAGGCGCAGCACGTAGGAAAGGTGTTGGGGCGTGATGTCCATGACGCGCTTACATGTGGTTGACTTCGTCGGGGAGCGTGTAGAACGTCGGATGGCGGTAAATCTTGTCGCCGGCCGGTTCGAACAGCTCCGCCTTGTCCTGCGGATCGGACGCGGTGATGGCCGAGGACGGCACGACCCAGATGCTCACGCCTTCCTGGCGGCGCGTGTAGACGTCGCGCGCCATGCGCAGGGCCATCGGCGCGTCGGCCGCGTGCAGGCTGCCGCAGTGCTTATGGTCGAGCCCCTGCTTGCTGCGCACGAACACTTCCCAGATCGGCCATTCTTTGTTCATCGGCTTGTCCATTTTCGAATCTCCTGAATCTTTTGCTGCTTCTTTCGTTGCAGTTGCCGGGTGACGCCGGTTAGCGCCGGCTGTTACCAGGCATTGCCCTGCATCGGGTAGAGTGTCGCGAGGCTTACGCGGCGTGCTGTTGTGCACGCTGACGTTGCTTTTCCGCGTGGGCGAGGGCGGCCTCGCGTACCCAGGCGCCGTCGTTATGCGCCTTCACCCGCGTGGCCAGACGCTCGCGGTTGCACGGGCCGTCGCCGTTGACCACGCGCCAGAACTCTTCCCAGTCGATGTCGCCGTAGTCGTAGTGACCGCGCGCTTCGTTCCACTTGAGGTCCGGGTCCGGCAACGTGACGCCGAGGAGCCTGGCCTGGTCGACGGTGGCGTCGACGAATTTCTGGCGCAGGTCATCATTGGAGATGCGCTTGATGCCCCATTTCGACGACTGACTGCTGTGGATCGAATCCTTGTCGCTCGGGCCGAACATCATCAGCACCGGCCACCACCAGCGGTTCACCGCTTGCTGGACCATCGCGCGCTGCGCTTCGGTGCCGTTCATCATCGACAGCAGCGCGTCGAACCCCTGGCGCTGATGGAACGACTCTTCCTTGCAGATGCGGATCATGGCCCGCGCGTACGGACCGTAGGTGCAGCGGCACAGCGGGATCTGGTTCATGATCGCCGCGCCGTCGACCAGCCAGCCGATCACACCGACATCCGCCCACGTGGGCGTCGGATAATTGAAAATGCTCGAATATTTGGCTTTGCCGGCGTGCAGCGCGTCGATCAACTGATCGCGCGACACCGCCAGCGTTTCGGCCGCGCTATAGAGATAGAGGCCGTGGCCGGCTTCGTCCTGGACCTTGGCGAGCAGGATGGCCTTGCGCTTCAGGCTCGGTGCGCGGGTAATCCAGTTGCCTTCGGGCAGCATGCCCACGATTTCCGAGTGGGCGTGCTGCGAGATCTGCCGCACCAGCGTCTTGCGGTAGGCGTCGGGCATCCAGTCCTGCGGCTCGATTTTGCCGTCTGCGGCCATGACGGCATCGAAACGCGCCTGCTCAGGCGAGTCGCCGGCGGCGTCCAGCGGCGCGACGTTGCCGGGAATGTCGAGGGATTGCGTGTACATGGCGAACGCTCTCGTCCGAAGTTGTCTGTGTTCGGCAGTATAAACCAACCGACCGGTCGGTTAATGATTTTTTTGAGTGGAATTTAAGGCAGGTTCGGGCGGCGCAGATAGGGTACGGTGGAGGTCGGCGCGGCGCGCGCCGGATTGGCTTAAACGAGAGGGCGGAAGCGAAATGACGGAGCGGATCTATTTGCAGCACCCGGCAAGAGGCGAGAAGGTCGAGGTGAGCACCGGTTTCAGTTGGGCCGCGTTTCTGCTGGGTTTTATCTGGGCGCTGATGAAGCGAATGTGGCTAGTTGCGCTGCTGATGCTGGCCGCGGATCTGGTGATCGGTCTGATCGGCTTCGCCGGGGTGACGGCCGATGTGATTAGCCTGGTGCTCAGTATTGCGTTCGCGATTTACTGCGGCATGAACGCCAACCAGTGGTATCGCCGCGACCTGGAGCGCAAGGGCTACGTGATTGCCCCGCGCCCCTAAAAAGGGGCGATTCGATAGCGGTGTTTTGCCGCGAAATGCCGGGTGCAAGCTCGCTGATCTCAGCCGTCGCTGCCCTGGCCCGCTGCAGAACCTATAAAATCGCGGATTGGCTGCGATTCTGCGCCCTCTGCATCCCCGGTCTCCATGTTACGTTTAAGCGAAATCAAACTCCCGCTCGATCACCCCGAAAGCGCTCTCGATGCCGCAGTTCTCGCGCGCCTCGCCGAGCTTGGGGTGCCGGCTGACGGGCTCGTCCGTTATACCGTGTTCCGCCGCGCGCACGATGCGCGTAAGCGCGCCGATATCAAGCTGACGTATATCGTCGATGCCGAGGTCAAGGACGAAGCGGCGGCCTTGAAGCGCCTCGCCGGCGTGCCTCATTGCGGCGTGACGCCGGACATGGAATATCGCTTTGTCACCAGGGCGCCCGAGCACCTGACAGGGCCGCGTCCGGTGGTGATCGGCATGGGCCCGTGCGGCTTGTTCGCGGGGCTGATCCTCGCGCAGATGGGTTTCCGCCCGATTATTCTCGAGCGCGGCAAGGCTGTGCGTGAGCGCACCAAGGACACCTTCGGCCTGTGGCGCAAATCGGTGCTCAATCCCGAATCCAACGTGCAGTTCGGCGAAGGCGGGGCCGGGACGTTCTCCGACGGCAAGCTGTACAGCCAGATCAAGGATCCGCACCACTACGGCCGCAAAGTGCTCGACGAGTTCGTCAAGGCGGGCGCGCCGGAAGACATTCTTTACCTGAGCCGCCCGCACATCGGCACGTTCCGGCTGGTGAGCATGGTGGAAAAAATGCGCGCCACGATTCACGAGCTGGGCGGCGAAGTGCGCTTCGAGACGCGCGTCGAGGACATCGAGATCGAGCAGGGCAAGGTGCGCGCGCTCCAGTTGTCTACTGGCGAGACGCTGCCGTGCGAGCATGTGGTGCTGGCGGTCGGCCACAGCGCCCGCGACACCTTCGAAATGCTGCATAAGCGCGGCGTCTATATAGAAGCGAAGCCGTTTTCGCTCGGTTTCCGGATCGAACACCCGCAGGGCCTGATCGACCGCAGCCGCTTTGGCAAGTTCGCGGGGCATAAGCAACTGGGCGCCGCGGACTACAAGGTGGTGCATCACTGCAGCAACGGGCGGGCCGTTTATAGCTTTTGCATGTGCCCCGGTGGGACCGTGGTGGCGGCGACTTCGGAGCCGGGCCGCGTGGTGACCAATGGCATGAGCCAGTACTCGCGCGCCGAGCGCAACGCCAATGCGGGCATCGTGGTCGGGATTACGCCTGAGGATTACCCGGGCGGCCCGCTCGCCGGCATCGCCTTTCAGCGTAAATGGGAAGAGCGCGCGTTCGAACTGGGCGGCAGCAATTACTGCGCGCCGGGTCAGCGGGTGGGCGACTTCATTGCCGGCCGGCCGTCCACTTCGCTTGGTTCGGTTGTCCCCTCGTACAAGCCGGGCGTGCACCCCACCGATCTCAGTACGGCGCTGCCCGACTATGTGATCGAAGCGATTCGCGAGGCGCTGCCGCAGCTCGACCGCAAGATCGCGGGTTTCGCCATGGACGATGCGGTGCTGACCGGAGTGGAGACACGCACCTCGTCGCCGATCCGGATTCGCCGCAAAGACGATTACCAGAGCATGAACGTACAAGGCCTTTATCCGGCTGGCGAAGGCGCGGGTTACGCCGGCGGGATTTATTCTGCGGCGATCGACGGGATTGAAGTGGCGCAAGCTTTGGCGCTGAATCTCGCGGCGGGAAGCGCTCCTCGCTAGGATCTCGCCTTGCCGCCGGGCGCGCGGCCGGTGTTCATGGGTGCCTCGTGCCCGCCACCGGTCCCGACCGATCGGGCACAATGGGCGCTTTGCCTTTTGTCCACTCGCGAATGACCCTCCGTACTCTGGCCGCTGCGTGCGGCGCCGCTCTGCTTGCTCAATTTGCTGTCACGCCGGCAGCGTTTGCCGCCGATGCGCCCACGCACTGGGTTGCAAGCTGGGCGACTGCGCTTCAGTCCATTCCCCAGCAGGCTAATTTGCCGCCGCTTTACCGTGCGCCCGAGGTCGCTGGACGCACGGTCCGGCAGATCGTCTATCCCACTCTTTCCGGTAGTACTGTCCGGATTCACGTCAGTAATGAATATGGCAAGACGCCGTTGGTGATCCAGGAATTGCGGATTGCACGTTCGGCGGGGGGCGCGGCCGCGCAGGCGAACGGTGGCGAAAAGGTGACGTTCGGCGGGAAGCTGTCGGTGACCGTGCCGCCTGGTGGCGAACTGGATAGCGACGCGGTCGAGCTGGAGATTGTCGCTGGCGCCTCGTACGCGATCAGTTCGTACATGGGGGCGGATCAGCGGTTGGTGGCGTGGCACCGCGTCTCGAATCAGGTCAATTACGTCTCGCTGCCCGGCAATCATGCGGATGACGCGATGGCCGGCGCGTTTGCGCAGCGCTTTACGCAATTTGCCTGGGTGACGGGGCTGTCGGTGTCGGTGGACGCACCGTCTGCCGCAGCGGTTGCCGCGATCGGTGACTCGATTACCGATGGCATGCGTTCGAGCTTGAACGAGAATCACCGCTGGCCGGACGCTTTCGCGCGCCGCCTGGCGCGATCGGGGGACCGGTCTACGGCTGTCGTCAATCTGGGGATCAGCGGCAACCGCTTGCTTAGCGATTCTCCCTGCTATGGCGATGCGCTTGTCAAGCGTTTCGGCCGGGACGTACTGGAGCGCCCGGGGGTAAAGACGGCGATCCTGCTGATCGGCATTAATGACATCAATTTTTCGTCGATGCCGCCGCGCGCCGGGTTGGACTGCGATTACCCGCACACGACTGTGAGTGCAGCGGACCTGATCGCGGGCTACAAGCGGGTGATTGCCGAGGCTCACCGGCGCGGCGTGCGCGTGTTCGGCGCGACGCTCACCCCGGCTTCGTTGCCGCCGCAGCGTGAAAGCATCCGGTCCACAGTGAATCAATGGATCAGGACGGCTGGCGCGTTCGATGGCGTGGTGGATTTCGACGCGGCTCTCCGGGATCCGACTCAGTCCGAGCGTCTGCAGCGCGGGTACGACAGCGGCGATCACATCCACCCGAGCGACGCAGGTTATGTCGCAATGGCTGAGGCGATTCCGCTTGATGCCGTAGTAAATTCGACTCGGAAGTGACTCGCCAAAAAAACATTTCGGTCAAACCCTTGTCATATAGCCGTTGTTCGCCTAATATTCGCCTCCTCGTTTGCGAACGAGTGCCGCTGCGGAAACCAGCGGCCGTAGCGGCGACAAGGTATTAAGCGAAAGCGAAAAAATGTTGTTGACGAAACGAAAAGGA
>NZ_JBWQQI010000030.1:0-101663 GCF_056619545.1 Paraburkholderia sp. SSBN10T
TGTCCGCGCCGCCGCAAGCCTTGCCACTGCTGGCTCTCCCGCTCCCCGCGCCCCGCTTTCCGGAGCGCGAAAGAGCGGGATTCTAGCGGCCACGTCATCGCCTTGCAAGCGTTATTTCGAGAGTCCCATTTAGCGATGCTTGAACACCGGTTTGCGCTTCTCGACGAACGCAGCCATCCCTTCTTTCTGATCCTCAGTCGCGAACAGGGAATGGAACAGGCGGCGCTCGAAATGAACCCCTTCTGCGAGAGTCGTTTCATAGGCCCGATTCACCGACTCCTTAACCATCATCACTGCCGGCAGCGGAAACTCAGCGATCGTGGCTGCAGCAGCCACCGCTTCTTCCAGTAACGACGCAGCGGGAAGCACACGAGACACAAGTCCGGCACGCTCCGCCTCGGCCGCGTCCATGAAGCGCGCGGTCAAACACAGATCCATCGCCTTCGCCTTCGACACCGCGCGCGGCAACCGTTGCGTGCCGCCAGCACCCGGCATGATGCCGAGCTTGATTTCAGGCTGGCCGAACCTGGCCGTATCTGCGGCAAAGATGATGTCGCACATCATCGCCAACTCGCAGCCGCCGCCCAGCGCGAAGCCTGCAACGGCCGCGATGATGGGCTTGCGGATCGAACGCACGGTTTCCCAGTTGCGCGTGATGTAGTCGCCCTTGTACACATCCATATAGGTGTACGTGGCCATCATGCCGATGTCGGCACCCGCGGCGAATGCCTTTTCACTGCCCGTGACAACGATCGCGCCGATCCCATCGTCGGCGTCGAACGACTGCAACGCTGCGCCTAACTCGTCCATTAGCGCATCGTTGAGCGCATTCAGCGCCTTGGGGCGATTCAAAGTGATAAGACCGACCCGCCCACGGGTCTCGACCAGAATATTTTCGTAAGCCATGCAGCCTCCTTTGTATGAAGAGTGAGTAGCGCGAAAACGCTTCGCGCCGCAGTCTTAATAATGCTAACATTCACCAACCAACCAACCGGTCGGTCGGTCAATTATTCGACAAGGTTTCTCCTAACCTTCAGCTCACCTTTCGCCATGACACATCCGCTATTTTCCAAGCACGAAGCTATGCTGCAAAAGGCGCTCGCCGCCATCGAGACGCGCGGCTACTGGAGCCCGTTCGTCGAAATGCCCAGCCTCAAAGTGTACGGGGAAACAGCGAATGCCGATGGCGAAGCAGCATTCAAGGCGCACCTGCATCGGACCTTCGAACTCGATCAGCCAACCACCGGCGAAACTGTCGGCGCGGAGATCTCGCCGTTCGGTTTTCCGCTCGACATCCGCTATCCCAAGGCCGACCCCAATGCGCTGCTTGCCGCGGCTACGGACGCACAACGTTCCTGGCGTGCCGCTGGTCCGAAAGCGTGGATTGGCGTGAGCCTCGAAATTCTGGCTCGCGTGAACCGCGCGAGCTTCGAGATTGGTTACAGCGTCATGCACACCACCGGCCAGGCGTTCATGATGGCGTTCCAGGCAGGTGGTCCGCACGCCCAGGACCGCGCGCTCGAAGCAGTCGTGTACGCATGGGATCAGTTGCGCCGCATCCCCGCCGACGCGCACTGGGAAAAACCGCAAGGCAAGAACCCGCCGCTCGCGATGCACAAGCGCTATACCGTCGTACCGCGCGGCACCGGATTAGTGCTGGGCTGCTGCACCTTCCCAACGTGGAACGGCTACCCGGGACTGTTCGCCGATCTGGCAACGGGCAACACCGTCATTGTCAAGCCCCACCCCGGCGCTATCCTGCCGCTGGCGATCACCGTACGCATCGCGCGCGATGTCCTGCGCGAGGCCGGTTTCGATCCCAACGTCGTAACCCTGCTTGCCACCAACCCGAATGACGGCGCCCTGGTTCAGGATCTCGCGCTGCGCCCCGAGATCAAGCTGATCGACTTCACCGGCAGCACGCAAAACGGTACCTGGCTTGAGCGCCATGCACACCAGGCACAGGTATACACCGAGAAAGCGGGCGTCAATCAGATCGTGATCGACTCGGCTGACGACATCAAGGCCGTCGCGCGGAACATTGCTTTCTCGCTGGCGCTCTATTCCGGCCAGATGTGTACCGCGCCGCAAAACATCTACGTGCCGCGCGATGGCATCCGCACCGCAGAAGGTCCGCTGAGCTTCGATGAAGTCGCACAGGCTATCGCGGGAGCCGTGCAGAAACTGGTTGCCGACCCAGCGCGCGCCGTCGAACTGCTCGGCGCCATCCAGAATGAAGGCGTCGTCCAGCGCCTCGACGAAGCCAGCAAGCTAGGCCGAGTGCTGGCCGAGAGTCAGGCGCTCGAACATCCGGCCTTTGCAGGCGCTCGGGTGCGCACCCCGCTCGTGCTGCAACTCGACGCCGCTACTGACTCGGCGAACTTCACCAAGGAATGGTTCGGCCCGATCTCGTTCGTCATCGCCACCGATTCGACGGCGCAGTCTCTGGAACTGGCAGGCAAGCTCGCTGCAGAGCACGGCGCTCTGACGCTATCGGTCTACAGCACTGACGAAGCCGTGATCGAAGCCGCTCATGAAGCCTCGCTTCAGGGCGGCGTAGCCCTGTCCATCAATCTGACGGGCGGCGTGTTCGTCAACCAGTCAGCCGCGTTCTCCGATTTCCACGGCACCGGAGCAAACCCCGCCGCCAACGCCGCGCTCGCGGATGCCGCATTCGTGGCAAACCGTTTCCGTGTCATTCAAAGTCGCGTTCATGTTGAACCGAAAGCGGCGCCGGTTGTAGTCGGCT
Organism: Paraburkholderia sp. SSBN10T; assembly: GCF_056619545.1. Classification (NCBI taxonomy): domain Bacteria; kingdom Pseudomonadati; phylum Pseudomonadota; class Betaproteobacteria; order Burkholderiales; family Burkholderiaceae; genus Paraburkholderia; species Paraburkholderia sp. SSBN10T. The sequence goes on from NZ_JBWQQI010000030.1 coordinate 2,750, forward strand.
AAACGTCATAAGACGGAAAAGGTCGATGCGGCTTAGGCCGTCTGGCCGAATGGAAAACTCGACCTGTCATCACTAGCATGAGACATCGGACCGGCATTCCAGCCCGGTCCGCCATCTGCAGGAATACAGCATGAACGACGCCTTCATCTGCGACGCGATTCGCACCCCCTTCGGCCGTTACGGCGGCGCCCTGAAAGATGTCCGTCCCGACGATCTGGGCGCGGTGCCCATCAAGGCGCTGATCGAACGCAACCCTGACGTGGACTGGCGCGCGCTCGACGACGTGATCTACGGTTGCGCCAACCAGGCCGGCGAAGACAATCGCAACGTCGCGCGCATGGCTGCCCTGCTCGCCGGTTTGCCCACCGACGCGCCAGGCGCCACCATCAATCGTCTGTGTGGTTCAGGCATGGACGCGGTCGGTACAGCCGCACGGGCCATCAAGGCAGGCGAAGCACGCCTGATGATCGCAGGTGGCGTAGAGAGCATGACCCGCGCGCCGTTCGTGATGGGCAAGGCAAGCACCGCGTTCTCGCGGCAGGCCGACATTTATGACACGACGATCGGCTGGCGCTTCGTCAACGCGCTGATGAAGCGGGACTTCGGCGTCGATTCGATGCCCGAAACCGCCGAGAACGTCGCGGTCGAATTCGGTGTGAGCCGCGCGGACCAGGACGCGTTCGCGATGCGAAGCCAGCAAAAGGCGGCTCAAGCGCAACGCGATGGAACACTGGCGCAAGAGATTGTCGCGGTCGAGATTGCCCAGAAGAAAGGCGATCCGGTTCGAGTCACGCTCGATGAACATCTGCGTGAAACCTCGCTGGAAGCGCTCGGCAAGCTCAAGGGCGTGGTGCGCCCCGACGGCAGCGTCACCGCCGGCAACGCCTCGGGTGTCAATGACGGCGCGTGCGCGCTGCTGCTTGCCAATCAGGCGGCGGCAGATCAATACGGGCTGCGCCGCCGCGCACGCGTCATCGGCATGGCTACGGCCGGCGTAGCGCCGCGCATCATGGGTATCGGCCCCGCGCCTGCCACGCAAAAGCTGCTCAGGCAGCTCGGAATGTCGTTGGAACAATTCGACGTTATCGAACTGAACGAAGCCTTCGCATCGCAAGGGCTGGCGGTGCTGCGCACACTTGGCCTGCGCGATGACGATCCGCGCGTGAACCCGAACGGTGGGGCAATCGCCCTCGGCCATCCGCTCGGCGCATCGGGAGCGCGGCTCATTACCACGGCGCTCTATCAGCTCGAACGCGTGAACGGCCGGTTCGCGCTGTGCACGATGTGCATTGGCGTCGGTCAAGGTATCGCACTTGCCATCGAGCGGGTCTGACGTAACCGGACTCCGCTCATACGCTATTCAATTGCCAGCAGGAGGAGACAACCGATGACATATGAAGCGATCCGCGTCGATTTCGACGCCTTGAGCCGCGTCGCCACCCTGACTCTGAGCCGCCCCGACAAGCTCAACAGCTTCACGCGCACAATGCACCGGGAACTGAGCGCCGCGCTCGATGAGGTCGTCGCCGCAGGCGCGCGAGCCCTTGTGCTGACCGGCGCCGGCCGCGGCTTTTGCGCAGGCCAGGATCTTGCCGACCTCGACTTCACGCCTGGCGCCATGACCGACCTCGGCGAATTGATCGACCAGTACTTCAATCCGCTGATTCGCCGCCTGCAGGCGTTGCCCCTGCCGGTGATCGCCGCCGTGAACGGCACGGCAGCGGGCGCAGGCGCCAATCTGGCGCTCGCCTGCGACATCGTCCTCGCGGCACGCTCGGCCAGCTTCATTCAGGCATTCGTGAAAATCGGCCTGGTGCCGGATTCGGGCGGCACATGGTTCCTGCCGCAACGCGTCGGCATGGCCCGCGCGCTCGGCCTCGCCCTTACTGGCGACAAGCTCAGCGCGGAAAAAGCCGAAGACTGGGGACTCGTCTGGCAGGTAGTCGACGACGCCGAGCTCGCCGCTGCGTCGGCCAAACTTGCTGCCCAGCTCGCCCAGCAACCCACGCGCGCCATCGCCGCAATCAAGCAGGCCATGCGCGCGGGCGTTACGCAAACACTCGATCAGCAGCTTGACCTGGAGCGCGATCTGCAGCGCGAATTAGGCGCATCCCACGACTACGCAGAAGGTGTGCAAGCCTTCATCGAAAAACGCGCACCGCGTTTCGAGGGCCGCTGAGATGTCCACACACCCCGAACCCACTGCCGACATCACACCCCGGCCGGAAAGCGAAGCCGTGCTGTCGGCAAACGAGTTGGCGCGCGCCACCGCCGAAGCAATGTACGCAGCCGATGCCTGCAGTCGCGCACTAGGAATCGAATTGCTGGAGATCCGCCCCGGCTATGCCCGGGTACGCATGGCCGTGCGCCCCGATTTCCTCAACGGCCATCGGATCTGCCATGGTGGCTTGATCTTCACGCTGGCGGATTCCAGCTTCGCCTTCGCCTGCAATAGCTACAACATCAACACGGTGGCATCGGGGTGCTCGATCGAGTTTCTTCGACCGGTACAAGGCGGCGACGTACTGACAGCGGAAGCCGCCGAACAAACGCTGAGCGGCCGCACCGGCATCTACGATATTCGTGTCACCAATCGCGCGGAGGAAACCGTGGCGATGTTTCGCGGCAAATCTGCCCAAATAAGAGGCAGTGTCATTCCAACAGCAAGCTGAACCCGCAGCGCGGCACCCGGCCCCGTGCCCCGGCGCTCGCTGCCACCTATTCTGTAGAAGCAAGGAGACATTCGATGAATACCCCGCTCCCGCTCGAGCCGATCGAAACGGCGAGCCGCGACGAACTCGCCGCACTTCAGCTTGAACGGCTGAAATGGTCGCTCACCCACGCTTATGAGAATTCGCCGGTTTACCGGCGCAAGTTCGACGAGGCCGGCGTCCATCCAGGTGAGGTAAAGACGCTCGCGGACCTGGCCCGTTTCCCGTTCACGAGCAAGCAGGATCTGCGCGACAACTACCCGTTCGGGATGTTCGCAGTCCCACAGGAACAGGTATCCCGGATTCATGCGTCCTCGGGTACGACCGGCAAGCCGACCGTGGTCGGCTACACGGCGCGCGATATCGACACCTGGGCCAACGTCGTCGCCCGCTCGATTCGCGCGGCCGGTGCGCGGCGCGGCGACAAGGTTCACGTGAGCTACGGCTATGGCCTGTTCACGGGAGGGCTCGGCGCCCACTACGGCGCGGAGCGCGCGGGGCTCACCGTGATCCCGTTCGGCGGCGGCCAGACGGAAAAGCAGGTTCAGCTCATTCAGGATTTCCGCCCCGACATCATCATGGTGACGCCGAGCTACATGCTGTCGATCGCTGACGAGCTCGAACGGCAAGGCATCGACCCAGCGCAATGTTCGTTGCGGATCGGCATCTTCGGGGCCGAACCGTGGACCAACGACATGCGCAGCGCGATCGAAAAGCGCATGGGCATCGATGCGGTCGACATCTACGGTCTTTCGGAAGTCATGGGGCCTGGCGTCGCGTCGGAATGCGTCGAGACCAAAGACGGCCCGACCATCTGGGAAGATCACTTTTACCCGGAGATCATCGATCCGGAAACCGGCGAGGTACTGCCGGACGGCGAACTGGGCGAACTGGTGTTCACCTCGTTGACCAAAGAAGCGCTGCCGATCATCCGTTACCGCACGCGCGATCTCACGCGCTTGTTGCCCGGCACCGCACGCACGATGCGCCGAATGGAGAAAATCACCGGCCGCTCTGACGACATGATGATCGTGCGCGGCGTGAACGTCTTCCCGACGCAGATCGAGGAACTGCTGCTCAAGCAGCACGCACTCGCGCCGCACTACCAGATCGTGCTGACGAAAGAAGGCCCGCTCGATGTGCTGACGCTGAACGTCGAACCCTGCCCCGAGACGGCACCCGACACGACCGCGCTCGCCGCAGCAAAGCATGCGCTGGCGTACGACATCAAGGCGCTGATCGGCATCAGCGCAGTGGTGAACGTGCTGGCGGTGAACGGTATTGAGCGCTCGGTGGGGAAGGCGCGGCGTGTGGTGGACAAGCGTAAGGCAAGCGCCTGAGAACGCCGGCGGCGGTGCCGGTAACAGTGGCGCTGATGGTGGTAGCTGGGCAGTAACCGCTTGAGCCCGCTCTGGCTCAAGCGCCCGCTTTCAGGTCTGCCGGGCGGTGCAGGCGCGCCCCATCCCACCGCCGCCCAGTCACGAGTTAGGCAACAGCAACCACATCCGTCCGGCCTGCTTCATCTTGCCGGCCAGATCGCCGGCGTCGTCACCCAGACCCCAGAAGTAGTCCGCCCGCACACCGCCCTTGATCGCCGACCCGGTATCCTGCGCGAACACCAGGCGGTTCATCGGCGAATTGGTCAGCGGACGGGTGGTCTGCAAAAACACCGGTGTGCCCAGCGGAATCGACGACGGATCGACCGCGATCGAACGTTCCGGCGTCAATGGCACACCCAACGCGCCGATTGGGCCATCCGACCCACCGCTCGGAATGCTCTCCGCGGACGGCATCTCGCGGAAAAACACGAAGCGCGGATTGGTATCCAGCAAGCCATCGACGCGCGCCGGATTCGCGCGAGCCCACGCCTTGATCCCCTGCATGGTCGCCTGAGCCGGCGTCAGTTCACCGCGATCGAGCAGCCAGCGGCCAATCGACTTGTACGGTTGATTGTTCGTGCCGCCAAAGCCGAGCCGCATGACGCTGCCGTCTTCCATCACAACGCGCCCCGAGCCTTGCACCTGCAGGAAAAACGCCTCGATCGGATCGTCGACCCAAACCAGTTCGTTGCCATTGAGCACGCCCGAGCGCTCGAGCTGCGCGCGGCTCGGCAACTCTCCGCCGGGGCGATAGCCCGCCGGCCAGCGATACAGCGCGGTTTGATAAACGCCATGGCGCGTGCGCGAGCCGCGCAGCAACGGCTCGTAATAGCCGGTCACGAGGCCGTCGAGCGTCCCGTCGGTATTCGCGAATTGATACGGCGTGAAATAGGCTTCAAAGAAAGCACGGGCGCTCGTCAGATCCAGATCGTCGATCTGCGCCGCCGCGGCACAGGCGCGCTGCCAGTTCGGCTGACGAGCAAGCCGCAGGCAATTTTGCCGCAGCGCGGCCGTTGCCCCGATCAGCGAATCGTCCTGCCAGCCCGGCACCTGCTGCCACGCCACCGCCGTCAGCCGCGCCGCGGCGATCTGCCCGGGGATGATCGCGGCGCCCGTCGGCGGCCCGGAAGGCCGCACCACACCGCCGCCGCACGAAGCCAGCATCACGGCAACCGAAAGCGCCCCCAGCCAGCCGGCGGCCGTGCGGACAAAACGCATACAATGTTCGTTCTTGATGGAAACCGCCATGTCTGATCTGTTCGACGAATACCCGATGCTCATCTTCGCGCTGGAATCGCTAGTCGCGCTGTTCCTGCTGGTTTTCATCGTTGTCTGGACGTCGTCCGGCAAGAAGAAAGCAAACCGCGACAAACAACGCTAAAGCAGTCTAAAGACCGCGTGCAGCGTCGCCGGTTCAATGCAGCGTACGCGGCATGCGCAGCACGAACTCGGGCACCGGCGCTTCGAACCGCTCACCGTCTTCCGCGACGCAGAAATACTCCCCGCGCATGGTGCCGACAGGCGTCGCAATCACGGCCCAACTCGTATATTCGAATTGCTCGCCCGGTTTGAGCAGCGGCTGGTGGCCGACCACACCCAGCCCCTTCACTTCCTGCTCGTGCTTTTCGCTATCGGTAATCACCCAATGGCGTGAAATCAGTTGTGCCGGCACCTGACCGCTGTTGCGGATGGTCAGCGTGTAGGCGAACGCATACTGCCGACGCTCCGGGTCCGACTCGTCGGGCAGGTACTGGACCTGCGCCGCTACGCTGAATTCGTACTGGCTCATCCTGATTCCGGTCTGGTGAAACGATCTAGACAATCACTACGAGAGGCCCGGGCGCCCATGCTCTCAGGCACGCCGGTCAAGCCTCTATTATGGTTCCGCATTCTGCTTCATGCGCGGCATGCCCGCAACCGGGCTATCCCATCCGGACAAGGCTCCGCGGCCCGCAAGACGGTAAAATGGGATTTTTCGCCTACCGTCTGCCCCTGCCATGACGCAATTCCGCATTTCCCCCAGCATTTTGTCGGCCGACTTCTCGCGGCTTGGCGAAGAAGTCCGTAACGTCGTCGCCGCCGGCGCCGACTGGATTCACTTCGACGTGATGGACAATCATTACGTGCCGAACCTGACCATCGGCCCGATGGTGTGCGAAGCGCTCCGCCCGCATGTCGAGGTGCCGATCGACGTGCATCTGATGGTACGCCCCGTGGACCGCATCGTGCCCGACTTCGCCAAAGCCGGCGCCAATGTGATCAGCTTTCACCCTGAAGGCTCGGACCATATCGACCGCACCCTGTCGTTGATCCGCGACCACGGTTGCAAAGCCGGCCTCGTGTTCAATCCGGCCACCTCGCTGAACTATCTGGATCACGTCATGGACAAGGTCGATCTGGTGCTGATCATGTCGGTGAATCCGGGTTTCGGCGGCCAGTCGTTCATTCCCGAAGCGCTCAACAAACTGCGCGAAGCACGCAGGCGGATCGACGCGTACACCGAAAAAACCGGCCGCGAGATCCATCTGGAAGTGGACGGCGGCGTGAAGATCGACAACATCGCCGAGATCGCGGCGGCGGGTGCGGATACCTTTGTGGCCGGCTCGGCAATCTTCGGCCACCATGACTACAAGACGGTGATCGATCAGATGCGCGCCGAACTCGCCAAAGTCGAGCAACGCGCATGACGGCAAGCACCGCGTCACCCTCGTCCTTTCCCGCGCCGGTCTTCACCGGCCCGCGCCTACTGGCGGCGCTCATCGACCTCGACGGCACGATGATCGACACCGCGGACGACTTCACGGCCGGCCTGAACGGCATGCTCGCCCAGCTCGATGCGGCGGAAACGTCGCGCGAGGAAGTGGTGGGCTATGTCGGCAAGGGCTCGGAGCATCTGATCCGCAGCGTGCTGGCGCCCCGCTTTGAGGCCAGCCACGCCCAGGACCGCTTCGACGAGGCACTCGCCATCTACCAGGAAGAGTACGCCAGGATCAACGGCCGCCATACACGGCTGTACCCCGACGTCGAGGCCGGCCTGAGCGCCATGCGCGACGCCGGCCTCAAACTCGCGTGCGTCACGAACAAGCCGTACCGCTTCGCCGTGGAACTGCTCGAGCAATACGGGTTGCGCGGCTATTTCAGCGTGGTGCTCGGCGGCGACAGCCTGGCGAAAAAGAAGCCCGATCCGCTGCCGATGCTGACCGCCTGCGCGCAGTTGCAGGTCGCTCCCGAGGCCGCGGTGGCGATCGGCGATTCGGAAAACGACGCGCTGGCTGGCCGCGCCGCGGGCATGGCGACGCTCACCGTGCCCTACGGCTACAACCATGGCCAGGCTATACAAACAATAAAATCGGATGGTATAGTTGCCTCGCTGTTCGATGCCGCCAAGGCTATCGCAGCGCACAACGCAGTACACCATACATCGACCTGACAAGTCCTTCATCCTCATGTTTCTGAACAAAAAACGGAGTCTGAGCAGCATCGACCGGGGAGCCTGGCCCTGGCGTCGCTGGTCGCGCTAACCTCTCCTGAGGTACGCTGAAGCTCGTCTTCGGCACCGTTTTTTGCTTCGCTGCGCTCACGCGCCTTTCCCAGCAGTTTTCGTCGCATCGGTTCATGCGGCCGTCGTGTACCTTGAGTACCGTGGCACGTCCGGACCTCTTGCATGCTTCGTGGGAAAGCTCGCGCCGGTTGGCCTAACCTTGTCTTTAAGACGACCAAGCCTCGCCTAACCGGCCACGCAGGCAGCGCATCGCCCCGCTTTGTCCGTCGCAAGCCGCGCACGGACCTATGAACAGGATCGGAACATGACCGAACTCGAATTCCAGTCCCTCGCGAACGAGGGCTACAATCGCATCCCGCTGATCGCTGAAGCGCTCGCCGACCTCGAAACGCCGCTCTCGCTGTATCTGAAGCTCGCGCAGCCCGAGCGCAACGGCGCCAACTCGTTCCTGCTGGAATCGGTAGTGGGCGGCGAACGGTTCGGCCGCTATTCGTTCATTGGCCTGCCGGCGCGCACCCTGCTGCGGACCCGCAACGGCGTGTCGGAAGTGGTGCGGGACGGCAAGGTCGTCGAAACGCACGAAGGCGATCCGCTCGAATTCATTCAACAGTTCCAAGGCCGTTTCAAGGTTGCGCAACGCCCCGGACTGCCGCGTTTTGCGGGCGGTCTGGCCGGTTACTTCGGCTATGACGCGGTGCGCTACATCGAGAAAAAGCTCGCACACAGCGCGCCGCCTGACGATCTGAATCTGCCCGATATCCAGTTGTTGCTGACCGAAGAGGTTGCGGTAATCGATAATCTCGCCGGCAAGCTGTATCTGGTGATCTACGCAGACCCGACCACACCCGAGGCCTACACCCGCGCCAAGCAGCGTCTGCGCGACCTGCGACAGCGCCTGCGCACGACCGTTCAACCGCCGGTGACTTCCGCCAGCGTGCGCACCGAGACCTACCGCGAATTCGCCAAAGACGATTACCTCGCCGCCGTGCGCAAGGCCAAGGAATACATCGCCGCCGGCGAGCTGATGCAGGTCCAGGTCGGCCAACGTCTGACGAAACCGTATCGCGACAATCCCCTCTCGCTGTACCGCGCGCTGCGTTCGCTGAACCCGTCGCCCTATATGTATTACTACAACTTCGGCGACTTCCACGTGGTCGGTGCGTCGCCGGAAATCCTGGTGCGTCAGGAAAAGCGCGGCGAAGACCGTATCGTCACGATCCGTCCGCTCGCCGGCACCCGTCCGCGCGGCAACACGCCGGAGCGCGACGCCGAACTCGCCACCGAACTGCTGAACGATCCGAAGGAAATCGCCGAGCACGTGATGTTGATCGACCTCGCGCGCAACGACGTGGGCCGTATCGCGCAGATCGGCACAGTGAACGTCACCGACAAGATGGTGATCGAGAAGTACTCGCACGTGCAGCACATCGTGAGTTCTGTCGAAGGCAAGCTGAAACCCGGCACGACCAATTTCGACGTGCTGCGCGCCACCTTCCCGGCCGGCACGCTCTCGGGTGCGCCGAAGGTGCGAGCCATGGAACTGATCGACGAACTCGAACCGGTCAAGCGCGGGCTGTATGGCGGCGCAGTCGGCTACCTGTCGTTCACCGGCGAAATGGATCTGGCCATCACGATCCGCACCGGCGTGATCAGCAATGGCAATCTGTATGTGCAGGCGGCCGCGGGTGTCGTCGCGGATTCGGTGCCCGAATCCGAATGGCAAGAGACCGAAAACAAGGCGCGCGCGGTGCTGCGCGCCGCCGAGCAGGTGCAAGACGGCCTCGATAGCGACTTCTGACCGGAGACAGACCATGCTGCTGATGATCGACAACTACGACTCATTCACCTACAACCTGGTGCAGTACTTCGGCGAACTCGGCGAAGACGTACGGACCTATCGCAACGACGAAATCACGCTCGACGAAATCGCCAAGCTGAACCCGGAGCGGATCTGTCTGTCGCCCGGACCGAGCAACCCGCAACACGCCGGCATCACGCTCGACGTGCTGCGCGAGTTCTCCGGTAAAACGCCGATTCTCGGCGTATGCCTCGGTCATCAGGCCATCGGCGAGGCGTTCGGCGGCCGCGTCGTGCGCGCGCAGACCATCATGCACGGCAAGGTGAGCACCATCGAAACCGACTGCAAAGGCGTCTTCGCCGATCTGCCGAAGCACTTCGTCGTGACGCGTTACCACTCGCTCGCCATCGAGCGCGAATCGCTGCCCGATTGCCTCGAAGTGTCCGCGTGGACCGACGACGGCGAGATCATGGGCGTGCGTCACAAGGAACTGGCTGTCGAAGGCGTGCAGTTCCATCCGGAATCGATCCTCTCCGAACACGGTCATGCCCTGCTCGAGAATTTCGTGAAGCAGTCGAAGCTCGCGTCAGCGCGCCGCAACGCTTGATCATCCAAGGCGAAATCATGACGATTACCCCCCAGGAAGCGCTGCAACGCACGATCGAGCACCGCGAAATTTTCCACGACGAGATGCTGCACCTGATGCGCCTCATCATGCGCGGCGAACTTTCGCCGGTGATGGCAGCCGCGATCATTACAGGACTGCGCGTCAAAAAAGAGACCATCGGCGAGATCACCGCGGCCGCCACGGTGATGCGCGAGTTCGCCCGGCACGTTGATGTGCAGGACAACTCGAACTTTGTCGATATCGTCGGCACCGGCGGCGATGGTTCGCACACCTTCAATATCTCGACGGCGACCATGTTCGTCGCGGCGGCCGCCGGCGCGAGGGTGGCCAAGCACGGCAACCGCGGCGTCTCGAGCAAGTCGGGCAGCGCGGACGTGCTCGAAGCGCTCGGCGTCAATATCGACCTGCAGCCGGAACAGGTGGCCGCCTCGATTGCCGAGACCGGCATGGGCTTCATGTTCGCGCCGAACCACCATCCGGCGATGAAGAACATCGCGCCGGTGCGCCGTGAACTCGGCGTGCGGACCATTTTCAACATTCTCGGGCCGCTGACCAATCCGGCCGGCGCGCCGAACCAGTTGATGGGCGTATTCCACGCGGACCTCGTCGGCATCCAGGTGCGCGTAATGCAGCGCCTCGGCGCCAAGCATGTGCTGGTGGTGTACGGCATGGACGGCATGGACGAGGTCTCGCTCGGCGCGGCGACTTTGGTCGGCGAATTGCGCGACGGCGAGGTGCGCGAGTACGAGATCCATCCTGAAGATTTCGGCATGCAGATGGTGTCGAACCGCACGCTGAAAGTGGCCGACGCCGCCGAATCCAAGCTGATGCTGCTCGAAGCGCTCGACAACAAGCCGGGCGTGGCGCGCGAAATCGTCACGCTGAACGCGGGCACGGCGCTCTATTCCGCCAACGTCGCAGCTTCGATCGCCGAGGGCATCGAACTGGCGCGCGAAGCGATCGCGAGCGGCAAGGCGCGGGCGAAGGTCGACGACCTGGTTCGCTTCACCCAGCAATTCAAGCACTAAATTCTGTATCGGAACACCTATGAGCGATATTCTGGAACGCATCATCGACGTCAAGCGCCAGGAGGTCCGCGCGGCGGAACTGAGCGCACCGCTCGAAGAACTGCGCCTCGAAGCCTTGGCGCGCGACAAGCGCGACTTTGTCGGCGCGCTGCGCGCCAAACATGCCGCCGGTCAGGCTGCAGTGATTGCCGAAGTGAAGAAGGCGAGCCCCTCCAAAGGTGTGCTGCGCGAGCATTTCGTGCCGGCTGAGATCGCCCGCTCGTACGCGAAACATGGCGCGGCGTGCCTGTCGGTGCTCACCGACGTGCAATTTTTCCAGGGCAGCACCGCCTATCTGCAGGAAGCGCGCGCCGCCTGCGACCTGCCGGTGCTGCGCAAAGACTTCATCGTCGATCCGTACCAGATCGTCGAAGCACGCGCGATGGGCGCCGACGCGATCCTGCTGATCGCCGCCGCGCTCGAAACCTCGCAGATGCAGGATCTCGAAGCGCTCGCGCATTCGCTCGGGCTCGCCGTGCTCGTCGAAGTGCACGACAGGAACGAGTTGACGGAAGCGCTCACCTTGAAGACGCCGCTGATCGGCATCAACAACCGCAATCTGCGTACCTTCGAAACGTCGCTCGAGACCACGATCGGCATGCTCGAATCGATCCCCGAAGATCGCATCGTCGTGACCGAGTCGGGCATCCTGTCGCGCCTCGACGTGGACCGCTTGCGCCAGATGGACGTGCATACCTTCCTTGTCGGCGAAGCGTTCATGCGCGCGCAAGAGCCGGGTGCAGAACTCGCGCGGATGTTTTTCTGAGCTGACCGGGGAAACAACCGCCATGGGTATCGAACGTGAAATCAAGCTGGCGCTGCCGGCTGACCAGGTCAGCGCCGCGACGCGCTGGTTCGTCGCCTCCAGCGGCAGCGCGGGACACCCGGTCGCACTTGCCAACATCTACTTCGATACGCCGACGCTGACGCTGGCGCGCTCGAAAAGCGCGCTGCGTCTGCGGCACACTCCGGACGGCTGGCTGCAGACCTTCAAGACCGCGGGTAACGCGACGGCCGGCCTGCATAGCCGGCACGAGTGGGAAATGCCGGTAGCCGGCGCGGCGCTGGAGATCGAAGCGCTGCTGCAGGCGTGCGACGAACCTACCGTGGCCGCAGCTTTGCGGGCGGCCGCACCGGATCTGATCGAATTGTTCCGCACGAATTTCACCCGCACGCTGTGGCAGGTGGCCAGCCACGGCGCCACGATCGAAGCAGCGATCGATCAGGGCGATGTGATCGCGGAAGTCCACGGTGAGACGCGCCGCGCGCCGATTCTAGAAGTCGAGCTGGAATTGAAGAGCGGTGACGAAGCGGCACTGCATGCGTTGGCGGACGAACTCTGCGCCCACGTGCCCGGGCTGACGCCGGACAATATCAGCAAGGCTCAGCGCGGCTATCGGTTGCGCGAGCAATAAGAATCGCGCGGCACGACAAGCGCCGGGCCGCTGATACGACGCCGCGGTCCGGCCTTGCGACGTGCGTGCGTCTTGAGCTACACCCCGTTTGCTGCGACACTTGCGCGTCATGACCTCTGCCTCCCGTACCCGTTCCCCGTCGTCGCAAGCCTCATTGTTTAGCGACGAGCCGTCCGACCCATCCTCTGTGGCACAGCAAACGCCTTCAGCGTCGGCTACGACCTCGACGCCTACGCCCCCTGCTTCGCTCGAAGCCCAGTTCGACGCCCTGCCGCCGGCATGGCGAGCGCATCTGCGACCGTTCATCGAGAGCGGGGCTTACGCGCCGCTGTGCCGCTTCGTCGATGGTGAGCGCGCGGCCGGCAAGACGGTGTACCCAGCAGACGTATTTCGCGCGCTCCGCCTCACCAGCCCGGACGACGTCAAAGTCGTCATCCTCGGTCAGGATCCTTACCACGGCGAGGACCGCGGCACACCGCAAGCTCACGGGCTGGCGTTTTCGGTGCCGCCGGCCGTGCGCCCGCCGCCGTCGCTGCGCAACATCTTCAAGGAAATTGCCGCCAGCCTCGGGCACGAGCCACCGCGCCACGGCTGCCTCGACGCCTGGGCCAAACAAGGGGTGCTGCTGCTGAACACGGTGCTCACTGTCGAGCGCGATGCGGCGGCGAGCCACGCAAAGCGCGGCTGGGAGAAATGCACGGACACACTCATCCACGAACTGGCGCAGCGCCATGACGGACTCGTGTTCATGCTGTGGGGCGCGCACGCGCAGGCCAAGCGGGCGCTGCTCGGCGGCAAGGCGCATTGCGTGCTGGAGGCGCCGCATCCGTCGCCACTGTCCGCGCACCGCGGCTTTCTCGGCTGCGGCCACTTTGCGCGAGCCAATGAGTATCTGATCGGGCACAACCGGCAGCCCATCGACTGGCGCCTGCCCGACGAAGCGCAGACGCTCGCCTAGCCGCCGCGCAAAAACAAAAACGCCAAGGAATGCACTTCCGTGGCGTTTTTTTTGGTCCGCAACGCGGACCTCTACCGCAGCAAACCTTACGCAGCAGCGATCGCTTCGCGTGCGCCAGCCAAAGCGGCGCTAGCGGCGTCCGGACCCATGTTCAGGCCTTCCGCGTAGATGAAGCTCACGTCGGTCATGCCGAGGAAGCCGAGGAAGGCCTTCAGATACGGCGTCTGGCTGTCGTTCGGGGTGCCGAGATACTTGCCGCCGCGTGCCGAAACCACGTACACCTTCTTGCCCTTCACGAGGCCTTCCGGACCGGTCGCCGTGTACTGGAACGTGATGCCGGCGCGAGCGATGAAGTCGAAGTAGGTCTTCAGTTGCGACGAAATGCCGAAGTTGTACATCGGCGCGCCGATCACGACGATGTCAGCGGCTTGCAGTTCGGCGATCAGCGCTTCGCTGCGTGCAGCGATTGCGGCTTGTTCCGGGGTGCGCTGGTCAGCCGGCGTGAAGAATGCGCCGAGGACGGCGTCGTCCAGATGCGGCAGCGGCTCAGCTTGCAGATTGCGGGCGACGACTTGCGCGCCCGGGTGCGACTTTTGCAGCTTTTCGGTCAGTTCGTTGACGAGCAGCGTCGAGTTAGCGCCTTGCGAGCGGGCTGCCGAGTTGATTTGCAGAATCGTGGTCATGGTTGACTCCAGTAGGGGCGCGCAATGTTGCGCGAGTGGAGCCATTGTGTTTTTTTACCAGGCCGCGAAAAAGCCGTGCGGCAGCGACGGATTGTTGCAAGGGTAGAACAATCCGCCGCTCAATCCTGAGATTTCAGCGGCCCGCGCCTCGATTTGACCCGCTTTAGCCCGCCAGCCAGCGCTCGCGCCAGTTGCGCGCCGCCGTGCGCTTGTCCGTCACGCTAAGCGAGTACCGCGCCGCCTCAGGCCCGTCCAGCTTGACCTGGGCAGTGCGCAGTTCGTCGCGGCGGAATGCGTGCACTTCCACTTTCGCGCCCGGCGAATAGCGCGCGAGCAGCGTATCAAGATTCGCGCCAGTGACACGCAGGCCGTCGATCGCCACCAGCACGTCGCCCGCCGACAAGCCGCCTTTTTGCGCCGCACTGCCGTCATGCACCGCGGTGAGCGTGCACTCGGCGCTGCCACGCACGCGCGCACCCAGCGACGGCTTGGCGTTCTTGTCCGCCTCCGGCGCGAGTGAAATGCCGAACGGCTCCAGCAGCGTCTCGAGCGGCAGATCGCGCGTACTGCGCACCGCCTGCTCGAACAACGCACCCAGCTCGGCGCCGGTTGCCTCGGCAAAAATCGCTTCGACCTCGTCCTCTTCGACGCCGACCGGCTTGCCGCGATAGAAGTCGCGCCCGAAACGCTGCCACAGCAGGCGCATCACATCGTCGAGCGACTTGCGGTTGTTGGTCTGTGCACGAATCGTCAGATCAAACGCCAGCGCCACCAGCGAGCCCTTGGTGTAATAACTGACGATCGCGTTCGGTGCATTCTCGTCCTGCCGGTAGTACTTGACCCAGGCATCGAACGAGCTTTCGGCGACGCTTTGCTTCAGGCGCCCGCTGCCGCGCATGACGCCGCCCACCACCTTGCCGAGCAGCCCGAAATACTCTTCCGGGGTGATAAGACCGCTGCGCACCAGAATCAGATCGTCGTAATACGACGTGAAGCCCTCGAACAGCCACAGCAGCGAGCTGTAGTTCTCGCGTGTCAGGTCGTACGGCGCGAAGGCGGCCGGCTTGATGCGCTTGACGTTCCAGGTGTGGAAGTACTCGTGGCTGCACAGGCCGAGGTAAGTCCGATAACCTTCCGTGGTCTGCGGGCGGCCTTCGACCGGCAGATCCGTGCGGTTGCAGATCAATGCGGTCGATGCACGATGTTCGAGGCCGCCGTAGCCATCGCTCACGGCCTGGGTCATGAAGACGTAGCGGTCCATCGGCGCCTTCTTCGACTTCGGCTCGAACAGGGCAATCTGCGCTTCGCAGATGCGCTTGAGGTCGGCGGCGAGACGCTCCATATCGAGCGCCACGACGCGGCCGGCAATCACGATGTCGTGCGGCACGCCATGCGCCTTGAAGGTCGCCAGCGCGAATTCACCGAGCGTAACCGGATGGTCGACCAGTTCGTCGTAACTCTGCGCCGCGTACTCGCCAAAACCGTAGCGTTTGGTGCCGCGCGCCTCCGGCAGCGCCGTGGCGACGCGCCAGCTCCGGTAAGCCGGGCCGGCCGGCTTCTGGATGTCGACCACGCACTGCGCGCCTTCCTGGCCGACGACCGCGAGGAACACACTGGTGCCGTTGAAAAAGCCGGTCGTATCGTCCAGATGCGCGGCCCGCACCGACATGTCCCACGCGTACACCTCGTAGCGCAGCGTCAGCGCGCCGTTGACCGGCGCGGCCTGCCACGTCTGCTTGTCGGTCTTTTCGATGCGCACCTTGCGGCCCGCTTCGTTGAACGCGCGCAACGTCACGATGTTGCGCGCGAATTCGCGCACCATGTAGCTGCCGGGAATCCACACCGGCAGCATGAAACGCTGACCGGCCGGATCGGGATTGGCGACGGTGACGGTGACTTCAAACAGGTGTGCAGCGGGTTGCTTCGGAACGATGCTGTAGCGGATCGGCTTCATCGGCGAGGTCGGTTGGAAGAATGGGGGTCCAGAAACGGCAGGAGGCGCAAAGTGCGCCTCCAGTCTGACGATGCGGGCGGGTTAGTGCACCGCCGAGAGTTCCTTGTCCAGCCGGTCGGCCGGCACTGCGCCCGGCAGGCGGCGGCCATCGGCCAGGAACACGGTCGGCGTGCCGTCCACGTTCATGGCGTGGCCGAGGGCGAGATTCTTGTCGATGGCGGCGGTGTCGCAGGTGCCGGCGGCGGTTGGGGCCTGATGGTCCTGCATCCAGGATTCCCAGGCCTTGGCGCGGTCCGACGAGCACCAGATCGACTTCGACTTTACCGTCGAATCCGGCGACAGCACCGGGTACAGGAAGGTGTACACGGTGACGTTGTCGATCGACTTCAAGGTGGTTTCGAGCTGCTTGCAATATGGGCAGTTCGGATCCGAAAACACCGCTATCTTGCGGCTGCCGTTGCCCTTCACGACTTTCACCGCGTTCGCGAACGGCAGGCTCGCAAAGTCGATGCGGTTGGTTTCGGCCAGCCGGGCTTCGGTCAGATTCTTGCGGGTCTTGGCGTCGACGATATCGCCGAGCACCAGGTAGTCGCCGGTTGCGTCGCTATAGACGATCTGCGTACCCAGATTCACTTCGTACAACCCCGCGATCGGCGACTTCGAGATGCTCTTGACGGTCGCGTCGTCCCCGAGGCGGGCCTGCAAGGTGGCCTTGAGTTTGTCGGTGACCTGGTCGGCCTGCGCGGAGCAGCCGAGCGTCGCGACGGCCACGGTCAAGGCGAGCGCTGCGATTCGGAGGTGCTTTTTCATGCTGTTATTCCTTGTTCATTCGAATCCGCGTCACGCGTCTTCGGTCCCATGCAAGATGGGCTGTGTGCATCTCGGACAGGCATTCGGCCCATCCGTTCATCATACCCGTGCCTGGCGCGGCCGAATGTGTGCCGCCTACCCCAACGCCGCCGAAACAAGCCAACGCTTGATGAGTGGCTGCGCCCCGACGAAAGCCATGCCGGTATTGCGCAGCACGCGAGCAACCGGGCCGGGGACGGAAAACAGCTTTTGCAGGCCGTCGGTGGCAATCATCAGCGCGCGGATGTCCTCACGGCGCGCCCGCTCATAGCGGCGCAGCAGCACGGTGTCGCCGAGGTCGCGGAACGCTTCCTTGGCGGCGATCGTGTCGGCGAGCGCCGCGACGTCGCGCAGTCCGAGATTCATGCCTTGTCCCGCGAGCGGATGGATCAGGTGCGCCGCGTCGCCCACCAGCGCGACGCGCGGCGCGACGAGCCGGTCGACGGTTTGCAGGGCGAGAGGAAAACCCTTCGCGGGCGTCACGCAGTCGAGCGCACCCACCTGGCCGCCGGTCACGCGTTCGACTTCCGCAGCGAGCTGCGCCGGATCGAGCGCGAGAAGATCGTGGGCATGCTCGGTGCGCGCCGACCAGACGAGCGAAACATGTCCGTCAGGCAGCGGCAGCAGCGCGATGATCTCGCCGTCCTTGAACCACTGGTACGCCGTTTCGCCGTGCGGCTTTTCAGCCTTGAAGTTGGCGACCACGCCGGTTTGCTTGTAGTCGCGGCGGATGACCTTCGGGCCGATCTGCGCGCGCACCCACGAATGAGCGCCGTCCGCGCCGACCACCAGATCCGCTTCGAGCACCTTGCCGTTGGCCAGCCCGATCGTCGCACCGCCCGGCTTCACGTCGAGCCCCTGGGCGCGCGAATCGATCCATTCCAGATTGGGCTGGAACCGCAGCGCGGCATCGAGCGCGCGCTCGATCAGCGATGACTCCCCAATCCACGCCAATTGCGGCACGGAAGCCTGAAACGCGGAGAAGTGCAGTTCGGCATGGGCGTCGCCGTAGACCCGCATGTCGTAGACGGGGCCGAGGCGCGCAGTGTCGAGCACCTGCCAGACGCGCAGGCGTTCCAGCAGGGCCTGCGAACTGGAGGACAGCGCGTAGACCCGCGCGTCGAAGGCAGCGCCGGCGGGCAGCGGAGCGCATGGTTGCGCGAGCAGCGCCACGCGCAGGCCACCCTGCGTCAACGCGAGCGCCGCGGTCTTGCCGACGAGCCCGCCGCCGATCACGGCGACGTCAAAGGTCTGGAGGTGAGCAGTCATGCCCGCATTATAGCTGCGGGGGGTGGCGGGGCCGGATCGGCGGATGCGGCTTTTGAGCTGGCGCAGGTCGCGGCTTTTCCCGGGTCCGGGGCGGGAACGGCGCCACTGCGAACGAGCGTAGCGGCATGCTCACGGCGACGGGCGCTGAGCGCTCCGTCAGGCCAACCGTGCGAAGGCAACGCCGGACAGGGTTACAATTGCGGTTTCCGGTGATCCACGTCACGCACAAGACGTGCCGCCTGCGCTGCGAGATCCGGCGTTGTCCCGTTCAATCCGGGAACACTACCCGGCGCGCCAGGCCGAGCCACAGGGGCTGTCCGTGCGCCCCGCTCGAAAAAGCACGTCACCACCTGATTTCTAGAGAAACCCCATGAGCCTCAAATGCGGCATCGTCGGCTTGCCTAACGTCGGCAAGTCCACCCTGTTCAACGCGCTGACCAAGGCGGGCATTGCCGCCGAAAACTATCCGTTCTGCACGATCGAGCCGAACGTCGGCATCGTCGAAGTGCCGGACGCGCGGCTCACGGCGCTCGCCGACATCGTCAAGCCGGAACGCATCCTGCCGGCCGTGGTGGAATTCGTCGACATCGCCGGCCTCGTGGCCGGCGCGAGCAAGGGTGAAGGGCTCGGCAACCAGTTCCTCGCCAACATCCGCGAAACCGACGCGATCACGCACGTAGTGCGCTGCTTCGAAGACGAAAACGTGATTCACGTCGCCGGCAAGGTGGATCCGCTGTCGGATATCGAAGTCATCAACACCGAACTGGCGCTGGCCGATCTGGCGACCGTCGAAAAGTCGCTCACGCGCTACGCGAAGGCGGCCAAGTCCGGCAACGACAAGGAAGCGGTCAAACTCGCCGCCGTGCTGGAAAAGGTCCGCGTGCAGCTCGATCAGGCGAAGCCGGTACGCGCGCTCGACCTGTCGGACGAAGAGCAGGCGCTGCTCAAGCCTTTCTGCCTGATTACCGCCAAGCCGACCATGTACGTGGCGAACGTCAAGGAAGACGGTTTCGAGAACAACCCGCACCTGGATGCGGTGCGCAAGTTCGCGGACGCCGAGAAGGCGCCGGTCGTCGCAGTGTGCGCCGCGATCGAAGCGGAAATCGCCGATCTGGAAGACGAAGACAAGCAGGTATTCCTCGCCGACCTGGGCATGGAAGAGCCGGGCCTGAACCGCGTGATCCGCGCCGGCTTCAAGCTACTCGGCCTGCAGACATACTTCACGGCAGGCGTGAAGGAAGTGCGCGCGTGGACGATCCATATCGGCGACACGGCGCCGCAAGCAGCGGGCGTGATTCACACCGACTTCGAACGCGGCTTCATCCGCGCGCAGACGATCAGCTTCAGTGACTTCGTGACCTACAAGGGTGAGCAAGGCGCGAAGGAAGCCGGCAAGATGCGGGCGGAAGGTAAGGAATATGTCGTGCACGACGGGGATGTGATGAACTTCCTGTTCAACGTCTAACGGCAAACACCAGTTGGCGCGTCGCGCCATGGTGCAATAAACCCCGTAGCGCCTTGCGCGCTTACGGGGTTTTTCTTTGTGGGCGCACCATTAGAGCGAATGCACCGCAATTTACGCAGGGAAAAACACCGCAGGGCTGACGCCAAAGCGCTTCGAAACGTCGCGAATCTGGCGCGCGTTCAGTTCGCGTTTGCCGTTGAGTATCTCAGACACTACACCTTGACTGCCGATCTCCGGGAGTTCCGATTGCTTAATGCCGTGCTGATCCATGATCGCGCGGAGCACTTCGGCAGGTGACGCGTCGGGAAGCGCATAGTGAGCGTCATCGAAGTCACCGATGAATTCACCGAGCGTCGTCACCAAGCCCGCAAGCGGATGCGTTTCATCAGCCGCACCTGCGTCCAGCAAAGCATTGAGTACACGCACCGCATCGTCATATTCCGTGGCGTCGGCAATAGGGTGCAACGGCACCTTTGCGGACAGCGCACCAAAATGATCTGCGAGTTCATTGACTTCGGTCGGTGAAAAAATCAAGGCTTCCATTTGTCGTACTCCTTGTGCGTCAGTACATGGCGCACGTACAGCTTCTGCACATTGAAGTGCACCGCTGCGATCAATCTAAACTTGTTACCGCCGATGTCGAAGACGTAAAAATCACCAACCCGGTCCGTTGCGTTAAACGCTTGCTTGAGCGCGGCAAAGTTCGAAAACGCTCCTGCTTCGATCGTCTTACGCCACATTTGAAGCGGCACACCCGCCTCGGGGTATCGTTCGGCGAACTCGACCAACGATCTGTTGGAAATAACGCGCATAGTCCAAAATATCTCAATTTGCGATTTTTATCAAGGCCCATTGAGCCTCATCTGATCCGCGGCGCCAACTACCCGCCACACCGCAACGACACCCCCATCCCCGCCCGAATCGCCGTCATCTTCGCCGGCGAGTCCGACAACACCGCATCGACCCCGAGACATGCCGCCGCGCGATAGTCATCCGCGCTGTTCACGGCAATTGCGACGATATGCACATCCGGACGTTGCCTGAAACACGCCACCGTCGCGGGCGTCCAGAGCGTCGCGTTCACCTCCGAGCGCCCTTCCCCCAGCGTGAATTTCT
Organism: Paraburkholderia sp. SSBN10T; assembly: GCF_056619545.1. Lineage (NCBI taxonomy): Bacteria > Pseudomonadati > Pseudomonadota > Betaproteobacteria > Burkholderiales > Burkholderiaceae > Paraburkholderia > Paraburkholderia sp. SSBN10T. The sequence goes on from NZ_JBWQQI010000030.1 coordinate 23,544, forward strand.
CCACCACGCTCACCGTTCGATGCAACTCGAAAGCCGCCGAAGCACGTTCGGCGGGCGCATCGACACAACCTTGCTGAAGCAGCACGCGCACCAGCCGGGTGCGTGTCGCGTCGCGCGACTCGAAGATTTTCGCCTGCGGATACGCGGCAAAGCTGCCCTGATACTCGGCCTCGGTCGAATAGAGCGTCACCCGTGACCACGCGTTCTCCTCGCTCAACACCTGCGCGACCGCCTGGGTCTGCGGCTGCGCAGGCAGCGCCTTCATGTCGAGGATCACCGGCAGCGAAGGCGGAATAGCCCGTAATGCTTCGCGCAGCGTCGGAATCCCCACCGGCCGGCTGCGATACGGATAAGCGTCCGCTCCCTGAGCGTCAGGCTGGTGAAAGCTCCACCCGGCGTTGACCCGGGCAAGCTCCGCCGCGGTGCGCGCGGACACCGGCCCACTGGCATCCGTCAGTGCCGACAGATCCGCCGGCCGATACAGCACCGGCACCCCATCCTTGCTTAGTTGCACAGTCAACCACATGGCATCGGCATGGTGCGCGAGCGCGAGGCGAATCGCCTCCAGCGTGTTCTCGGGAGCGTCGCCGGTGCCGCCGCGATGCGCGATGATTCGCGGCAGCGCAGTCGTCGAAGCATCCGCTGGCGCCACAGAAGGCGCAGCACAACCGGACAGCACCGCACTACAGAAAGCGAAGACTAAACCAACGCAAATCAGGCGAGGCATCTGGACTCCTGAATAGAACGGACGGGATCGGAGCGGGTATCTTACGGTTCGCAGATCTCAAAACAAGGCAAGGCAAGCCAGTCAGGCAAAAAAGCAGCCATCGGCAGGCATCAAATCCAGCTCGGCGGCGGCCGACCGCCGCCGCCGCGAGGAACGGCGCACAAACAATATTCTCCGACCCCAGACTGTCATCGAGCCAAACTAAAATCGCGCAACCCTCAGGCTGTACGCCTGCCGACCAAGGAGACCATAGATGAGTTGCACCCCGCTGTTCCGTAAGCTCGCAGTAACGGCAGTTTTCGCCTTCGGCATCAATCAGGCCGCCCAGGCCGCGACGGAAATCCAGTTCTGGCATGCCATGGAAGCCGCCCTCGGCGAGCATCTGAACGACATCGCCAACGACTTCAACGCCTCGCAAACCGACTACAAGATCGTCCCTGTCTTCAAGGGCTCCTACGACCAGACGCTCGCCGCCGGTATCGCCGCCTATCGCAGCGGCAACGCGCCGGCGATCCTGCAGGTCTACGAAGTAGGCACCGCCACGATGATCCAGGCGAAGAAAGCAGTGATTCCGGTCTCCGAGGTATTCAAGCAGGCCGGCGTGCCGCTCGACGAGAAAGCTTTCGTGCCGACCATCGCCAGCTATTACAGCGACTCCAAATCCGATCAGCTCATCTCGATGCCGTTCAACAGCTCGACACCGGTGCTGTATTACAACAAGGACGCCTTCAAGAAGGCCGGCCTGGACCCGAACCAGCCGCCGCGCACCTGGGATGAACTGCGCAAGGACGCGCAGAAGCTGAAGGCCTCGGGCATGTCGTGCGGTTATTCGTCGGGCTGGCAGAGCTGGATTCAGCTCGAGAACTACAGTGCCTGGCACGGCCTGCCGTTTGCGACGGAAAACAACGGCTTCGACGGCGCCGACGCGCAACTCGACTTCAACAAGCCGCAGCAGATCGCCCACATCCAGTTCCTGCAGGACATGGCGAAGGAAGGCTCGTTCACCTACGTCGGACGCAAGGACGAACCGGTATCCAAGTTCTATAGCGGCGATTGCGGCATCATCACCAACTCCTCGGGGTCGCTCGCCAACATCAAGAAGTACGCCAAGTTCAGCTTCGGCACCGGCATGATGCCGTACGACGCCAGCGTCAAAGGCGCGCCGCAGAACGCGATCATCGGCGGCGCGAGCCTGTGGGTGCTGTCCGGCAAGGATCCGAGCGTCTATAAGGGCGTAGCGAAATTTCTCGCCTACCTCGCCTCGCCGCAAGTCGCCGCCAAATGGCACCAGGACACCGGCTATCTGCCCATCACCACCGCGGCTTATCAGTTGACGCAACAGCAGGGCTTCTACGAGAAGAACCCGGGCAGCGAAACCGCGATCAAGCAGATGCTCAACAAGCCGCCTCTGCCGTACACCAAGGGCCTGCGTCTGGGCAACATGCCGCAGATCCGCACGGTCATCGACGAGGAACTCGAGCAGGTCTGGGCGGACAAGAAGACGCCTAAGGAAGCGCTCGACTCCGCCGTCGCACGCGGCAACGAATTGCTGCGGCGCTTCGAGAAGGCCGGTAGCTAAGCGGCGCTGGCCAGCTTCAGCATGCAGCCGGGCCAGTGGCCCGGCGTTTTCTTTAGAGAGCCTTCATGGAAAAGCGATCCCGTTTCGGCACTGGCGTCCTGCCTTATCTGCTGGTTGGGCCGCAACTGGCAATCACGCTGGTGTTCTTTCTTTGGCCGGCCGGCGTCGCACTGTGGCAGTCCACGCAAAGCCAGGACGCGTTCGGCACCTCGACCGAATTCGTCGGTCTCGCCAACTTCAAACAGATCTTCGCCGATCCGCTCTACCTGGCGTCGCTGAACACCACACTGCTGTTTTGCGCGCTCGTCACGGTCAGCGGACTCGTGATTTCGCTGCTGCTCGCGGTCTGCGCCGATCGCGTCACGCGCGGCGCAAAGGCCTATCAGACGCTGCTCATCTGGCCGTATGCCGTCGCCCCGGCGATTGCCGCGGTGCTGTGGTCGTTTCTCTTCAATCCGAGCATCGGGCTCGTGACCTATGCGCTTGCGAAGTACGGCATCGTCTGGAATCACGCACTCAATCCGGGCCAAGCCATGTTTCTCGTCGTGCTCGCCTCGGTCTGGAAACAGGTCAGCTACAACTTCCTGTTTTTCTATGCCGGCCTGCAGGCCATTCCGCGCTCGCTGATCGAGGCGGCCGCCATCGACGGCGCCGGACCGGTGCGGCGCTTCTTCGGCATCGCGCTGCCGCTGCTCTCGCCGACGAGCTTCTTCCTGCTCGTCATCAATCTGGTCTACGCGTTCTTCGACACCTTGCCGGTCATCGACGCAGCCACCGGCGGCGGCCCCGCCCAGGCTACACGCACGCTGATCTACCGGATCTTCGCCGAGGGCTTCCAGGGCCTCGACATCGGCAGTTCGGGCGCGCAGTCGATCGTGCTGATGGTGATCGTGATGGCGCTGACCGTCGTGCAATTTCGTGTCGTCGAGCGGAGGGTCCAATACTCATGATCGAGAATCGCCGCGGTTTCGACCTGTTCTGCCACGCGGTGCTGATGATCGGCGTCGCGCTGGTGGTGTTTCCGGTGTACGTCGCGTTTTGCGCGGCCACCATGAGCGAGCATGAAGTCTTCACCGTGCCGCTTTCGCTCGTCCCAAGCACGCATCTGTTCGAGAACATCGCCAACGTCTGGGTGCACGGCAGCGGCAACGCGGCCAGTCCGTTCGGCCGCATGCTGTTGAACAGCCTCGTGATGGCACTGGTGATTTCGATCGGCAAGATCGCCATTTCGATGATCTCCGCGTACGCCATCGTGTTCTTCCGCTTTCCGTTCCGCAATCTCGCATTCTGGCTGATCTTCGTCACGCTGATGCTGCCCGTCGAGGTGCGGATCTTTCCGACTGTGCAGGTCGTGTCGTCGATGCATCTGTCCAACACCTACGCCGGCTTGACGCTGCCGTTGATCGCTTCGGCCACCGCGACTTTCCTGTTCCGGCAGTTCTTCATGACACTGCCCGACGAACTGATGGAGGCGGCACGCATCGACGGCGCCGGCGCGCTGCGTTTCTTCTGGGACATCGTGTTGCCGTTGTCGAAGACCAATATCGCGGCGCTCTTCGTGATCACCTTCATCTACGGCTGGAATCAATACTTGTGGCCGATCCTGATCACGAGCCAGCAATCGCTGACCACCGCGGTGGTGGGCATCAAGAGCATGATCGCGTCGGGCGACACCGCGACTGAATGGCATCTCGTGATGACCGCAACGCTGCTCGCGATGCTGCCGCCGCTCGCGGTCGTGCTGACCATGCAGCGCTGGTTCGTGCGCGGACTCGTGGATGCCGAGAAATAAGCCGCCGCAGTGGTCCGGTAAATGGTCTGGGAAGTAGTCCGAAAGACGCTCCCAAAGCAACGCTCAAGAACTGAACAACCCCGCGGCGACGCCAGGCCTTCCAGGCCGGCGTGACCGCAGAAGCAAACAAAGGCGGACGGAATGGCTGCATTGACGTTAAACAGCGTGAAGAAAACCTACGACGGCAAACAGTTCGTACTGCACGGCATCGACGTGGAGGTCGCCGACGGCGAATTCGTCGTGATGGTCGGGCCGTCGGGTTGCGGCAAATCAACCCTGCTGCGGATGGTGGCAGGACTCGAGAGCATCTCCGACGGCACGATCTCGATCGACGGCAAGGTCGTCAATCAGCTCGAGCCGAAGGACCGCAACATCGCGATGGTGTTCCAGAACTACGCGCTCTATCCGCACATGAGCGTGGCGCAAAACATGGGCTATGCGCTGAAAATCAGCGGCGTGGAGCGCGCGGCGATCGACCGGCGTGTGCAGGCTGCCGCGCAGATTCTCGAACTCGAAGCGCTGCTCGAACGCAAGCCGCGCGAGCTGTCGGGCGGCCAGCGGCAGCGGGTGGCGATGGGCCGCGCGATCGTGCGGGAGCCCGCCGTGTTTTTGTTCGACGAGCCGTTGTCGAACCTCGATGCGCGGTTGCGGGTGCAGATGCGCCTCGAAATCCAGCGCTTGCACGCACGCCTCGCGACCACCAGCCTGTACGTCACGCATGACCAGATCGAAGCAATGACGCTCGCAACGCGTGTGATTGTGATGAACCGCGGCCATGCCGAGCAGATCGGCGCACCCACCGAGGTCTACGAGCGGCCGGCGACGGTGTTCGTCGCCAGCTTCATCGGCTCGCCGGGGATGAATCTGCTGGAAGGACGCGTCTCGGACGACGGCGCCAGCTTCGAGGTCGCCGGCGACGGTCCCCGGCTGCCGCTCGCGGGCATGCCGTGCATTGGCCGCGAAGTGGCGGCCGGGCGCGAATGGATCGTCGGCATCCGGCCTGAGCATATGACGCCGGGGCTGCCGAACGCGGCGCATGTCACCCTGACGGTCGACTCCTGCGAACTGCTCGGCGCCGACAACCTCGTGCATGGACGCTGGGGCAAGCACGACGTGACGGCGCGGCTGCCGCATGCGCACCGGCCGGCGAACGGCGAGGCGCTGCAGGTCGCACTACCCGCGCAACATCTGCATTTCTTCGACCCGGCGAGCGGGAAGCGGGCGAACTGACCGATTGCGGATGCGGTGAGGCGCCCATCGCACCCCTCAGGCCGACAGCGCCGCCCCGCACCATCTCGTCCGACTCGACCGCCGCGCCCCGAAGTACAATGGCACCTCTCGCGCCACGCGCGGCGCCGCGTCGAACGCTCACAGCGCTTCGACGCCTCGCCCGCACCGGCCGGAAACCGGCAACACCGCGGCGACACCGAATTCCCATCCACCCCACGACCGCCCGCCCCGAGCGCGGCCGGCGGCGTCAACATCCTATTGCAAACAAAATGGCCCAATACGTCTTCACCATGAACCGGGTCGGCAAGATCGTGCCGCCCAAGCGTCAAATCCTGAAAAACATCTCCCTGTCGTTTTTCCCCGGTGCGAAGATCGGTCTGCTCGGCCTGAACGGCTCGGGCAAGTCGACGCTGATCCGCATCATGGCGGGCGTCGACAAGGAGATCGAAGGCGAAGCCACGCCGATGCCGAACCTGAACATCGGCTACCTGCCGCAGGAGCCGCAACTCGATCCGCAAAAGACGGTGCGTGAAGCGGTCGAGGAAGGTCTGGGCGAAGTGTTCGGCGCGCAGAAGAAGCTCGACGAGATTTACGCCGCCTACGCCGAACCGGACGCGGATTTCGACGCGCTCGCCGCCGAGCAGGCCAAGTACGAAGCGATCCTCGCCACCGCCGATGGCAGCGCTGAACAACAAATCGAAATCGCCGCCGACGCCCTCCGTCTGCCGGCATGGGACGCGAAAATCGAGCACCTGTCGGGCGGCGAAAAGCGCCGTGTCGCACTGTGCAAGCTGCTGCTCGAAAAGCCGGACATGCTGCTGCTCGACGAGCCGACCAACCACCTGGACGCCGAATCGGTCGACTGGCTCGAACAGTTCCTGACGCGCTTCCCGGGCACGGTCGTCGCCGTCACTCACGATCGCTACTTCCTCGACAACGCCGCCGAGTGGATTCTCGAACTCGACCGCGGCCACGGTATTCCATGGAAGGGCAACTACAGCAGTTGGCTCGACCAGAAGGAAGAACGCCTGAAGCAGGAAGAAGCGTCGGAATCGGCGCGCCAGAAGGCGATCAAGAAGGAACTGGAGTGGGTGCGCCAGAACCCGAAGGGCCGCCAGGCGAAGTCGAAGGCGCGGATCGCCCGCTTCGAGGAACTGAACAGCCAGGACTACCAGAAGCGCAACGAAACGTCGGAAATCTTCATTCCGGTCGGCGACCGCCTCGGCAATGAAGTCATCGAGTTCAAGAATGTCTCGAAGGCGTACGGCGATCGTCTGTTGCTCGACAACGTCAGCTTCAAGATTCCGGCGGGCGCCATTGTCGGCATCATCGGCCCGAACGGCGCGGGCAAGTCGACGCTGTTCCGCATGCTGACCGGCAAGGAACAACCGGATTCGGGCGAAATCGTGCAAGGGCCGACGGTCAAGCTCGCGTACGTGGATCAAAGCCGCGACGCGCTCGACGGTTCGAAGACGGTGTTCGAAGAGATTTCCGGCGGCGCCGACGTGCTGACGGTGGGCAAGTATGAAACGCCGTCGCGTGCTTACATTGGCCGCTTCAATTTCAAGGGCGGCGACCAGCAGAAGATCGTCTCGAACCTGTCGGGCGGCGAGCGCGGCCGTCTGCACCTGGCCAAGACGCTGATCGCGGGCGGCAACGTGCTGCTGCTGGACGAACCGTCGAACGACCTCGACGTCGAAACGCTGCGCGCGCTCGAAGACGCGCTGCTCGAATTCGCCGGCTCGGTGATGGTGATCTCGCACGATCGCTGGTTCCTCGACCGTATCGCCACGCACATCATCGCGTTCGAAGGCGATTCGCAAGTGACGTTCTTCGACGGCAACTACCAGGAATACGAAGCGGACAAGCGCAATCGCCTGGGTGAAGAAGCTGCAAGGCCGAAGCGTCTGCGCTACAAGCCGATCGCGCGCTAAGCGCGCTTGCCAGACAGGCCGCGCCGCAGATGGCGCGGTTTGCCCGGGGCAGCCGGCTCGCGGCACGGGGTTTGCTCTCCGACCTACGGCCAGCCGCGCCTCCCGCGCGGCCACGAGGAGGCAACCATGACGATGTCGACCGGAAGACGCGTGGCCATTGCCGTCGCCGGCATTTTGCTGGGGCTGTTCGTCGTTGCCCTTGGCGGTCTTTACTTCGCGCAATACGAAGTCAAACAGCGCGTGATCGCCGCACTCGGGCCGCTCGGCAGCGCGCAGAGCATCGATGTCGGCCTCACCTCCGTGCGCCTTAGCCACGTTCGCCTCAAAGGACCGCCCGGCTGGCCCTCCGCTGACTCTCTACGGGCCGATCAGATCACCGTGATCCCCGACGTGCGCGACCTGCTGCACAAGCGCATGCATATCCGCTCGGTCGTGGTGAGCGGCTTCGACCTTTCCGTGGTGCGCCGCGCGGATGGCACACTCAATCTGCTCCCCAATCTCAAGGAATCGCTGAACCGGCCGGATACCGGCGCAGGCGCCGGCGAGACGCCGTTGCCGCAAGAGAAGCGCGTCGATCACATCGCCTTCGAGCAAGGCACGTTCGAGTTCTACGATTTCACCGTCAGCAAGCCCGCGTATAAGGTGACCGTCACCCAGGCCAGTGCCAGCGTCGACAACCTGCATCTGCCCGCACTCACCGAACCGACGAGTGTCGCGGCCAACGGTTCGATCGTCGGTCCGGCGCATACCGGCACTGTCGCCTTCGGCGGCTGGATCAAGATCGCCAGCAAGGATTCGCAGACCACCTGCACGCTGCACGGCGTCGACGTCGTGATGCTCGATCCCTACCTGCTCAAGAAGGCCGGCGCCAAGACGCAAATCGCGGGTGGCACACTCGACCTGACGGTCGAATCGACCGTGCGCGACTATCACCTGCACGCGCCGGGCACGCTGACCGTGCACCAACTGCAACTCGCCGATAGCGGCGATCCGCTCGACACTTTCCTGTCGATTCCGACAAAAGCCGCCGTTGCGGCGCTGAAGGCGCGCAGCGGCGATATCACCGTGCACTTCGTCCTGGACGGCAATTTGCACGACCCGAAATTTTCAGTGAACGAAAACCTGCTGACCAAGCTTGGAACCGGCTTCGCCGAGGCGCTGGGCGTGAGCGTCGAGGGTGTGGCGAAAGGCGCGGGCGAAACGGTGAAGGGCTTGGGCAACGCGCTCAAGAATCTGCTCGGGCAGTAGGTCGCCACCGCGCGTCTTCTATGCAGGTCATCGCCGCGAGTCATCGCCACGCCTTGACACGTCGCAAGGAAAGTTCGAGGATTTGTCCAGAACGCGATTTAAATATCCACATTATGGGTAAATCAGGAGACATTATGCCAAGCCCATCCGCTGCCGCCGACGCGATGACGCCGTATCAGCTCCCCAACCCGCCCGAGGCGCTACGCGAGATCGTCGTCGAATCGGCGATTCCTCAAGACGAGCGTCTGTGGGTGCCGCAAGCCGAGAACGTCTGGTTCCGGCCACTGTGCCTGAACGTCTCCACCGGCTACTGGATGAATCTGCTGCGCGTGCGCAAATCGGGCGTGCTGAGCCGGCACCGGCACCCAGCTGCCGTGCACGGCATGGTGCTCAAAGGCAAATGGCGCTACCTCGAACACGACTGGATCGCGACTGAAGGCAGCTACGTGTTCGAGCCGCCGGGCGAAACGCACACGCTTTACGTCCCCGAAGACGTGGAGGAAATGATCACCTACTTCCAGGTGAACGGCGTGATGTACTACTGCGATCCATACGGCAATTTCACCGGCTATGAAGACGTGTTCACCAAGCTCGAGATGTGCCGGGAACACTTCGAGAAAGTCGGGCTCGGCGCCAATTATGTGGACCAGTTCGTGAGGTAGAAGTAGAGGCAGGTTGTCGAAGCATACGCAGTGTTCCATCCATAGACTCAAAAGAGCATCGGAGGAGACAAAACCATGCAGGCAAAGACACCGCGCCTACGGCGCATCCAGTGGGTCGCGCTCGCGTTCCTGACGCTAGCGGGCATCGTCAATTATCTCGACCGCAGCACACTGTCGATCGCAAACCACTCGGTGAGCGGCGAACTGGGGCTCAGCGCGTCGCAAATGGGTCTGCTGCTGTCCGCGTTCTCGTTTTCGTACGCGTTCTCGCAATTGCCGATGGGCGCGCTGCTCGATCGCTTCGGCGCTCGCCTGATGCTGGGGCTCGGCATGTTCGTCTGGTCGGTGGCGCAGTTGTTTGGCGGCTTCGTGCAGAACCTGCAGCAGTTCCTGGTCGCACGGATCTGCCTCGGCATCGGCGAAGCACCGCAGTTCCCGGCCGGCGCGAAAGTCGTCAGCGAATGGTATTCGCTACGTGAGCGCGGCCGGCCGACCGGCATTTTCACTACCTCTTCGACGATCGGCCCCGCCCTCGCACCGCCCATTCTCACGGGCTTGCTACTCGCATTCGGCTGGCGCTGGATGTTCATCGTGATGGGGGTGATGGGCATTGCGGTGTCGATCGGCTGGTACCTCGTCTATCGCAACCGCCGCGAAGTCACGCTCGAACCGGACGAAGTCACCCATCTGACCGAGGAAGAACCGCACACGCGCGCCGAGCGGCGCATGACAGGGGCCGAATGGCGCGGCCTGTTCGCCTCGCGGACCACGTGGGGCATGATCTTCGGCTTCATGGGTGTGATCTACATGGTCTGGCTGTACCTGACCTGGCTGCCCGCCTACCTCGAACACGAACGGCATCTGTCGATTGCGAAGACTGGCTGGGTGGTCTCGATTCCCTATCTGTTCGGCACGCTGGGCATGCTGTCGAGCGGTTTTGTCGCCGATGGGCTGATGGCGCGCGGCATCGCGCCGATCCGCAGCCGCAAGTGGCCAATCTGCACGGGGCTGATTTTCGCAGCCGTGTTCACGGTGCCCGCGGCCTACACGCCGAACACCACGCTCGCCGTCGTCTACCTGTCGCTGGCGATGTACTTCGTCAATATGGCAAGCGGCGCAGCATGGGCGCTCGTCAGTGTCGCCGCGCCGCGGCACCTGGTGGCGTCGCTCGGCAGTATCCAGAACTTCGGCGGCTACTTCGGCGGTTCGTTCGCGCCGTTCATCACCGGCGTGGTGGTCGAGCAGACGCACTCGTTCGTCGACGCCTTCCTGATCAGCGCGGGCGTGTCGTTCGCGGCGGCGCTCGTCTATATGTTCGTGGTGCGTGCGCCGATCGCCGAGCGCGCCGAAACCGTAGCCGCCGCGACGCTGGCCTGAGCATCCCGGCTCTTTCGTTCACTCGCTTCGAGATTCGCCATGACGTTTCAGCAAGATCTCTTCGCAGGTAAAACCGCCGTCGTGACCGGCGGCACGCAGGGCATCGGCGCGGAAATCGCGCGCCGGCTCGCGGCGCTCAGCGCGCACGTGATCGCAGCAGGCCTCGCGCCGACCGACGCGCAGCGTCAGACGCTCGGATCGGGCATCGAGGTCCGCTCGCTCGACGTCAGCTCGAACGACGAGGTCACCGCGCTGTTCGCACCGCTCGCCTCACTCGATGTGCTGGTGAATTGCGCAGGCATGATCCGCCGCGCCGCCGAACACGAACTCGAGGTGTTCGAGCAGGTGATCGACGTGAACCTCACCGGGACGATGCGCGCCTGCACAGCGGCGCGCGTCCTGCTGAAAAAGAACCGCGGCGCCATCGTCAATACGGCGTCGATGCTGAGCTTTTTCGGCGGCGCGCTGGTGCCGGCATATAGCGCGAGCAAAGGCGGCGTGGCCCAATTGACCAAGTCGCTCGCGCTGGCGTACGCGCAGGATGGGGTCCGCGTGAACGCCGTCGCGCCCGGCTGGATTGCCACGCCGCTCACGCAGGCGCTGCAGGACGACGAGGGCCGCTCGCGGGCGATTCTGGAACGCACGCCGCTCGGCCGCTGGGGCAAGCCGGAGGACGTCGCGCAAGCGGTGGTGTTCCTGTGCTCGCCGGCAGCGGCGTTCATCACCGGCACGATCGTTCCGGTGGATGGGGGGTATCTGGTGGCATGAATAACTGATGCGTACCCGGCGGCAAGAAACACGCCGCTATGAAGACGTTTTGAAACCGTTTGGGGCGACCGTCTGAATCAGGCCGTCTGAATCAGTTCAACCGAGACTCAGACCGGCAGGCCCAACTCACGCAGTTTCGCCTCGGTTTGCGCCGCGGACGTGTGATGCACGCCGTGCCAGCCGAGCGCGCTCGCGGCTTGGGCATTCTTGAGGTTATCGTCGATAAAGACGAGTTCGTGCGCTTCGATGCCGGGTAATTGCACCTCGATACGCCGGCGCATTTCGGCGAAGATCGCCGGATCCGGCTTCACCAGTTTGACCCGGCCCGACACCACGATGTCGCGAAAGCGCCGCAGCACCGGGAAGTGCTCCCACGCATACGGAAACGTCTCGTCCGACCAGTTGGTGAGACCGAACAGCGGCACGCCCGCCGCATCGAGCTTGTCGAGCGTCGCCACGCCATCCTCGAGCACGCCGCCGATCATCTCGTGCCAGCGCTCATAGAACGCGCGGATCAGGGCTTCGTGATCGGGAAACTGCGCAACCAGCTCGGCCGTGCCGTCGGCGATCGCCTGGCCGCCGTCCTGACGGATCACCCAGTCCATCGAGCAGACATGGGTCAGAAACCAGCGGCGCCCGGTTTCGTCGGGGATCAGTTGGCGAAACAGATATTCGGGACTCCAGTCGATCAGGACTCCACCGAAATCGAACACCACGGCCTTGATGCTCATGCGAACTCCGTTGTCACCGCCACCGCTGCTACGCCAGTCATATGCCGCGCGCCTTGATCGCTGATTGCGGCACAGGCACCTCTTCGGAACCTCGCCGCTCCGGTTACTCGCCGCCGCCTCAAACAGCCTGCGTGCGCGTCTCGAGCCAGGCTTTTGCCTCACCCGACACATGCGGCGCAATCCGTGCGCGCACCGTCTCGTGATACGCGTTCAGCCACGCGCGCTCGTCCTCGCGCAGCATCGACAAATCGAAGCAGCGCGTATCGATCGGGCACATCGTCAGCGTCTCGAACTGGAGGAAATCGCCGAACTCGGTCTGCTGCGCCGGACGGTTCAACACCAGGTTCTCGATGCGCACGCCCCACTTGCCCGGCCGGTAGATGCCCGGCTCGACCGAGGTAATCATGCCCTCTTCCATCGCCGTCCACGGTTCAGCCGGCGCGTAGTGCGAAATGATCTGCGGGCCTTCATGCACGTTCAGGAAGTAGCCGACGCCATGGCCCGTGCCGTGACCGTAATCGGCACCGGCTTCCCAGATCGGCGCGCGCGCAATCGAGTCCAGCATCGGCGAGCGGATGCCGCGCGGAAACTTCGCCCGCGAGAGCGCCATCATGCCCTTCAACACCACCGTGCAATCGCGCCGCTGCGCGTCGCTTAGCGTGCCGATAGGCAAGACGCGCGTGATGTCGGTCGTGCCGGTCAGATACTGGGCGCCGGAGTCGATCAGCAGCAGCCCGTTGCCTTCGATGACCGAGTGCGATGCGGCGGTCGCGCGGTAATGCGGCATCGCGCCGTTGCCGTTGAAACCGGCGATGGTCGCAAAGCTCAGCGAAATGTAGTCCGCCCGGCGCGCGCGGGCGGCCGTCAGCCGCTCGTCGACGCTCAGCTCGGTAATCGTCTCGCGACCCAGCGCGCCTTCGAACCATGCGAAAAATTCGGCCAGCGCGGCGCCATCCTGCTCCATCGTCGCCCGCACGTGTTCCGCGTCCGCCTCGGTCTTGCGCGACTTGAGGAAGGTCGACGGATTCACCGCTTCGACGATCTTCACCGTAGACGGCACCGATTGCAGCAGGCCAAACGTAATCCGGCGCGGATCGATCAGCAGGGTCGCACCGCCCGGGAGCGCGGCGAGCGCCTCGGACGCTTTCCCATACGATTCGACATGGATGCCGTCGCGCGCCAGCGCTTCGACCAGAGTCTGCGGCACCTTGCCGTCGGCCACGAAAAGCGAGACACGCTCCAGCCCGATCAGCGCATGCGCGACGAACACCGGGTTATAGCTGACGTCGGCGCCGCGCAGGTTCAGCAGCCATGCGAGATCGTCGAGCGTCGAGATGAAGTGCCACTGCGCGCCCTTTTCCTGCATCGCGCGGCGAATCTGATCGAGCTTGTCGGTGCGCGCCATCGTTGCGTGCGGCGCGGCGTGCTCGAACACGGTTTCAGTCGGCAGCGACGGCCGCTGGGACCAGATCGAATCGAACAGATCGACGTCGGTGCGCAACTTCACGCCATGCGCACTCAGCGCCTGGGTCAGCGAGCGCGCTGCGGCGAGGCCCAGCACCGCCCCATCGACACCGACCGTGGCGCCTGCCGCCAGGTTCTGCGCCATCCAGTCGAAGTGCGGCTGCGACTGCTGCCCACCCATCATTTTCATCAACTGGACGCCGGTGCCGGTCAGTTGCGCTTCGGCCTGCTCCCAGTAACGGCTATCGGTCCACAAGCCGGCAAAACCGTCCGTCACGACCAGCGTGCCGGCAGAACCGGTAAAACCCGATAGCCATTGGCGGCCCTGCCAGCGGCCGGGCAAGTATTCGGACAGGTGCGGGTCCGCGGATGGGACCAGATAGGCCGCAAGGCCTTCACGCTTCATCGCGCTGCGCAGGTGAGCGATACGCTCAGGAATAGAAGAGGTTTCGGGAAGTCGGGCATTCATCGGATTCACCTGCAAATGTTCAGCGACGGGACAACAAGCCGACCGTCACGGCAACGGCGATCAAAGCGACAGCCGTACACACCGGCCATTCGAGCGTATCACCATCATGGAAGAGACCGGTCACATTGCCGGCCATGCGGGCGACCACCGCGCCCAGCACACCGGCCAGCAGCGCCGCCCAGAAACGTGTGCGGCTGGCGTGCCGCAGCGGATGCAGCCACCAGCCCGCGAGACCGGTCACCGCACCCAGTAACACGATACCGGGCCACCCCATCAGTGGGGAACCTCGCTCACTTTCGGACTCTTCTCATAGGCGTAAAGCGTTCGGGCAACTAGCATTTTTGTCTCGTTAACTATAAAGGTCAGCACGGCGCTTTCCGCGTAGCGGTTGAGTTTAGGGGCCGGGGTCACATTTAGGCAAGCCGTAAGGTTTCGCCGCCCGCGTCCGCCACGCTGAAAGCGGGTCCTATGCGAATCGCCCTCATCGAGCCTGACCTTCGCCACGCGGAACTCGTGGACAGGCTGATCTTCGCCGGTGGCCATGCCTGTCGTCATTTCATCGCCAGCGCGCCGTTTCTCGCGAGCGCGTGCGACGAATTCTTCGATCTCCTGCTGACCGATAGCTGGGCCGGCGACCGCCCGGCCGAAGACGTGATTCCTCGTGCCCGCAGTATCCTGCCCAACCTCCCGGTCATCATATTGATGTCGGCGCCACGCGAAAGTGAGATTGTCGCAGCATTGCACGCCGGCGCGGACGATTGTCTGAGCAAACCGGTTCGTGGCCCCGAAATGCTGGCTCGCGTCGACGCCCTGCTGCGGCGCGCCGGGCTGCGCCGGCCGCCCAACCGCAGGCTCGACGTGTTCGGCGGCTACGTATTCGACGCCGCGCACTTTACCGTTACCTTCCACGGCGAAACAGTGGCACTAACCCCCAAGGAATTCCGTTTCGCGCTGCTTCTGTTCAATAATGTGTCGCGGCCGGTGTCGCGCGCGCATATCCTCGAAACCGTCTGGACCCGTCGGCGTGACGTAAGGTCGCGCACGCTCGACACGCATGCGTCGCGGGTGCGCACCAAATTACAGTTGCGAGCCGAGCACGGCTATTGCCTGACGCCGCTGTACGGCTTCGGCTACCAGCTCGACGCGGTCCCGCTGGAGGGCGGCACGCTCGTCTAAAGGTGTACCCGGACTGAAAGAATTATGGAAACGCTATAATATTGGGCTAAACCATAGCGCCTCACCATAGCGCCCCCTATGCAGCTTCTAACGATCGGAATCAATCACCACACCGCGCCCGTCGCCTTGCGCGAACGCGTGGCGTTTCCGCTCGAACAGATCAAACCTGCCCTGGCAACCTTCAAGGATATCTGGCTCGGCCCCGCCCGGAGCGCGCCGGAAGCGGCGATCCTGTCCACCTGCAACCGCACCGAACTCTACTGCGCGACTGACGACCATGCGGCCCGTGAAGCCGCCATTCAGTGGTTCTCGCGATATCACAACCTGCCGGTCAGCGAACTCGCGCCGCACGTGTACGCGCTGCCGCAGTCGGAAGCCGTGCGCCACGCGTTCCGGGTGGCATCGGGGCTCGACTCGATGGTGCTGGGCGAGACGCAGATCGTCGGCCAAATGAAAGATGCAGTGCGCACGGCCTCGGAAGCCGGCGCCCTCGGCACTTACCTGAACCAGTTGTTCCAGCGCACCTTCGCGGTCGCCAAGGAAGTGCGCACCACCACGGAGATCGGCGCGCAATCGGTTTCGATGGCCGCAGCGGCGGTGCGTCTTGCGCAGCGCATCTTCGACAAGGTGGCGAACCAGCGCGTGCTGTTTATCGGCGCGGGCGAAATGATCGAACTGTGCGCGACCCATTTCGCCGCGCAACAGCCGCGCGAGCTGGTGGTGGCGAACCGCACCGCCGAGCGCGGCGCGCGGCTCGCCGAGCGCTTCAATGGCCGGGCCATCCCACTGTCTGACCTGCCCGCGCGGATGCACGAGTTCGACATCATCGTCTCGTGCACGGCGTCCACGTTGCCGATCATCGGTCTGGGCGCCGTCGAACGGGCGGTGAAGTCGCGCCGGCACCGGCCGATTTTCATGGTCGACCTGGCCGTGCCGCGCGATATCGAACCCGAAGTCGGCAAGCTGGAAGACGTGTTCCTGTATACCGTCGACGATCTCGGCGCCATCGTGCGTGAAGGCAACGCCTCGCGCCAGGCGGCGGTCGCGCAGGCCGAAGCGATCATCGAAACGCGCGTGCAGAATTTCATGCAGTGGCTCGACGCGCGCAGCATCGTGCCGGTGATCCGCCATATGCACACTCAGGCCGACCTGCTGCGCCGCGCCGAAGTCGAACGGGCGCAAAAAGCGCTCGCCCGCGGCGAGGATCCCGCCGCCGTGATCGAAGCGCTTTCGCAAGCGCTGACCAACAAGCTGATTCATGGCCCGACGCACGCGCTCAATCGCGCCAGCAGCGAAAATCGAGATAAGCTCATCGAACTGATGGGCGGTTTCTACAAACATTCCGGTTCTTCGGAACGTTAGCGGCGCTGCCGCCACGTGCCGCCTCGCCATGTGTTCCGGCAGGCCGGCGCCCAACTCCAGGGCTTGCGCCCGCCTCCCCAGTTACGCCGTCCTTTCCGGAGCCCGCTCCGTACCGTCCGATGAAAACGAGCATGCAAAGCAAGCTCGACCAGCTCACTACCCGGCTGGCCGAACTGAACGACCTGTTGAGCCGCGAGGACATTACCTCGAATCTCGACCAATACCGCAAGCTCACCCGTGAGCACGCCGAGCTTGGGCCGGTGGTCGACCATTACGCACTGTGGCGCCAGGCCAGCAACGACGCGGCCACCGCGCTGGAGCTGCTGACCGACGCGGGCATGCGCGATTTCGCCGAAGAAGAGATTCGCGCGGCCCGCGAGCGGATGGACAAACTCGGCGCCGAGCTGCAGAAAATGCTGCTGCCGAAAGACCCCAACGACGACCGCAACATCTTCCTCGAAATCCGTGCGGGCACCGGCGGCGACGAATCGGCGCTGTTCGCGGGCGATCTGCTGCGGATGTATCTGCGCTTCGCCGAGCGCAACCGTTGGCAGGTCGAAATGATGTCGGCCAGCGAATCGGACCTCGGTGGTTACAAGGAAGTGATCGTGCGGATCGCGGGTGAAGCGGCGTACTCGAAACTCAAGTTCGAATCCGGCGGCCATCGCGTGCAGCGCGTGCCGGCCACGGAAACCCAGGGCCGCATTCATACCTCCGCGTGTACGGTTGCGGTGATGCCGGAAGCGGATGAAATCGGCGAAGTCGAGATCAATCCGGCCGACCTGCGCATCGACACGTTCCGCGCGTCCGGCGCCGGCGGTCAGCATATCAACAAGACCGATTCCGCCGTGCGGGTCACCCACCTGCCTACCGGCATCGTGGTGGAATGCCAGGACGACCGCTCGCAGCACAAGAACAAGGACCGCGCGCTGAAGGTGCTCGCCGCGCGTATCAAGGACAAGCAGTATCACGAGCAGCACGCCAAGGAAGCCGCGACCCGCAAGAGCCTGATCGGCTCGGGCGACCGCTCGGAGCGCATCCGCACCTACAACTTCCCGCAAGGGCGTCTCACCGATCACCGCATCAACCTGACGCTGTACCGCCTCGAATCGATCATGGACGGCGAACTCGACGAGCTGATCGCCGCGCTGGTGAGCGAGCATCAGGCCGAGCTGCTGGCGTCGCTCGGCGATGCGGACTGAGCGCATGTGCCGCAAGCGGAGTCTCCATGCATAACGTCGCCGCCCTGCTGCGCGTCTCCCCGCTGCCGCCGCTCGAAGCACGCATCCTGCTCGGGCATGCGCTCGGCTGGCGCCGCACCGAGCTGATCACGCGCAGCGACGAGCCGCTCGACGCCGAGCAGGTGGCACGTTTTCAGACGCTGGAAGCGCGGCGTGTGGCGGGCGAACCGGTGGCGCAACTGATCGGCGCGCGCGAGTTCTTCGGACTCGACTTCGAAGTCACACCCGATGTGCTGATCCCGCGGCCGGAAACCGAATTGCTGGTCGAAACCGCGTTGGCGACGCTGGAGGGGATCGCGCGGCCGCGCGTGCTCGATCTCGGCACAGGCACCGGCGCGATCGCGGTCGCGATCGCCTCGGTCAGGCCCGATGCGCAGGTCTGGGCTGTCGATCGCTCGAGCGAAGCGCTGGCCGTCGCCGCCCGTAACGCGGCCCGCCTGCTCAGCGCAACTCGCCCCGGCGGGGCAGTGCAGCTTGCCCGCAGCGACTGGTACGACGCGCTCGATCCCAGCTTGCGCTTCGACTTGATCGTCAGCAATCCGCCGTATATCGCCAGCGGCGATCCGCATCTGTCCGAAGGCGATTTGCGCTTCGAACCACGCGGCGCGCTGACCGACGAAGCGGATGGCCTGAGCGCCATCCGCGCCATCATCGCAGGCGCGCCCGCACGCTTCGCCGCGAACGGCGGCGCGCTGTGGCTCGAACACGGCTACGATCAGGCGGCCGCGGTACGCGCCCTGCTCGACAAGACCGGTTTCGCAGCGGTGCGCTCGGAACGCGATCTCGCCGGGATCGAACGCATTAGCGGCGGCGCGTGGCAAGCGCGCGAGTAACGCAACGCTGCGGCAATATCCGCGGCGGCAGATCAGGCACATCGGCAAAACCGCCGCGAGACCGCCGCCCGCCTGTCGCAGCGAAATCCGCTATCATTTCAATCTATCCCCACCTCATTCCGGAACCGCAAGGTCAGCCATGGATACGCAACAACGCATCAAGCAAATCGTCGACGAAAACGCCGTCGTGCTCTTCATGAAGGGCACGGCCCAGTTTCCGATGTGCGGCTTTTCGGGCCGCGCCATCCAGATCCTGAAGGCATGCGGCGTCGACTCGATCAAGACCGTCAACGTCCTCGAAGACGACGAAGTGCGCCAGGGCATCAAGGAATTCTCCAACTGGCCGACCATTCCGCAGCTCTACGTGAAGGGCGAGTTCATCGGCGGCTCGGACATCATGATGGAGATGTACCAGAACGGCGAACTGCAGCAACTGTTTGCAGCGGCCTGAGCACCGTCTGACGCTTCACAAGCCGAGCCCCAGGTGCCGCTAGCCATGGAAACACACGCTGCGGCGCCGCGCCGGCTGATTATCGCGATCACCGGCGCGACCGGCGCCATCTACGGCATCCGCCTGCTCGAAACGCTGCGCAGGCTGGGTAGCGTGGAAACCCATCTGCTGATCTCCAGCGCCGGCTGGCTCAATATCCAGCACGAACTCCAGTTGGGCAAAGAAGACGTGCATCCGCTCGCGGATGTCGTCCACTCGGTGCGCGACGTCGGCGCGAGCATCGCGTCCGGCTCGTTTGCGACCGACGGCATGATCATCGCGCCTTGCTCCATGAAGACCCTCGCGAGCGTCGCCCACGGCCTGTCGGACAATCTGATCACCCGCGCCGCCGATGTCACGCTCAAGGAGCGCCGCCGTCTCGTGCTGATGGTGCGCGAAACGCCGTTCAATCTCGCGCATCTGCGCAATATGACCGCCGTTACCGAAATGGGCGGTGTGATCTTTCCGCCCTTGCCGGCCTTCTACAACCGGCCCGCCTCGATCGACGAGATGGTCGATCACACCGTCGCCCGTGTGCTGGATCTGTTTGCACTCGGCCCGGCGCTCTCGCCCGCGTGGCAAGGGCTGCGCGACGCGTCGGCGGAATAGGTCCGCAGCGCGCATACGCCACACGCAGATTCACAACGCCTGCGACGCAATCAAATCCGTTTTAAGCCGTTTATCAAACAGCAGTACGGCCTTATATTGGTAGCAACCCAACCTACCAGTCGCATTTGCTGCGCACTTCGCTGCCATGACCCGTTTGCCGTCGCTTTTCCTGTCCCACGGCGCCCCGACGCTGCCGATCGATCCTTCGATGCCGTCTGCCGAGTTCGGCGCGCTCGCTACACAATTGCCCCGTCCGCAGGCGATCCTGATGCTGTCGGCCCACTGGGGCACGGCCGGGCCGCTCGCGAGCACCGCTGAGCAGCCGGAGACCATCCACGATTTTTACGGCTTTCCGCGCCAGCTTTATGAGATCCAGTATCCGGCGCCGGGTGCACCGGACGTCGCACGACGGGCCGCGGCGCTGCTCAACGACCACGGGCTGCTCGCCGACACGCAGCCGCACGGCCTCGACCACGGCGCGTGGGTGCCGATGCTGCTGATGTTCCCGAATGCCGACGTGCCGGTAGCCCAGTTGTCGATCCAACCGCACATGGACGCCGCGCACCACTTCCGCGTGGGCCGTGCGCTGCGGGCGCTGAAGGATGACGGCGTGATGGTGATCGGCTCCGGCCAGATCACCCACAATCTGCGCGCCGCCGATTTTTCGGCACGGCCGGAGGATGCCGACCCGCGCGTCGAGGAATTCACCGACTGGTTCGAAGCCAGGCTGGCCGCGCACGATATCGACGCGCTGCTCGACTATCGCAGCCAGGCGCCGCACGCCGTGCTGATGCACCCGACCGACGAGCACCTGCTGCCGGTATTTGCGGCGCTCGGCGCAGCGGACGACGACTACTCACTGGCGATCCAGTCACTGGGGACGTACCAGAAGTCGCTGGCGATGACGAACTACGTGTTCGGCACCGCATAAACACGCCGGATGCGAGACGAGGAGCCGCCCAAACGAACCGCTCCGCGCGTAACAAAAAAGCCCGCCTGAGCAACTCAGGCGGGCTTTTTTTCGTCCCGGACCAACAGCAGCGTCCGGGGCAGGATCAAGCAGCGCGAACGATCAGTGCACGCCCATTCCTTCGAGCACTTCGTCGTGGACATCACGCTCGTCCAAGTATTCGCTGCGATAACCGGTATTCACGCCCCAGTAATAGAAAATCAGCGCGAAAACGATCACGACCAGCATGTCCCAACCATACGGCAGAACGCCGCGGCCGCCGAACTGCTTGCTGCCGATCAGCGACAGGATCGCCATCACCGGCAGGTAGGCCACCAGCCACCATGCCGCCTTCAGGTCACGCTGATAACCGCTAAAGCCTGATTTCGTCTGGAAATAGAAGTACACCGGCAACGCGACGATCATCAGCAGGATGATTTCGCCCGTCAGCGGCCACTTCGCCCAGTAGAGCACCAGCGACGCGCAGGTAAAGGCGAACGGCGCGATGATCTTCATGCCCGGGATATGCAACGGGCGCTCCAGATCGGTGGCCGCACGGCGCAGCGCCATCAGGCTGATCGGACCCGTCAGGTACGAGATCACGGTCGCCACCGAAATCACGGCCGCGAGCGAGCTCCAGCCGCGGAAGAAGAACAGGAAAATGAACGAGACCAGCAGGTTGAACCACATTGCCTGACGCGGCACGCCGTAGATCGGGTGCACGTTGCCGAACATCTTCGGCATCGTGTTGTTGCGCTCCATCGCGTAGATCATGCGGCTGGTGGTCGCCATATAGGTCGTACCCGTGCCGCTCGGGCTGATGAACGCGTCGACATACAGCAGGAATGCCAGCCAGTTCAGGTTCAGCGCGAGTGCCAGTTCGGCGAACGGCGACGCAAAGCTAAAGTGGCTCCAGCCCTTCAGCACGTCAGCCGGGTTCACCGCTCCGATATAGGCGATCTGCAGCAGCACATAGATCACCAGCGCCAGCAGGATCGAGCCGATCACCGCGAACGGCACGCTCTTCGCGGGGTTGCGCGCCTCGCCCGCCAGGTTGATCGGGCTCTGGAAACCGTTGAAGGCAAACACGATACCGCTCGTCGCCACAGCGGTCAGCACCGCCGACCAGCCATACGGCGCAAACGTGCTCGCCTCGCCGAAGTTCTCGTGGTGAAAGCCGGTGAACATCAGACCGGCGATCGTCGCAGCCGGAATCAGGAACTTGAAGACCGTGATTGCCGTATTGGCGCGTGCGAACAGTTTCACGCCCCAATAGTTGAGCATGAAATAGATAATCACGAGGATTGCCGAGAGTAATAACCCATTGGTGGTTAATGACCCGTTGACGAACAACGCATGCGCCCATGGATACGGCCAGGTGCTCATGTATTGAATCGAAGCTTCTGCTTCGATCGGAATCACCGAAACGATGGCGATCCAGTTGGCCCACGCGCTGACGAAACCCACCAGCGCGCCGTGCGAATAACGTGCGTAGCGCACCATGCCGCCCGACTCAGGGAACATCGCGCCGAGTTCCGCATAGGTGAGCGCAATCGCCAGAATCACCACTGCGCCGATCACCCAGGCGCAAACGGCTGCGGGGCCTGCAATTTTTGCCGCCTTCCACGCACCGAACAGCCAGCCCGATCCGATGATCGAGCCGAGACCGGTCAGCATCAGCGCGAACGGGCCAATGTTCCGTTGAATAGAACTTTTCACGTCTTCTCCTGTGTCGACGGGAGTTAGCGCTTTAGCGCCTACTTCGGTCCCATGCAAATTTTCTTGCGGTCGACCGGCGCCAGTGCCACAGCGCTTACTCCAGTCCCATGCAAGTTGCGTCAAAAACATGTCGGCACCGCGGCAATGCTTATGACACTGGAGACGGGGTGACGGCCATGATGGGCCAGGGCTTATAGTCTGAATCAGGTGCAACCCTAGCGCGGCGCGTAGTTTAACGGTTGCACCAAGAGAATGCAGTGAAGCTAGGGTTATCCCTAGCAAGAAATTAAGGGGTTCGCAAGTTTTGTAAGCACCAACCACACGTGGCCCCAAAAACCGTGTAAAGATTCGCTGAGACAGTTGACCTTCTCTCGAAATCGCCGTATAACGTTCGGGCAGGATTTCAAGCGGCGAGTGAATTGGTCTTTCGTAGTTCGCCCATCAACGGTACTCCGGTTGGTCCCATTACCCCCTTCCTTGATTTTCATGCACCCAACGGGCTTCGGCCTTATTTACCATTTTTAGGAACAAGTAATATGGAAACCGGTACCGTCAAGTGGTTCAATGACGCAAAGGGCTTTGGCTTCATCACTCCCGACGGCGGCGGCGAAGATCTGTTCGCGCATTTCTCGGAAATCCGCACGGAAGGCTTCAAGACGCTGCAAGAAAACCAAAAGGTTACGTTTGAAGTGAAGACGGGCCCGAAGGGCAAGCAAGCAGCTAACATCAAGCCGGTGTAAGCGCACGCTTCCTTCTGGACGCAAAGAAAACCCCGCCTTAGCGGGGTTTTTTTACGTCTGGTGAAAATGCAGGCGGATGGGCTGGCGGCAAGCGCGCAGCCCCGCAGTCCGGCGAGCGCCCGCAAACACGCGCCCCGCGCAGACAGATGCGCCGTTCGCCGTTGAGTCGTTTAGCTGAACAGACGCCGTGCGTGAATGCCGAGGCCCGTTGCCACACTGGCGAGGCGATCGCCGAATACGGGACGCGCGTCCGGAAACGCCGCCGACAACGCCCCAGACAGAAACGCGAGCCCGGTGGAACCGCCCGTGAAGTAAATTGCGCCCACATCGCGGGGCGCCACGCCGGCAGCCTGCACCGTGTCCCGCGCTGCCTGCACGATACGCAGCGTCTCGTCGTGCCCTGCCTTGATCAGTTGCGCTTCGTCGAAGGCGAGGCGCAAATCCTCTTCCACCAGTTCCAGATCGATCATCGTCTCGCCGCCTGCCGCGACGCCGATCTTCGCCTCTTCCGCGTGCGCGGCCAGCGCATGCCCCAGACGCCGCTCGACGACCCGCATGAGGCGATCGTGGTGCTTCAGGTTGGTGTACAGGTGCCGCATCAGGGCCAGTTCGCCGACCCGCCTCGGAGCGTACACGGTATTGATCAGGTGCCACGTGGCGAGGTCGAAATAGATCCGGTTCGGAATCTCGCGCCCTTCCGGATCGAGTGCCTGGTAGCCGAGTTCGCGCAGGATCGTCGCGAGTTCCACGCGGCGGTCGAAATCCGTACCGGCTACGTGCACGCCGTGGTGCGCGAGCACATCGTCCTTGCGCTCGACCCGCTGCATCCGCTCCGGACCCACCCGCACCAGCGAGAAGTCCGAGGTACCGCCGCCAATGTCGGCCACCAGCACGAGTCCTTCTTCCGTCAGATGCGACTCGTAATCGAACGCAGCGGCGATCGGTTCGTACTGGAAGTGAATCTCACGCAACCCCACGGAGCGCGCCGCCGCTTCCAGTTGTTGTTGCGCCAGTTGGTCGGCGCGCGGATCATCGTCGACAAAGAACACCGGGCGACCCAGCACCGCACGGCTGATCGGGCCGCCGGCGCTCGCTTCGGCCGAGCGCTTCAGATGATCGACGAAAATCGCGATCACGTCGGTGTATTTGATCGCCGAACCGTCGCCGAGGTCGGTCGAATTGTCCGCCAACGGGGAGCCGAGAATGCTCTTCATCGAGCGCATCAGACGGCCGTCAAAGCCGTCGATATACGCCTCGAGCGCCGCGCGGCCATAGTCGCGGGAGTTTTCGTCGGTATTGAAAAAGACGGCGGTGGGCAGCGTCGTGTAGGCACCTTCGACCGGCGCAAGCCTCAGCGCCGCGCCGTCGGGCACGGCGACGGCAGAGTTCGATGTGCCAAAGTCAATCGCGCAATAGGTCATGGCAATAAATCGCCGCTCACGGCTGG
Source organism: Paraburkholderia sp. SSBN10T (assembly GCF_056619545.1). Classification (NCBI taxonomy): domain Bacteria; kingdom Pseudomonadati; phylum Pseudomonadota; class Betaproteobacteria; order Burkholderiales; family Burkholderiaceae; genus Paraburkholderia; species Paraburkholderia sp. SSBN10T. Next base: position 48,091 of record NZ_JBWQQI010000030.1, read on the forward strand.
CGCGGACAGAAAGTGGAGCGGCTTTGTATCACGAAAGCGCAGCGGGCATCAACTGAAGTTCCTGCAACGGCACGCCTGATAGCGGGCGCGCCGAAAGAAACGGGAAAACTTGGGATAGCCGGGCGAGGTGCAGCGGGAGCGCCCCGCCCCTGAGGCTTCGCGCGAGGCTCAGCAGACCGCGGGGAAATCGGGAGCGGTCCAGCGGTTTCGTGAGAGGTGTTCAGGCAAACGTGCGCCGACTCGAGGGAACGGAAATTGCTCATTTGCACAGGATACGCTATCCAAATTTCCCGCCAGCAACCCACCTTGCGTGGGCGCGCATCGCATGAGACCCGAGTAAGCGCTAAAGCGCCAACTCGGGTCGACACTGGAGACTTGTCGCAATGTCCGAGCCGGTCAGCACAGCAGTACAGGAAAAACCGCACGCTGTGATCGAAACCGATCTGCCGGCGCGGCTCGACCGCCTGCCGTGGGGCCAGTTTCATTCGCTGATCGTCGTTGCCCTGGGCGTGACCTGGCTCCTCGACGGTCTCGAGGTGACTCTTGCAGGCGCCGTCGCCAGCGCGCTGAAAGCGAGTCCGACGCTCCACTTCAGCAATACCGACGTCGGCCTGACCGGCAGCGCCTACATCGCAGGGGCAGTGCTCGGGGCGCTCGGCTTCGGCTGGCTCACCGACCGGCTGGGGCGCCGCAAGCTGTTCTTCATCACGCTGACGCTCTATCTGGCTGCCACCGCGGCCACTGCGCTATCGTGGAACCTGGCGAGTTTCCTGTTGTTCCGCTTCCTGACCGGCGCAGGCATCGGCGGCGAGTATACGGCGATCAATTCGACGATCCAGGAATTCACCCCGGCCCGCGTGCGCGGCTGGACCGATCTCGGCATCAACGGCACGTTCTGGGTCGGCGCCGGACTTGGCGCGGCCGGCTCGCTGGTGCTGCTCGATCCGCATTTGCTGCCCGCCGACTGGGGCTGGCGGGCGTGTTTTTTCATCGGCGCAGTGCTCGCGCTGGCGATCCTGCCAATGCGTGCCTGGATACCCGAAAGTCCGCGCTGGCTGCTCACGCACGGCGAAGCGCACGAGGCGTCCACCATCGTCGAACAGATCGAAGCACGGTTTCGCGGCGCCGGCCATCGCCTGGCGGATGACTCATTGGCGCGTCTGCGCCTGCGTACCCGCCACCACACGCCCCTTGGCGAAGTGTTCCACGCGATCTTCACGCTGCATCGGCGCCGCGCAATGGTAGGCCTGTCGTTGATGACTGCTCAGGCGTTCTTCTACAACGCGATCTTCTTCACCTACGCGCTGGTGCTAACCGATTTTTATCACGTGCCCGGCGATCACATCGGCTGGTATCTACTGCCGTTCGCGCTGGGAAATTTTCTCGGGCCGCTACTGCTGGGGCGCCTGTTCGACGTGATCGGGCGACGCCCGATGATCGCCGCCACATACGCCTTGTCCGGCATCCTGCTCACCGCGAGCGGCTATCTGTTCGAGCAGAATTTACTCGACGTCACCACCCAGACGATTACGTGGATGGTGATTTTCTTCTTCGCTTCGGCGGCTGCCAGCTCGGCGTATCTGACGGTGAGCGAATCGTTCCCGCTGGAAATCCGTGCGCTGGCGATCGCCGTGTTCTACGCGTTCGGCACGGCACTCGGCGGCATCGCCGGACCGGCGTTGTTCGGCCGTCTGATCGACACGCATCAGCGCAGCGAGGTGTTCACCGGTTATCTGGTGGGCTCGGCGCTAATGGTCGGAGCGGCCGTAGTTGCCGCAATCTGGGGTGTCGACGCGGAGCGAAAATCGCTGGAAAGCGTCGCCGCTCCGCTGTCGGCGCTGGCAGAGGACGAGTGAGCGCGAGGCGCCGCTGGATGATGCTCCAGCGGCCCCGTCATTCATCGTTCCGCTCAAGGAAACGCCGGGCTGCCCCAAGTTTCCCCCCGACAGGAAGTCCCTTCGGCCTCGGGGGACCTGACGCGCAAGCGGCAGGTCCGAGGACACTCAGAACGGCCTCTTCCACGCGCCACTGAAAGCGATCTCGCCGAGCGGCAAACGCGTGCGCACCGATTTCTCGCGTTCGCGCAGCACCGGGTCGAGCTTGTCGACGTCGCCGTAATGGCCGAGCGAAATCATCGCGATCACTTCAACGTCGTCGGGAATCGCGAACGCCTTGCGGAAGGCATTGATGTCGACGCCGCTCATCTGGTGCGCGGCGAGTCCCAGCGCGTGGGCCTGCAATACCAGCGCCATGGCGGCCGCGCCCGCATCGTAAGATGCGCAACGGTTCACTTCACCCTTGCTGGTAAGCGTCTGCGTGGTCACGGCGATCAACACCGGCGCCGGCGCATTCCAACCCTGATTGAATGGCACAAGCGTAGCGAAGGCCCGCTTGAAGGAAATCTCGTCGCTGCTGCGATCGAAAACAATAAAACGCCACGGCTGCGCGTTGTACGACGAAGGCGCCCAGCGTGCCGCTTCAAGAACCGCGTGCAGCTGCTCGCGGCTGACCGGCTCGCTCGCATACGCGCGCGGGCTCCAGCGGCCTGCAATCAGTTCGTGAATGGGGACTGCGGTTGGGGCGGGTTTGTTGGCCATGCGCTTCTCTCAGTCGAAATTCATGATCGACGGGCGGCTGCCCGGGGCACATAGCATACCCGGGCTTCGCCGCAGGCGCCGTGAAACAGACTAATAAAGCGCGTTCGAGATCGTTTTCCTCTTGGCGATAGAACGGCATGGCGGGTGACACCCGACGAATATGGAACGTCGATCAGTCCTAGACCGTCTGCGGCGCGAGCGTCCGCTCGCCGCGGTTGATACGCAGCACGATCACCGAAGCGACAAGACACAAGCCGCCCGAGATCATCGACGCCACCGTATACGTGCCGAGGCTCGCGCGCAGCATGCCTGCCCCCAGTGCCGCGAAGGCCGCGCCAAGCTGGTGCCCGGCGACCACCCAGCCGAATACGACCGGCGCCGCTTCCTTGCCGTAGACATCGGTGGCGAGACGCACGGTGGGCGGCACGGTGGCGATCCAGTCGAGGCCGTAGAACACCGCGAACAGCGGCAACCCGAAGAAGTCGATACCGAACGCATGCGGCAGGTACATCAACGACAGGCCTCGCAGCCCGTAGTACCAGAACAGCAGCACACGGCTATTGAAGCGGTCCGACAGCCAGCCCGACAAGGTCGTGCCGAACAGGTCGAAAATGCCCATGGCGGCCAGCAGCGACGCGCCCTGCACTTCGCTCATGCCATAGTCGCCGCACATGGCGATCAGGTGCGTGCCGACATAGCCGTTGGTACTTGCGCCGCAAATGAAGAAGCTGAAAAACAACAACCAGAAATCGCGCGTCTTGCTGGCCATGGCCAAGGTGCCGAACGCGATGGCAAGGGGATTCTGCTTCGTCGCGGCGCGATTGAGCGGCGCGTCGGCAGGTGCGCCGTACGGACGCAGCGTCAGGTCGGCGGGATGCTCGGGCAACAGGAACGCCACCAGCGGCAGGACGATCGCCGCGGCGCCCGCCACGACCCAGACCACCGGGCGCCAGCCATGATGTTCGGCAATCGCCGCGAGCAACGGCAGGAACACGAGCTGACCGGTCGCCGAACTGGCGGTGAGAATACCCATCACCAGACCGCGATGTGTGGTGAACCAGCGATTCACCACCGTCGCCGAGAGCGACAGCGCCGCCACCCCGGTCGAACCACCCACCATCACGCCCCAGATCAGGATCATCTGCCACGGATGCGTCATCAGCGACGACAGCGCCACCCCGCCCGCCATCGTGCCGAGTGCGGTCAGCACCGTCGGACGCACGCCGAAGCGCTGCATCGACGCCGCGGCAAACGGCCCCATCAGGCCGTACAGCGCGATATTCACCGAAATGGCGAGCGAGATTGTCGCCCGGCTCCAGCCGAACTGATGTTCGAGCGGCACCATCATCACACTTGGCGTGGCGCGCGTGCCCGCCGCGGCCAGCAACACCAGAAACACCACCGCTACGGTCAGCCAGCCGTAATGGAAGCGACCGCCAATCATTCTCGCTGCCCAGTTCATCGGATCTCCAGTCGGCGCCCACCCGTCTGACGCCTCGGTTTGTTACGCATTTGGCAAAGGACTTGTGACAGATCTGTCACAATGGTGTTGCGATGTTAGTGACTGGTCGGTAACATGTCAAGCATCGAAAATCGACTGCGGGGCCACCATGTCACAGAGCGACACAGCCAAGCCGGCCACAAGCGGCCGCCGTACCCGCACGCAGACCGCCGGGCCGCAAGCGCAGGAGCATTTGCTACAGGCCGCCGGCGAACTGTTCTACCGCGAAGGCGTGCGGGCTGTGGGAGTGGACGCCGTCGTCGAGCGGGCGGGCGTCAACAAGATGAGCCTGTACCGGCAGTTTTCGTCGAAGGACGACCTCGTACTGGCGTATCTGGAGCGCAAAGACGCGCAGTTTTTCCGCTACGTCGAAAAGAGCTTCGCGAAGCATCCGGGCGAGCCGGCCAAACAGCTCCTGCAATACTTCGAGGATCTGGCCGTGCGCGCGTCGGTCGAGGACTATCGCGGCTGTCCGTTTGTGAATGTCGCGGTGGAATTTCCCGATGCGTCGCATGCGGCGCGCCAGTTTGTCTTCGGCAACAAGGCACGGCTGATCGAGCGGATTACGGCTCTTGCCGCCCAGGCCGGCGCCGGCGATCCGGTCGCCTTGGCGAACGCACTCGGGTTGCTGATCGAAGGCGTGTATGCCGCGAGCCAGACCTACGGTCCCGGTTGCGGGCCGATTCTGGCCGCGCCGCGGGTGGCTGCGCAGTTGATTGCCGCAGCTTGCCCGAACGCGGTGGACCTGAAGACTGAGCCCGATGCCTAGGCGCTCTGCATGGCGGGAGCGGCGCGAACCAGCGCTGCGTCACTTCATGCGGGGCACGCGTATGAACCTCGAGCCGAACGTCAACCCCGGGTTGCGCCCGCACCCGTAAAATGTCGCTTTAAGCCCGCTGCCCCGCCATGCCGCCGTCCACCGATTCCCACGCCGCCATCCTTGCGTCGACCCACCACTGGCTGACCCGCGCGGTCATCGGCCTGAACCTGTGCCCGTTCGCCAAGGCCGTGCACGTGAAGGGGCAGATCCGCTACGCGATCAGTGAGGCGACGGATATGGAAGGCGTCCTGGCGGATCTCGAAGCGGAATTGAAAACGCTCGAACAGGCCGACCCCGCCGAGATCGACACGACGCTGTTGATCCTGCCGCACGCGCTCGCAGACTTCCTCGAATACAACGACTGTCTGTTCTTCGCGGACCGCATGCTCGCGCAATTGCGTCTTGAAGGCGAATTACAGATCGCAAGCTTTCATCCGCGCTACCAGTTCGAAGGCAGCGAGGCGGACGACATCGAAAACTATACGAATCGCGCCCCGTATCCGATCCTCCATCTGCTGCGCGAAGCCAGCATCGAACGCGCGGTGGAGGCGTTTCCGGATGCCGCCGATATCTACGAGCGCAATCAGGAAACGCTGCGCCGCCTCGGCCTGGCCGGGTGGCAGAAGTGGATGAGCGAGCCGGCCAGCGAGTAATAATCCCGGCCAAGCCCCGCCGGTTTGTGCCAACGCGGCTGCGCCGCTTCAAGCCTCCACAAAGAAGCGCTCACGCAATTCTGCAATCCCGAGCGTCTCCATCACCTCATTGAGCCGTTCCGCCGGGCGGCGGCGCGGCAGATCCTTGTATTGGGCAATGATGAGTTCGTTCTTCATCGAATGCTCCCAGCCCACCAGTTCGGTCACGCTCACCTGATAGCCGTGCGCCTCGAGTTGCAGACAGCGCAGCACATTGGTGATCTGGCTGCCGAATTCCCGCGTATGCAACGGATGGCGCCAGATCTCCGTCAACGCATTGCCAAGCGACTTGCTCTTGTTCTGGCGCAGCACTCCGGCCACTTCGGCCTGACAGCACGGCACCACCACGATGTACTTCGCATGCTTTTGCAGGGCGAAGCGAATGGCGTCGTCAGTCGCGGTATTGCACGCGTGCAGCGCGGTGACGATATCGATCTTCTCCGGCAAACGGTCTGACGAAATCGACTCCGCCACCGACAGATTCAGAAACGACATCCCCTTGAAGCCCAGCCGCACCGCCAGCGCCTCCGAGCTCGTCACGAGCTCTTCGCGCGTCTCGATGCCGTAGATGTGCGATTTATCCTGCTGCTCCTTGAAAAACAGGTCATACAGGATAAAACCAAGATAAGACTTGCCGGCGCCGTGGTCGACAAGGGTCAAATCGCCCTGGCTTTCTTTCAGATCTTTCAGCAGCGGCTCGATGAACTGGAACAGGTGATAGACCTGCTTCAGCTTACGGCGGCTGTCCTGATTCATCTTGCCGTCGCGCGTGAGGATATGGAGTTCCTTCAGCAGTTCGACAGATTGGTTGGGGCGAATTTCGTGAGTTTTGCTGGACATCGTACGGAGCGCCATCGATTGCACGGCGAACGTGCGACAGGCGACGGAAAAAGAGAAAAGTTACTGCCAGTTTACCCAAAGCGCGGCACAGCAGCCGATTCATCGCCGCCGACGACGCGCGCATCGCGTTTTCCTGGAACGCTTCCTGCTCTGAAATTAGTGCACGAAGCGAAGCAAGACGGAGCGAGAACGCGCAGCAGGCCAGGCATGCAGCCCTAGCCCCGTGGCGGGCTGCATGGAGAACAAAGACACACTGCCGGTGCCGGATCGATCAGGCGAACCGCAAGCGTGTGGGGAGGTCGGACCGGAACACGGGTCTGAACGTTACGTAACCTGCAGTGCGCCGCGATCTTAACTGGAAGCGCGCTCAGAAGAACATGAGGCGGCAATGGATACGATACCCAACGGCAACGCCGAACAGAAGTTTCAGGAACTGTTGACCAAGTTGATGGCCACGCCCGCGTGGACCGAGAAGCAGCAGCTCGAACTGGAAATGGCGCGCGATATCTCCGTCGAGATGCTGCGCCTCGCCGAGTTGATGCGCGACGGCAGCGTCGACCTCGAGACTTGTCTCACGATGCTCAAGTACGCCAAGGTACTCGACTTCGTGATGACCACGCTCGCCTCGCGGCGCGATATCAAGCCGCAAACGCTGCGCGTGATTTTCAAGCTCGCCGGGCTCAAGGTCGATGAGGAATATCCGGGCTGACGCCCGGAAAGCGACGCGCGGCCGCGGCGCTTGCGCCTCGCCCGCTCGCCTGCCAGCGCGCGCCTGTGCTCAAGGCTTTAACTGGATCATCAGGCGCTCATAGGACTGCTTCAGATGACGCTGCATCGCAGCATGCGCCTGCACCTGGTCGCGTGCCTCGAGCGCTTCGAGAATCGCGCGATGCTCGTCGAACAGATCGGCCACCATGCGCACCAGCACGTCGTTGCCCGACATCTGCACCACCCCCAGGTGAAACTCGCGGTCCGCGGCAATCGGTGCGCGGCGGTTCGCCACGTCCTGCGCCATCCGCCCGTACAGCATCCTTAACGCCTTGAGCGCCTTGAGCGCCTTCGGCTTCGCCGTGGGTGCGACGCTCGCGGCGATCGCCCCTTCGATCATCGAACGCGCATTTGACCGGATGCGCAAAGCACTTCTATTATCGGCAACTGGTCAGGCCGATATCAGTAAGCACGCAATGCAGTCCCACCGGCAGAGTGGGACGCACAGGACAGATGCACCGCCAGCCGGCATCGCAGCGGACCGCACGATCCACACGACGGATGCCGCCCCCGGAGGAGACGTTGTCATGAGGAAAATGCGTTGGGTCGTGATCTTTCTATGCTTTCTGGCTATTGCGGTGAATTACGTCGACCGGGCGAATCTCGCGGTCGCCGCACCGCAGATCGAAAAAGCGCTCGGCATCGGGCCGGCGCAGATGGGTCTCATCCTGAGCGGCTTTTTCTGGACCTATGCGTTCATGCAGATGCCGTTCGGCTGGTTTATCGACCGGGTGGGCGCGCGTATCGCCTTGCCGCTGGCGGTCGGCTGGTGGTCGCTGTTCACGGCGGCCACCGCGGTGGCGGGCAGCGTCGCCGCGATGTTCGGCTGCCGCCTGATGCTCGGCATCGGCGAGGCGGGCGCCTATCCGTCCTGCGCGAAACTGGTCGCGCAGTGGTTCAAGCCGGCGCAGCGGGCGATCGCCACCAGCATCTTCGATAGCGGCTCACGGGTCGGCTCGGCGCTGTCGATTCCGCTTGTCGCGCTGATTATCAGCAGCGCCGGATGGAAAGCGTCGTTCGTCGCCACCGGCCTCCTCGGCGCGGTGTGGATTGCCGGCTGGCTGGCGATCTATCGCAGCCCCGCCCACGGCGACATGACCGGCGCCACCGATGTCGTGCCGCAACGCGAAGCGCGCACCGGCGGGCAACGCGCAAGCTGGGCCTCGCTGTTCCGCCACCGCACGTTGTGGGGCATGATGCTGGGCTTCTTCTGCCTGAACTTCGTGATTTATTTCTTCATCACGTGGTTTCCAAGCTATCTCGTGCAGACGCGCGGCTTCTCGCTGAAATCGCTCGGCACGCTCGGGATGATTCCAGCGTTGATTTCGATCCCCGGCGGCTGGCTGGGGGGCTTCGTCTCCGACGCGCTCTACCGGCGCGGCTGGAGCCTCACCGCGTCGCGCAAGACCTGCATGGTGGGCGGAATGCTGATGTCGTCGGTGATCACGCTGTCGGCCTTCACCTCGAACGTGTACCTGATGCTGGCTTGCTTCGGCGTCGCCTACGGCAGCCTCGCGTTCGCGGCTGCCAGCATCTGGTCGCTCCCCGCTGACGTCGCCCCTACCCAGGATCATGTCGCGTCGATCAGCGGCATTCAGAATTTCGCCTCGAATCTGGCCGGCATTGTCATCACCACGTTTACCGGCGTGATGGTCGCCTTGACCAAGGGTTCGTTCACCATTCCGCTGATCGTCGCCGGTGGATTCTGCTTTCTGGGCGCGTTCAGTTATCTCGTGATCGTCGGCCGGATCGAGCCGCTGCCGACCAGCCCGGGTGGACACCATGAGCCGGAGACGGCACGCGCGACGGTTTAGCACATCAGCGCTTTTCGCGGCCGCTGTCCGGGTGCGCCGGAGCGGCCTCGCGTTTGCCCCATCCAGCGCTGGGTGTGAAAATAGCGCGCTTTGCGCCGCCGGCCGTGGCAAGCTGGCCGCGCAAGCGGCTTTTCTCCTCCTCACGCCCTCACCGATCCGAATGCACCGCATGTCCACCTTGTCCGATTCCGCTTGCGTCGCCGTCATCGGCGGCGGCCCCGCTGGCCTGATGGCCGCCGAGGCGCTGGCCGCCCGGCACGGCGTGCGCGTCGACGTGTACGACGCCATGCCGTCGGTGGGACGCAAGTTCCTGATGGCCGGCAAAGGCGGCATGAACATCACGCATTCGGAACCGCTCGAACCGTTCCTCGGACGCTACGGCGCGCGGCGTGAACAGATTGCGCCACTGCTCGATACGTTCGGGCCGGATGCGTTGCGGGCATGGCTTCAAGGTCTGGGCGTCGAGACTTTTGTGGGCAGTTCAGGCCGCGTGTTCCCCACCGACATGAAAGCGGCGCCGATGCTGCGCGCCTGGCTGCATCGTCTGAAGGAAGCCGGCGTGCGGTTTCACATGCGGCACAAATGGGTGGGCTGGGAGAGCGTGGAGTTCACGAAAGCGGCCAACGAAGGGCACGAAGGCGCCACGCGAGACACCGCGCAGCAGACACTGCGTTTCATGACGCCCGCCGGCGAGCAGCAGGTACACGCCGACGCCGTGGTATTCGCATTGGGTGGCGGAAGCTGGCCACGCCTCGGCTCAGACGCGGCATGGGTGCCGTTGATGAGCGCGCGCGACGTGCCGGTTGCGCCGCTGCGCGCAGCGAACTGCGGCTTCGACGCGAACTGGAGCGGGTACTTCCGCGAGCGCTTCGCCGGCGCGCCGGTGAAGCCTGTGGCGATCACCTTGACCGGCACCGACGGCAACGTCCAGCATCGGCAAGGTGAGTTCGTCGTAACCGAATCGGGTGTCGAGGGAAGCCTGGTGTACGCGCTGTCTGCGCCGATCCGCGAGCGGATCCTGGCGGACGGCGAAGCCACGATCGCGCTCGATCTCGCCCCCGGACTCAGCGAGCAACGCCTGCTGGACGAAGTCACCCGGCCACGCGGCTCACGCTCGATGTCGAGCCATCTGCAAAGCCGCATCGGCCTTGGCGGGGTCAAGCTCGGGCTGCTGCATGAAGCGCTTTCAAAGGAAGCGTTTGCCGATGCGACGCTGCTCGCTCAAACGATCAAGGCGCTGCCTTTGAAACTCGTGCGTGCGCGGCCAATTGAAGAAGCCATCAGCAGCGCAGGCGGCGTTCCCTTTGAAGCGCTCGATTCGCGCTTGATGATCGGGCATCTGCCGGGCGCGTTCTGCGCCGGCGAAATGCTCGATTGGGAAGCGCCGACCGGAGGGTACCTGCTGACCGCGTGCTTCGCGAGCGGGCTGGTCGCGGGGCGCGGGGCGCTGGCCTGGCTGGCTGAAGCCGGACGCTGAGCGCCGTTCGCCGGTAGACGCCTGGGTTCCTAGCGCGCCTTCAGGCGCCACAACGACGTCACCTCAGCGACGCGCGCGGCATGCAGCGGATCGGTTTCATCCGAAGACTTCGGATGGCGCGGACGAATATCTTCGCGCCCTACCACCGTAAGCCCGGCCTTTTCGATCGCGTCGAGCAAAAACTGACGGGTGCGCAAACCCAGATGCTCAGCGAAATCCGACAGAATCAGCCAGCCTTCGCCGCCTGGCGACAGATGGTCCGCCAGCCCGTTCAGGAAACCGAGCAGCATGCGGCTGTCGTTGTCGTAGATAGCGTATTCGATCGGCGAGGCCGGCCGTGCCGGCACCCAAGGCGGGTTGCAGACCACGAGCGGTGCGCGGCCTTCCGGGAACAGGTCGGCCTCGACGACGTCGACCTGCTGCGCGAAGCCGAGGCGCGCGAGATTCTCGCGCGCACAAGCCAGCGCACGCGGGTCCTGGTCGGTCGCGACGACTTTCTTTACACCGCGTTTGGCCAGCAATGCGGCAAGCACACCAGTGCCGGTGCCGATATCGAATGCCTTGTTCAGCGACGGCAGCGGCGTGCTCGCCACCAGGTCGACGTATTCGCCTCGTACCGGCGAGAACACGCCGTAGTGCGGGTGAATGCGCTCGCCGAGCACGGGAATCTCCACGCCCTTCTTGCGCCACTCGTGAGCGCCGATCAGACCAAGCAGTTCGCGCAACGACACCACCGACGCCTCGCCGGACGGCGGACCATAGGTCTCCGCGCAAGCCTGCGCCACTTCCGGCGCGCGGCGCAACGGAATCGCGTAGGCGGCGTCGAGCGGGATCAGGATCATGCCCAGCGTGCGCGCGCGTTGCGACTGCGCCTGGCGATGGAAATTGAAGGCGTCGATCAGCGTCTCGGCCTGCTTGCGCGGCTTGCGCTCGACGCGGCGCGTCACCGCCTGCAAAAGCTGACGGGCGTTCTGGAAGTCGCCTTGCCACAGGAGCGCCGTGCCTTCGCAGGCGAGGCGATAGGCGGTATCGGCCGTGGTGCGGTCATCAGCCACCACGACGCGCTTGGGCGGCGGCACCGCCGCTTCGGAACGCCAGCGCGCGGTGCGCGGGCCGTCGGCCTCGGGCCAGGTAATGGTCGGTGCCTGGGTGGGGTGTTGCTTAGGGTGTTGGGTCATTGAGCGAGGTGGGGATTCGATATGACAGGGATATCGAATAGACGTACATGGTAACTGATGAGGCTGCCGAGATGCGGCCGGCCGGGTAGCTGTCTGGTTCTTCTTGGTTTATAATAGCGCGCTGCTTTCGCCCCCTTAGCTCATTTGGTAGAGCACTTGACTTGTAATCATGAGGTGGTCTGTTCGAATCAGACAGGGGGCACCAGAAATTCGACGGGCTACGTGATGTTTGCGTAGCCCGTTTTGTTTTTGCGTTGGACTAAAAGTCAAAGCAGCCAAAGCACTTCGACGCGCAGAAATAAAAACGGGTTACGCAAACCTCACGTAACCCGCTCATCCCACTGGCGTTAGCTTGCCGTCTCAAGTCATTTGACGACCTTCAAATGCCCCCGACCGCCGCCCTTCGACCCATCGTCATCGGGAGGAGGCGTCTCGTCGGCATCGTCAGCCTTCGCCGCGGCAACCGGCTCAGCCTCAACCGCCCTCGGCCCAGCGCCGCCCGCCTTCACCGGCGCGGCCGCTTCATCCGCGGCCTCGTCGTCCGCCCCGGAATCCGTCGCTTCGCCGCCTGCCGAATCGACCGGGAACGCCATCCCTTGGCCGTTCTCACGCGCGTAGATGGCCAGCACATTGGCGACCGGCACTTCGATCTTGTGCGACTTGCCCGAAAACCGCGCGCTGAACTCGACCCACTCGTTGCCCATCTGTAACTGGCTGGTTGCCTCGAAACTGATGTTCAACACGATTTCGTTGTCCCGCACGAACTGGCGAGGCACCCGCGTCTGATTGTCGACCCGTACCGCGATGTGCGGCGTATAGCCGTTATCCGTGCACCACTCGTAGAGCGCGCGCAGCAGGTAAGGCTTCGTGGAAATCTCTTGCATCAACAGTCCTCTTACTGAGCGCCCCCAGACCTGCCGCTTACGCGTCAGGCCCCCCGAGGGGGTCAATCCCCCTCGGGGATTTCCTTCGGGGCGGGAAACTTGGGGCGGCCCGGCGTTTCCTTGAGGGCAAGGCGCCGCGCGCCGGCGCGCAAACACTCACAAGCAGCGCGCGGCGCCCGCGCCCTCAAGCCAAACTCAACGACGCATCACCTTTTCCGACGGCGTCAGCGCTTCGATATAGGCCGGGCGGCTGAAAATCCGCTCGGCATACTTCATCAGCGGCGCGGCGTTCTTCGACAGCTCGATGCCGTAATGATCCAGACGCCACAGCAACGGCGCGATCGCCACGTCGAGCATCGAGAACTCTTCGCCGAGCATGTACTTGTTCTTCAGGAAAATCGGCGCGAGCTGCGTCAGGCGATCGCGGATCGCGAGGCGTGCTTTCTCGTGATTCTTCTCGGCGGCCTTGCCCTTCTCGTTTTCGAGCGTGCCGACGTGCACGAACAGTTCCTTCTCGAAGTTGAGCAGGAACAGACGCGCGCGGGCGCGTTGCACCGGATCGGCCGGCATCAGTTGCGGATGCGGGAAGCGTTCGTCGATGTACTCGTTGATGATGTTCGATTCGTACAGAATCAGATCCCGTTCGACGAGAATCGGCACCTGACCATACGGATTCATCACAGCGATGTCTTCCGGTTTGTTGAACAGGTCGACGTCGCGGATCTCGAAGTCCATGCCCTTTTCGAACAGCACCAGCCGGCAACGCTGGGAGAACGGGCAAGTTGTGCCGGAATACAGAACCATCATGTTTACGTTTCCTCAAAAAGCTGAAGGGCCAGCACGCGGAAAAACCGTCCAGCAGGTCTTTCCTTGCGCCGGCCCCACGCCAGTTATGGCGTGATTATTTGATATCTTTCCAGTACGCAGCGTTCAATCGCCAGGCGAGAAAACTCAGGATGCCGAGGAACAGCAGCACCCACACACCAAGCCGGTGACGGGTTTGCTGAGTCGGTTCGGACATCCAGGACAGGTACGACACGAGGTCGGCCACATCCGAATCATAATCCACCGGCGACAACGCCCCCGGCGCGATCTGCTGGTAGCCGACGAATTTATGGACTGTTTCCCCGCTCCTTTCGTCGACTACATCGTCGAACTTCGCCGTACGTTGCCCCTGAAGCTGCCACAACACGTTGGGCATGCTCACGTTTTCATACACCAGATTGTTCCAGCCGGTTGGCCGCGCATCGTCGCGATAGAAACTGCGCAGATACGTGTACAGCCAGTCGCGGCCGCGCGCCCGTGCTTCCACCGACAGATCCGGCGGCGCGGTGCCGAACCACGCTTTCGCGTCGTCGGGCTTCATTGCTACCGACATCGTGTTACCGATTTTATCGGTCGTAAAAAGCAGGTTAGTCTGAATTTCCTGCGGTGAAATGCCCAAACTGGTCAATGCGCTGTAGCGCATCAGGTTCGCGCTGTGGCAATTCAGGCAGTAGTTTACAAACAATTTGGCGCCGTGCTGCAAAGAAGCGAAATTCTCTGCGTTATCGGGCGCGCGGTCGAGCGGGAAATTCTCGTCCGCGTAAGCCGGCGCGGCCAGCAACGCCAGCGCAAGCGTGAGCGATGCGGCCCCTATCACCGCGAGCCTCGAAAGCATTTTTCTCATCTTCGTGTCTCCTTGGCCTGCGATTAGTGAGGCTTGAACCGCACCCGTTCGGGTGGCTGCTTGAACTTGCCAAGCGGCGTCCAGAACGGCATGCCAAGGAAAAACGCGAAATAGACCAGCGCGCAGATCTGCGCGATCAAGGTCGCGGCGGGCGACGGCGGCTTGGTTCCGAGGAACGCCAGCGTCAGGAATGCCAGCACGAAGATCCCGTAAAACACCTTGTGGAAGAACGGCCGGTAGCGAATCGACTTCACCGGCGAGCGGTCCAGCCACGGCAGGAAGAACAGCGAGACCACCGCGCTGCCCATCACCACCACACCCCAGAACTTGGATTCGGTGAAGAACATCGCCAGAATCACCAGCACGGCCAGCACCGGCAGCCCCACCTTCCACTTGCCGCGGGCGCGCACCAGCGCGAATAGCCCGAGCAGCGCGATCACGATCATCAGGACGATCTTGAACGGATCGGTGGTGGCGCGCAGCATCGCATAGAACGCCGTGAAGTACCACACCGGTGCGATTTCCGGCGGCGTCTGCAACGGATTGGCTGGAATGAAATTGTTCGACTCCAGGAAGTAGCCGCCCATCTCCGGCGCGAAGAAGATGATCGCCGCGAAGATCAGCAGGAACACGCTCACACCCATGAAGTCATGCACCGAGTAGTACGGGTGGAACGGGATGCCGTCGAGCGGAATGCCGTTCGCATCCTTCTTCGCCTTGATCTCGATGCCGTCCGGATTGTTCGAGCCCACTTCATGCAGCGCCACAATGTGCGCCACCACCAGCCCGATCAGCACCAGCGGAATCGCAATCACGTGAAACGCGAAGAAGCGGTTCAGCGTGACGTCCGAGACCACATAGTCGCCGCGAATCCACAGCGACAGGTCCGGCCCGATGAAGGGAATCGCCGAGAACAGGTTGACGATCACCTGTGCTCCCCAGAACGACATCTGGCCCCACGGCAGCAGGTAGCCGAAGAATGCCTCGGCCATCAGGCACAGGAAGATCGCGCAGCCGAAGACCCACACCAGCTCGCGCGGCTTGCGGTACGAGCCGTACAGCAGACCGCGGAACATATGCAGGTAGACGACCACGAAGAACATCGACGCGCCCGTCGAATGCATATAGCGGATCAGCCAGCCCCACGGCACCTCGCGCATGATGTACTCGACCGAGGCGAACGCGAGCGTCGAATCGGGCTTGTAGTTCATGGTGAGGAAGATGCCGGTGACGATCTGATTGACCAGCACCAGCAGCGCCAGCGAGCCGAAGAAATACCAGAAGTTGAAGTTCTTTGGCGCGTAATACTCGGAGACGTGCTTTTTCCACGTCGCCGTCATCGGGAAACGGCGGTCGATCCAGCCGGCCAGCCCGGTTGTCTCCACTTCGTGTTCGATCGCCATTTACGCTTCTCCTTTCTCGTCCTTGCCGATCACGAGCTGGGTAGCCGACGTGAACATGTAGCGAGGGATATCCAGGTTCTGCGGAGCCGGTTTGTTCTTGAAGACGCGACCGGCCAGATCATAGGTGGAACCGTGGCAGGGGCACAGGAAGCCGCCAGGCCAGTCGTCCGGCAGATTCGGCTGGGCGCCCTCCTGGAAACGCGGCGTCGGTGTGCAGCCCAGATGGGTGCACACGGCAACGGCAACCAGCAGATTCTTGTGATCGGGCCGCGAGCGGAATTCGTTGTTGCAGTACTCCGGCAACGGCATCGAGAAGGGATGTTCGGTATGGGGATCGGCTACTTCGTTATCGGCTTTCTGGATGTCGGCCAGCATCCGGTCGGTGCGGTTGAGGATCCAGACCGGCTTGCCGCGCCAGGCGACGGTCATCATGTCGCCGGGCTTCAGATTGCTGATATCGGCCTCGACCGGCGCGCCGGCTGCCTTGGCCTTTTCAGATGGTGCAAACGAACTAACAAAGGGTACGACAGTGGCAACGCCTCCTATGCCACCTGCTACGGTCGTCGTAATCAGCCACGTACGTCGGCTGCCGTCGACGAGCTCATCTTCTTTGTCTCGCATCACACGCCCCACTTCTGAGTTGGATTTTTCCTTCACGTCGCTTCTACCGACGCTAGTTTGCTCGAATGGAGTCGCCATTTACAAGGCCCGGATGCCAAAAACCATGCGAAGTCCTTGATATCCAAGGGTTTTCCCCCACCAATAAGAAACTTTTTCGTATCCCGTTTTAAGTGAGCCCTGTGTATTTCGTGCCTTTTAGTTCACTAATCAGACAGGATTGTGGATATCAATAAAGAGATGCTCGAGATCGAATGATTCCGCCAGATGCGCACCGAGTGCCTGCACGCCGAAACGCTCGGTGGCGTGGTGGCCGGCGGCCAAAAACGCCACGCCGCTTTCCTGCGACGTATGCATGGTGGATTCGGACACTTCACCGGTTAGGTAGACGTCCGCGCCGGCTTCGATCGCCGCGTCGAAATAGCCTTGCGCCGCGCCCGTGCACCACGCCACGCGGCGCAGTTCGAGTTCCGGGTCGCCGAACACGAGCGGCGTGCGGCCGAGCGTATGCTCGACCTGTGCCGTGAAGTGCTCGAGCGTGATCGGCATGGGCAGGGTGGTCATCCAGCCCAGATTGTTCTCGCCAAAACGCACGTCACCGATCCAGCCCATTTTCTCGCCCAACTGGGCGTTGTTGCCGAACTCGGGATGGTCGTCGAGCGGCAGGTGGTAGGCGAACAGGTTCAGGTCGTTGGCCAGCAGTAGCTTCAGGCGGCCGTATTTGCGGCCGGTGATTTGCGGCGCTTCGTTGCGCCAGAAGTAGCCATGATGAACCAGCACGGCGTCGGCGCCCCAGTCGAGCGCGGCTTCCAGGAACGCTAATGAAGCAGTTACACCCGTCGCGATCTTGTGGACCCGGCGGCGCCCCTCCACCTGCAAGCCATTGGGGCAGTAGTCCTTGAAGCGTGCGGTTTCAAGGACGTTGTTCAAGTACAATTCAAGTTCGATCCGATCCATATAAACCTCTAGTCTTCAGATGCTTAGACGCTTTTGGCTGTTCTTTGCCCAAGCGGTGACCGTGCTTCTGGCGCTGATGTTCATCATTGCGACCCTAAAACCGCAATGGCTGCAGCGACAAGGGCAATTCGGCAAGCAGCTCTCCGAGCCGATCGTCGCACTGCGGGAGGTAGCGCCTGGCATCGGTAGCGGTCCCGCGCAGGCTTCCTATGCCGACGCCGCGCAGAAGGCATCCCCCGCGGTCGTCAATGTGTTCTCGAGCAAGGACGGATCTTTGCCGCCCGACCCTCGGGCGAAAGACCCGCTGTTTCGTTACTTCTTCGGCGACAAGAACAACAACCGCAGACAACAGGAACAGCCCGCGGCCAATCTTGGCTCGGGTGTCATAGTGAGTTCGGAAGGTTACATTCTAACGAACCAGCACGTTGTCGACGGTGCGGATCAGATCGAAATCGCGCTCGCCGACGGCCGCACCACCACCGCCAAGGTGATCGGCGTCGATCCGGAGACCGATCTGGCGGTGCTCAAGGTCAACCTGACCAACCTGCCCACCATCACGCTCGGCCGCATGGAGCAGACGCGGGTGGGCGACGTCGTGCTGGCGATCGGCAACCCGTTCGGCGTGGGCCAGACGGTGACCATGGGGATTGTCAGCGCGCTCGGCCGCAATCACCTCGGCATCAACACCTTCGAAAACTTCATCCAGACCGACGCGGCGATCAATCCCGGCAACTCGGGCGGCGCGCTGGTCGACGTCAACGGCAATCTGCTGGGCATCAATACGGCGATTTACTCGCGCTCGGGCGGCTCGCTTGGGATCGGTTTTGCGATTCCGGTGTCAACGGCGCGCAGCGTGCTGGAGAGCATCATTACGACCGGCTCGGTCACGCGGGGCTGGATCGGTGTGGAACCGCAGGACGTGACGCCTGAGATCGCCGAATCGTTCGGGCTCGACCAGAAGTCCGGGGCGATCGTGGCCGGAGTACTGAAGAACGGGCCGGCCGACCGCGCCGGCATCAAGCCGGGTGACATTCTCGTCAGTGTGGACGGCCAGGACATCACGGACACGACTCGCCTCTTGAACCTGATCGCACAGATCAAGCCGGGCACCAACGCAAAGATCCATCTGGTGCGCAAGAATCACGAGATAGACTTGGAAGTGATGATCGGCAAACGGCCTCCGCCGCCCAAGCAGTCCACCGACGACAGCGACGATCAGAACGACGACGGCGGTTAAGCCCGGCGCCTACCCAGAAGCCAGGACGTAGAACTAAAAAGGGCAGTCCACGAATGGACTGCCCTTTTTTGCATCTGCAACCGCTACCGCCTTGCGAAAAGCGCTCCTCGAGAGATGCTCAGCTCGCAGCGGGTTTCTCTTCGTCGGCCACTTCCACCTGCTTGCCGACAATCAGCCGCGCCGCGATGATGCCCGCCTCGTACAGCACGATCAGCGGCACAGCCAGAATCAGCTGCGAAAACACGTCAGGCGGCGTCACGACCGCGGAGACGATGAACGCCCCGACGATCACATACGGGCGGATCTGACGCAGCTTCTTGACTGTCAGAAGGCCCATGCGGACCAGCAGCACCACGACGATCGGCACCTCGAAGGTCACCCCGAACGCGATGAACATGGTCAGGACGAAACTCAGGTAATTGTCGATATCCGTGTTCATCGCCGCGCCGAGCGGCGCGTTGTAGTGCGCCATCACGCGAAAGATGGTCGGGAACACCACGAAGTAGGCAAACGCCATGCCGCACAGAAACAGGATGTAGCTGCTGCCCACCAGCGGCACAACCAGCTTCTTCTCATGCTGGTAAAGCCCCGGCGCGACAAACGCCCAGATCTGGTACAGCACGACAGGCAGCGCAATCACGAACGCGACCATCATGGTCACTTTCATCGGTACGAAGAACGAGCCGGTGACGTCGGTGACGATCAGCTTGCCGTCCTTCGGCAGGTTCATCATCAAGGGCCGCGCGAGCAGCTTGAAGATGTCCGGCGCCCAGTAGACGAGCCCGATGAACACCACGATGACGGCAATGCCGGCGCGGATGATGCGGTCGCGCAGTTCAACGAGATGCGAGATGAAGGTCTCTTCAGTGCCTTCGGTTTGGCTTTGCTGGGGGTCGCTCACACCGGCCCTCGGTAGGAGATTAACGCTAGGGTCATCAGAAGAAGCGTGTCGGCCGGCGCAGGCTCACCGGCGTATGACGCGCTACACGCGCCGCGCCCGACTGCACCCGCGTACGGCGGGCAGTGGCACGCTTGTACCACGTGGGCATTGCCGTCTGCTTGACGCGCCAGTTCTTGCGCCTGGGCGCTGCGGCGGGCGTGCTGTGCCAGGACGTCATCACGGACGAATTACCCGCGGCGCCTTCCAGCGAGCCGCCGGCGATGCTTGGGCTCACGGACGAGCCCGAATTCCACGCGTCGTTCAACTCGGTCTCGTGCTTGCGCATCGTGTCATGGACCGTGTTTTCGACATTGCTCGCGGCGGCCTCGAATTCGGTCTTCATGCGGCGCAGCTCGTCGAGCTCGATTTCACGCGTGACTTCGGCCTTCACGTCGTTGATATACCGCTGTGCGCGGCCGAACAGCGCCCCCGCGGTGCGGGCGACGCGCGGCAGCCGCTCCGGTCCGAGTACGACCAGTGCGACCACGCCGATCAGCGCCATCTTGGTTAGACCGAGGTCCAGCATGAATGGTGGTTCCCGTCAGTACGCGGTTGGACCGCGGCTTAGCGGTAGTCGCCCGAGCGCGGCGTTTTTTCTTTTGCGTCGACGTCGACCGTCTCGCCGCGCGGCAACTCGCGCTGTTGCGTGTCGCCGGCCGGGGTCTCCGCTTCTTTCATGCCTTCCTTGAAACCCTTCACGGCGCCGCCGAGGTCGGTACCGATATTGCGCAGCTTCTTCGTGCCGAACACCAGTGCAACGATCAGCAGAACGATAAGCCAGTGCCAAATACTAAACGAACCCATGACTACTCTCCTTAACCCCGACATCGCGTTTGCACGCGGCGGCTATCTGCGCCTTACGGCTCGAATCGAGACGCTTGCGCCTCATCTTTACGTTGCCTGCCGCGGCTTCAGATTCCGCCCGCGGCTTTGCGCATGATTGTGTCTGGCGAATCGCGACGGCGTCATTACAGCGCAGCACAAAACGCCCTCGCCCAACCGGCCCGCGGAACCCAGCCGGAACGGCTGCGTTCCCGGCGCCCCGGCGCTTACCCCATCCGTTGCCACGGACGCGGCCCCGCCAGAATATGGGCATGCAGGTGATACACCTCCTGCCCACCTCCCGGCCCGGTGTTGATGACCGTGCGAAAGCCGGTCTCGCCTCCCTTGTAGGCCACGCCCAACTCCTGCGCCAGACGCGCCACCAATACAAGCATTCTACCAAGCAGCGGTGCATCGCTTTCGCTGCAGTTCGAGAGCGTTTCGATGTGCTTGCGCGGAATCACGAGCACATGTGTCTCGGCCGCCGGACGGATATCGCGGAAGGCGACGAACTCGTCGTCCTCGTGGACTTTGGTCGACGGAATCTCGCCGGAAGCGATCCTGCAGAAAAGGCAATTTGAATCGTGGCTCATGGGTTCCCTGAAGCACAAACGTATGAGGCGGCCGGACCGGAAGTCAGAACCACGCCCGCGGATTCAGCAGCGGCTTGTTATCGTAGAGATACAGCCAGCCCTTGATGATACGGTACAACATCCAGATCCCGACAGCCCACAGGATCGGAATTCCGATGAAGACGAAAAACAGCAGGCCGCCAATCAGGTAGCCGAGCATGCACCACCAGAACGTGCGGATCTGCCACTGAAAGTGCACCTCATACGGTGTGCCTGCCACGTCAGGCCGCTTCACGTAATTGATGATGATGGCGATCAGGACCGAAATGCCGCCCGTCAGCCAATAGACCGCATAAAGCGCATACAGCACATGCGTGAGCGTGCGCAGGCCGCGTTCGCGCTCCGATTCGAGGTTGTTGCGGTAAGACGGCGGCGTGGGTGGCGGGTAGGCGCCTTGCGACTGTTCCATGTTTGCGTCCTCCTTCCTGATGGTACGGGGTGCAACGGAATGGGTGCCCAACAGATTATGGCAGGCCGGGCGCCCCCTGTGGCGCGCCCCGAACCTGCCTGCGCGCCACGCGCTCAGTCGCCGTTCTGCTCGCGCTCGCGGCTCTTGCGCAGCGCTTTTTCTTCGATGCCCGAAGTGCCTTCGCGGCGCTCGAGTTCGGTGAGCACGTCGGCCGGGCTCAGGTCGAAATGCGACAGCATCACGAGGCAGTGAAACCACAGGTCGGCCACTTCGCCGACCAGCGCGGTCGGCGCGCCGCCTTGGCGCACGTCCTTGGCGGCCAGCACGACTTCGGTCGCTTCCTCGCCGATCTTCTTCAGCACCGCGTCGTCGCCCTTGTGAAACAGGCGCGACACGTACGAGACGTCGGGGTCGCCGCCCTTGCGGCTGTCGATGATCGCTGCGAGGCGCAGCAGCGTGTCGTTCGTCGATTGTGAGTTTTGCGTCATTTGTAGATGTGTTCGGGGTCTTTCAGAACAGGCTCGACTGCGATCCAGCCGCCGTCGTCGGCCGTCCCTTCGAATTTCTGGAAAAAGCACGAGTGGCGACCGGTGTGGCAGGCAATGCCCGACACCTGTTCGACCTTCAGCAGCACGACGTCTTCGTCGCAATCGAGCCGCACTTCATGCACATGCTGGACGTGGCCAGACTCCTCGCCCTTGAACCACAGGCGCTGACGCGAACGCGAGAAATACACCGCGCGGCCCGTCTCGACCGTCTTGGCGAGCGCCTCGCGGTTCATCCACGCGAACATCAGCACGTCGTTACTGGACGCTTCCTGCGCGATCACCGGCACGAGGCCGTTCGCGTCCCACTTCACCTTGTCGAGCCAGTCGACACCTGTCGGATTCACCACGTCACAACCTCACCGAAATGCCTTGTTCAGCCATGAAACGCTTGGCCTCGCCGACCGTGTGTTCGCCGTAGTGGAAAATGCTCGCGGCCAGCACGGCGTCTGCATGACCTTCCTTGATGCCGTCTGCCAGGTGCTGCAACGAACCGACGCCGCCCGAGGCGATCACCGGAATCGGCACCGCGTCCGACACGGCCCGCGTGAGCGCCAGATCGAAGCCGCTCTTGGTGCCGTCGCGGTCCATGCTGGTCAGCAGGATTTCGCCGGCGCCGAGTTCGGCCATCTTGCGCGCCCATTCGACCGCTTCCAGCCCGGTCGCCTTGCGGCCGCCATGCGTGAAGACTTCCCAGCGCGGGGTTTCGCCGTCGGCCGAGACGCGCTTGGCGTCGATGGCCACCACGATGCACTGCGAGCCGTATTTATCGGTCGCGTCGCGCACCAGTTGCGGGTTCGCCACCGCCGACGAGTTCATGCTGATCTTGTCCGCGCCGGCGTTGAGCAGGCGCCGCACGTCTTCGACCGCGCGCACGCCGCCGCCGACCGTCAACGGAATGAACACCTGCGAGGCGACCGCTTCGATGATCGGCAGGATCAGGTCGCGCTGGTCGGAGGTGGCGGTGATGTCGAGGAAAGTGAGTTCGTCGGCGCCTTGCTCGTCGTAGCGACGGGCAATTTCGACGGGGTCGCCCGCATCGCGCAGTTCGACGAAGTTGACGCCCTTGACCACGCGTCCAGCCGTGACGTCGAGACAAGGGATGATGCGTTTAGCTAGAGCCATGATCGTGCAAATTCTTGCCAATACCGCTGATGAGGCCGCTCTCAGGCGAGCGGCGCAATGCCGGCGCGCGTTGCGGTGCCGGGCTGGCCTGGACCAAGGTTGGCCGCAGCGGCCTTGCCGCACGGCTGCGGCCCGGTTGTGTGAGCCCCGGCCCGCGCCTCTTGCAGCGCAGGGCCGCAACCCCACACCACGTTACCTGACGCGCGCGCTTGCCTTCAGGCGTCGTCCGACTCGCGCAGCTTGTCGGCGAGTGTCTGTGCAGCCGCAAAATCGAGGTCGCCCGAATAGATGGCGCGACCGCAGATCACGCCTTCGATGCCTTCCATTTCGACTTCGCACAGCGCCTCGATGTCGGCCAGGTTCGACAGGCCGCCGCTCGCGATCACCGGAATCTTCACCGCGCGCGCAAGCCGCACCGTGGCGTCGATGTTGATGCCCTGCAGCATGCCGTCGCGGCCAATGTCGGTATAGATGATCGACTCGCAGCCGTAGTCCTCGAACTTGCGCGCGAGGTCGGCGACTTCGTGGCCGGTCAGCTTGCTCCAGCCGTCCGTGGCGACTTTGCCGTCTTTCGCGTCCAGACCGACGATGATATGGCCGCCGAACGCCGTGCAGGCGTCCTGCAGAAAGCCGGGATTCTTCACCGCCGCCGTGCCGATGATCACGTACGACAGGCCGTCGTCCAGATAGCGCTCGATCGTGTTCAGGTCGCGGATGCCGCCGCCCAACTGGACGGGAATCTCACCACCGACTTCGTCGATGATCGCGCGGATGGCGTCTTCGTTCTTCGGCTTGCCGGCAAACGCTCCATTGAGGTCGACGAGGTGCAGGCGCCGGGCGCCGCGGTCGACCCAATGTCGGGCCATAGCCGCCGGTTCCTCGGAAAAAATCGTCGCCTGGTCCATGTCGCCCTGTTTGAGGCGTACACACTGACCATCTTTCAGGTCGATGGCGGGAATCAGCAGCATAGCAATCGGGTGTTGTCAGGGAAGAAGGTTTAAAGTCGGACGGCGCCAAGCGGCGAAACAAGCCTGCTCGCGTACCGTTTCGCTAGTTTAGTACAACTCTTTCAGTACCCCGGCGCACGTGCATCGGGCATCGGGACGCAGGTCCGCCCGCCGGCCCGGCAGGGGCCGCGCGGCGCACGGTGGACGGAACAGCAGTTATCTTGCATGGGACCGGAGTAAGCGCTGAAGCGCTAACTCCGGTCAACAGGGAACGGTAGGCGCTCATGGGTTCCAGTGCACGAAGTTTCGATACACGCGCAAGCCCGCTTCAGCGCTCTTTTCCGGGTGGAATTGGGTCGCGAAAATGTTATCCCGCGCCACCGCCGAGGTAAACGGCACGCCGTACACGGTCTCGCCCGAGGTATGCGCCGCATTGTCCGGCTGCACGTAATAGCTGTGCACGAAGTAGAAGAAGCTGTCGTCCGCGACGCCGTCCCACAGCGGGTGCGGCACGGTCTGCCGGACGCGGTTCCAGCCCATCTGCGGCACCTTGAAGCGCGAACCGTCGTCCTGCACCTGGCCTTCCAGATCGAAGCGCAGCACCTTCCCGGGCAGCAGGCCGAGGCCAGGCGTGCCGCCTTCGGCGCTCCAGTCGAACAACATCTGCTCACCCACGCACACACCCATCAACGGCTTGCTGCGCGAGGCCTCGATGACCGCTTCCTGCAGGCCCGATGCGCCGAGACAGCGCATGCAGTCGGGCATCGCGCCCTGGCCGGGCAGCACGACGCGGTCGGCTGCACGGATCGCTTCCGGCTGGTCGACGATCGCCACGTCCGCTTCCGGCGCGGCCTTCCGCAACGCCTGGGCGACCGAGCGCAGGTTGCCCATTCCGTAATCCACAATCGCAATCGAAGTTTTCATTTCAAGTTAGGCAGTAACGCCTTCAGACCGTCGACGATGAATTCCACCGCCAGCGCCGACAACATCAAACCCATCAGCCGCGTGCCGATATTGATACCCGTTTGCCCCACCCAGCGGGCGATCGGTTCGGCGAGCCGCAGCGAAAAAAAGCACACCGCCGCCAGCACGGCGCCAATCACAATAAGACTAATCCGGTCGTACCAATGAGGCGAGTGTGCCGCATAGATAATCACCGTGCTGATGGCGCCCGGCCCCGTCAGCAGCGGAATCGCAAGCGGCACCACCGCGACGTTGTCCTTCTGCTCGGCCTCGTGGCGCTCTTCCGGCGTCGAACGGCTGTTGCCGATCTGTGCGTTCAGCATATTGATCGCCATCAGCAGCATGATGATGCCGCCGCCCACCTGCAGCGAGCCGACCGAAATGCCAAAGAAGCTGATGATCTGCTGTCCGAGCAGCGTCGTCACCGCAATCACGAAAAACACCGACACCGCCGCAATCCGGATCGTCCGGCGCCGCTCGCCGTCCGACTGCTGCGCCGTCAGGCTCATAAAGAACGGAATCGCGCCCACCGGATTGATCAGCGCCAGCAGCGAGATGAACGACTTGAGGATATCCATCGCAAGCCGGGGCCACGCAAGGCGCGCGCCCGGTCCGGTTAGTCAGCTCTAAGAGAATGCCGGGCCGCCCCGAGGTTTCGCCTGACGCTGCGCGCCAGGCTTGGGGGCGCTTACAAGCTACCTTTGGTCGACGGAATCTGCCCCGCCGCGCGTTCGTCCAGTTCTACCGCCATGCGCAAGGCACGCCCGAACGCCTTGAACACCGTCTCCATCTGATGATGGGCGTTCAGGCCGCGCAGGTTGTCGATATGAAGCGTCACGCCGGCGTGATTCACGAAGCCGCGGAAGAATTCGATGGAAAGATCGACGTCAAACGTTCCGATGCGCGCGCGCGTGAACGGCACGTGGAATTCGAGACCCGGCCGGCCGGAGAAATCGATCACGACGCGCGACAAGGCTTCGTCCAGCGGCACGTAAGAATGACCGTAGCGACGGATGCCCTTCTTGTCGCCAACCGCCTTCGCGACCGCCTGCCCCAACGTAATGCCGACGTCTTCGACCGTATGGTGGTCGTCGATATGCGTATCGCCATGCGCCTCGATGTCGAGATCGATCAGTCCATGCCGCGCGATCTGGTCGAGCATGTGGTCGAGGAACGGCACACCGGTGGCGAGCTTTTGCTTGCCGGTGCCGTCCAGATTGATCTTGATACGGATCTGCGTTTCGCTAGTGTCGCGAACGACTTCCGCCTGGCGCATGGTAATTCCTCGAATCTGACTATGAAAGAAAGGGAGTTGGGGGAACGCCGAATGCCGCGCCCGCTATGCGGTGCGCGGCGCGACGGCACGCCATTTAATGCAGCACGAGTTTCAGTGCGGCCAGCAATTGCGCGTTTTCTTCAGGGGAACCGACCGTCAGGCGCACGCAATTCGCCAGCAATGGGTGCATTTTACTCACGTTTTTGATCAAAACCCGTGCAGTAAGCAGCGTTTCGAACATAACGGATGCGTCAGGCACCCGCACCAGCAGGAAGTTGCCCGCGCTCGGGAACACTTCGGCGCCCGGCAACTGCGCCACGGCATGCGCCAGTTTCG
Source organism: Paraburkholderia sp. SSBN10T (assembly GCF_056619545.1). Classification (NCBI taxonomy): domain Bacteria; kingdom Pseudomonadati; phylum Pseudomonadota; class Betaproteobacteria; order Burkholderiales; family Burkholderiaceae; genus Paraburkholderia; species Paraburkholderia sp. SSBN10T. Next base: position 74,541 of record NZ_JBWQQI010000030.1, read on the forward strand.
TGCGCTCCTCGCGCAGTTGCGCGGCTTGCGCGTCGAGCACCTCAAGGTGATCGAGCAGGAAATCGGCGGTGGCTTGCGTCAACACATTGGTGTTGTAAGGCGGGCGCACCTTGTCGAATTCGGTCAGCCAGGCCGTGCGCCCGACCAGATAGCCAAGACGAATACCGGCGAGACCGAGCTTGGAGACCGTGCGCATCACCACCACGTTATCGAACGCGTCGGCGCGCGGCAGCCAGCTTTGCTGGGCGAACGGCTGATAAGCCTCGTCGATCACCACCAGACTCTTGTCCGCGGCGGCGATGATGCGCTCCATGTCGGCGTCGTCGTAGAGCGTGCCGGTCGGATTGTTGGGGTAGGCCAGATAGACGATGGCCGGCTGATGCTCGGCGATCGCGGCGAGCGTTGCCTCGACGTCGAGCGTGAAGTCCGCCTTCAGCGGCACGCCGACGAATTCGAGGTTCGCCAGCTTGGCCGACAACTGATACATCACGAAGCCCGGCATCGGCGCGAGCACCTTGGCGCCAGGCTTGGCACAGGCCATCGACACCATGCTGATGATCTCGTCCGAGCCGTTGCCGAGCAGCACCTCGCAATTGGCCGGCACGTTCATCACGCGCTTGATCTTTTCGAGCAACGCTTCCGGGCGCGGCGCCGGATACCGGTTCAGCGCAACGCCGGCGAGGCGCTCGCCGAGTTGCGCCGCAAGCGGCGCCGGCAAGGGGAACGGGTTCTCCATGGCGTCGAGCTTGACGAAGCCGGTCGCGTCGGGAACCGGATAGCTCGTCATCGCGAGCACGTCGCGGCGAATGATGTCTTGAGGTGTCGTCATGAATGGGCGGACCGGCCCGCGGCGGACAGGTCATGCAGAGGCGGCGAGAGCCGCCCCGGTTGGTCAAGGTTGCGGGAAATGCGCTGGCTGTTTTACAGCGGGCGCGCTCAGCCGTTTTGCTTCATCCGGTATTCGGCACTGCGGGCATGCGCGGGCAGCCCCTCACCATACGCCAGTTCCGCAGCGATCTCACCCAGGGTTTGGGCGCCTTCCGCGCTGACTTCGATCACGCTCGAGCGCTTGAAGAAATCATAGACGCCGAGCGGCGACGAGAAGCGTGCGGTGCGCGACGTAGGCAGCACGTGATTCGGCCCGGCGCAGTAGTCGCCAAGACTTTCGCTGGTATAGCGGCCGAGGAAGATCGCGCCCGCATGGCGGATCAGCTTGCCCCATTGATGCGGGTCGAGCGCGGAAATTTCCAGGTGTTCCGGAGCGATGTCGTTGGCGATCGCGCAGGCCTCGGCCATATCGCGCACCTTGATCAGCGCACCGCGCCCTTCCAGCGACGCGCGGATCACGTCCTGGCGCGGCATGGTGGGCAGCAGTTCGTTGATCGCGTCGTGCACGCGGGTGATGAACGCGTCGTCCGGGCACAGCAGGATGGATTGCGCGAGTTCGTCGTGCTCGGCCTGCGAGAACAGGTCCATCGCAACCCAACGCGGATCGGTCGTGCCGTCGCACAGCACGAGGATTTCGGACGGGCCGGCGATCATGTCGATGCCGACCGTGCCGAACACGCGGCGCTTGGCCGACGCCACGTAAGCGTTACCGGGGCCGCAGATCTTGTCGACCGCGGGCACGGTAGCCGTGCCGTAAGCCAGCGCGCCGACAGCCTGGGCGCCGCCGATGGTGAACACGCGGTCGACCCCGCCCAGCAAGGCGGCCGCCAGCACCAGCGGATTCTTCACGCCGTCCGGCGTCGGCACCACCATGACGATTTCGCGTACGCCGGCCACCCGCGCCGGAATCGCGTTCATCAACACCGACGACGGATAGGCCGCCTTGCCGCCCGGCACGTAAATGCCGGCGCGGTCCAACGGCGTGACCTTCTGGCCCAGCACGGTGCCGTCCGCTTCGGTGTACTGCCAGCTATGGCTGCCGCACTCGATCTTCTGCTTCTCGTGATACCCGCGTACCCGTCCCGCGGCCGCTTCAAGCGCCGCCCGGCGGCGCGGGTCGAGCCCTTCCAGCGCAGCTTCGAGCTCCGCCATCGGCAGTTCGAGCGCAGCCACGCTCGACGCCGCCAAACGGTCGAAGCGGTTGGTATACTCGAGCACTGCCGCATCGCCGCGCGCCTTCACGTCGGCCAGAATCTGCGCGACCGAGCGCTCGATCGCTTCGTCCTCGCTCGCCTCGAACGCGAGCACCGCGTGCAGCGCCTTCTGAAAATCGGCGCTGCTGGAGTCGAGTTTGCGAATCTTGATAGACATGCTGGTATCCGTTTCGGTAAGGCGCGCCTGAAGCCCCTTCAGGCAACATCAGGCTGCATCAGGCGTTGTCAGGCCGCCACATCGGCGCGCCGCGAGGCGCGTTCGAACGCATCGAGGAACGGCCGCAGCGCGGCGCGCTTGAGCTTGAGCGCTGCCTGGTTCACGACGAGGCGCGACGAGATCTGCATGATCTCCTCCACCTCGACAAGATTGTTGGCCCGCAAGGTGCCGCCCGAGCTGACCAGATCGACGATCGCGTCGGCGAGACCCACCAGCGGCGCGAGTTCCATCGAACCGTACAGCTTGATCAGGTCGACGTGCACGCCCTTCGCGGCGAAATGCTCGCGGGCGGTTTCGACGTATTTGGTGGCCACGCGCAGCCGCGCACCCTGGCGCACGGCGTTCTCGTAATCGAAGCCCGCCGCCACGGCGACCGACATCCGGCAACGCGCGATATCGAGGTCCACCGGCTGGTACAGGCCGCTGCCGCCATGTTCAAGCAGCACGTCCTTGCCCGCCACGCCGAAGTCGGCTGCGCCGTATTCGACGTAGGTCGGCACGTCGGTGGCGCGCACGATGATGACGCGCAGGTTGGCGTCGGTCGTCGGCAGGATCAGCTTGCGCGAGGTTTCCGGATCTTCGGCAACCTGCACGCCGGCGGCTGCCAGCAGCGGCAACGTCTCTTCGAAGATGCGGCCTTTTGACAGCGCGAGAGTGAGCGGCGCCTTCACTGCTGGGGACGACGAGGTTTGCGCTACCGAGCTCATGCCTGGCTCCCCGCAATGCGGCGCACCTTCGCACCGACGGCCGTCAGCTTCGACTCCATCCGGTCATAGCCGCGATCGAGGTGATAGATACGGTCGATCAGCGTTTCACCGTCGGCGCACAGGCCCGCGATCACGAGGCTGGCCGAGGCGCGCAGGTCGGTCGCCATCACCTTGGCGCCCGACAGCTTGTCGACGCCGCTCACGAGCGCCGTATTGCCGTCGATCGTGATGTTGGCGCCGAGGCGGTTCAGCTCCTGCACGTGCATGAAGCGGTTTTCGAAAATCGTTTCGACGACTTGCGCGGTGCCGTTGGCGATCGTGTTGAGCGCCATGAACTGCGCCTGCATGTCGGTCGGGAAAGCCGGGTACTCGGAAGTGCGCACGCTCACCGCATGCGGACGCTGGCTCATGCGCACACGCATCCAGTCGTCGCCTTCTTCGATCGTCACGCCGGCTTCGCGCAGCTTTTCCGTCACGGCTTCGAGGATCAGCGGACGCACGCGGCGCAAGATGACGTCGCCACCCGCAGCCGCCACTGCGCACAGGAAGGTGCCGGCTTCGATGCGGTCGGGAATTACGGTGTGCTTCGCGCCGTGCAGCTTGTCGACGCCCTGGATCACCAGACGGTCGGTGCCGATACCTTCGATCTGCGCGCCCATCTCCACCAGCAGGTGCGCCAGATCGCCGACTTCAGGCTCACGCGCGGCGTTCTCGATCACGGTCTCGCCTTCGGCCAACACCGCTGCCATCAGCAGGTTTTCGGTGCCGGTGACGGTGATCATGTCGGTCACGATGCGCGCGCCCTTCAGGCGCTTCGCGCGAGCTTCAATGAAGCCGTGCTCGATGGTGATTTCCGCGCCCATCGCCTGGAGACCCTTGATGTGCTGGTCGACCGGCCGCGCGCCAATGGCGCAGCCGCCCGGCAGCGACACCTTCGCCTCGCCGAAGCGCGCGAGCAGCGGCCCGAGCACGAGGATCGACGCGCGCATGGTCTTCACCAGCTCATAAGGCGCCACGAGGTTGTCGACCTTCGAGGCGTCGAGCGACACCCGCCCCGCGCCCGCTTCGGTGCGCACGCCCATCTGATTGAGCAGCTTGAGCGTGGTACGCACGTCCTGCAGGTCCGGCACGTTCTCGAGATGAACCGGCTCCGCGCTCAGCAAACCGGCGCACAGGATCGGCAAGGCGGCGTTCTTCGCCCCCGACACGACGATCTCACCGGCCAGCCGCTGGCCGCCTTCAATGACAAGTTTGTCCATACCTGTCGTCTCCTGATCGATCCGGCTCGGCGCCGGGGCTGCTGTTTTGCTTACTGTGGCGGCGCCGCTACCGGCATCTCGCCTGTCTTGTGTAATTCGCACTAACGTTCCAGATTACGCGTTTTGCCATTCGGCGGGCGTCAGCGTTTTCATGCTGAGCGCGTGGATTTCTTCGCGCATGCGATCGCCAAGCGCCGCATACACGAGTTGATGACGCTGGATCAGCCGCTTGCCTTCGAAGCTCGGAGACACAATGGTCGCAAAGAAATGCTGACCGTCGCCCTCGACTTCGAGATGCTCGCAGGCGAGCCCAACCGCAATGTATTGCTTGACCTGTTCGGGAGTCGGCAACATGAGAAAGCTCCTCGTCAGTGGCGCAGCTTGTAGCCGGAGGCGAGCATGCGCATCGCCACCACGGCCAGCACCACAAAGAAACCGGCGACGATGGCCAGGCTCACGAGCGGATCGATATCCGAGACCCCGAAGAAACCATAGCGAAAGCCGTCGATCATGTAGAAAAAGGGATTCAGCCGCGACACTTCGCGCCACACCGGCGGCAGCGTGTGCGTCGAGTAGAACACGCCCGAGAGGAACGTGAGCGGCATGATCAGAAAATTCTGGAAGGCGGCGAGCTGGTCGAACTTCTCGGCCCAGATTCCGGCGATCAGACCGAGCGTGCCGAGAATCCCGGCGCCGAACACCGCGAACGCGACGATCATCAGGGGCGCACTGAAACTCACCGGCACGAACCAGATCGTCACAATAAATACCCCGAAGCCCACCGCCAGCCCGCGCACCACCGAAGCCAGCACATAGGCGAAGTACATCTCGTAATGGGACAGCGGCGGCAGCAGCACGAACACCAGGTTGCCGGTGATCTTCGACTGGATCAGCGACGACGAGCTGTTGGCGAACGCATTCTGCAGCACGCTCATCATCACGAGGCCAGGAATCAGGAAGCTGGTGTATTCGACGCCCGGATAGACCTGCACGTGACCGCGCAGCGCGTGGCCGAAAATCGTCAGGTACAACAGCGCGGTAATCACCGGGGCCAGAACCGTCTGGAACGAGACCTTCCAGAAGCGCAGGATTTCCTTATAAAACAGCGTGCCGAATCCACTACCGTAGCCGCTCATGCAAGCCCCTCGATCACTTCCGGACCGTTCATCACCTGAACGAACACGTCTTCGAGGTCGGCCTTGCGCACCTCGATTTCTTCGAATGTGCAACCCGCGTTGCGGCATTGCGCGAGAATCCGTTCGACCTCGTCGTAGCTCGACAGACGCAGCAGATGCTGGCGGCCATTGCCGTTGCCCGCACCCGCTTCCACTTCGAGCGGCCGCAATTCGACCGGCAGCACGCCCTGTGCAAAACGCAGGAACAGTTGCATGCCGGCAAAGCGCTGCAGCAGCGCGCTGGTGCGTTCGAGCGCCACCACTTCGCCGCGCCGCAACATAGCGATGCGGTCGCACAGCGATTCAGCCTCTTCAAGATAGTGCGTGGTCAGGACGATCGTGTGCCCCTCGCGATTGAGGCGCGAGATGAATTTCCACAAGGTTTGACGCAGTTCGACGTCCACGCCCGCGGTCGGCTCGTCGAGCACGATGACCGGCGGCCGGTGCACCAGCGCCTGCGCGACCAGCACGCGGCGCTTCATCCCGCCCGACAGAGCGCGCATATTCGCGTCGGCTTTTTCGGTGAGATCGAGGTTGGCCATTACCTCGTCGATCCACGCGTCGTTGTTGCGCAGGCCGTAGTAGCCGGACTGGATGCGCAAGGTCTCGCGCACCGTGAAGAACGGGTCGAACACGAGTTCCTGCGGCACGACGCCGAGCGCCCGGCGGGCCCCGCGGAAATCGTTGACCACGTCATGGCCAAGCACCGCGATGCTGCCTTCATCGGCGCGCGCGAGACCGGCGAGGATGCTGATCAGCGTCGTCTTGCCCGCGCCGTTCGGACCGAGCAAGCCGAAAAACTCGCCTTCTTCCACTGTGAGGCTGACGCCCTTGAGCGCCTGAAGATCTTTGTAGCGCTTCTTGACGTTACGAATTTCTATGGCTGGCATGACTGTGCGCCGCTTTGGATCACGGCGCCTGAAAGGTGCGCAAAGTGCTGGAAGAAACGGAATTGGGGACGGCTTAAAGCCCGAAACGAGCCCCAAAAAACGTTTGATTATAGGGCAAAGTCGGGAGCCCCGACTTGACCCGAGGGGATTGGGAGGTGACGCCTGGACGCGTCAGTGGAGCGTCAATGTCGCGCGGACAAAAGGGTATCGACGCCGTAGGCTTGCGCGAGGCTGGCGAGACCAGCCGGCAGATTGACGATTTCGAGCGCGGCACCGCGCGCCTTGGCGGCCCGTTGCCATGCGATCAGCACGGCGAGCGCCGACGAATCGAACTGCGCGAGCGGCGCGCAATCGACGCTGCTCGCGCCCGCCGCGATCCGCTGCAGACCCGCGGCGAGCGCAGCCTTCGCGCTCGCGTGGGTCAGCGTCGCGCCGGTTTCGAAGCGGCCGGCGACGGAACGGGTTTCGACGTTCACCGCGGTGTTCACGACTGCTTGCCCGCAGCGAGTTGCTGATTACGCTGCGTGAGGAACTGGATCAGGCCGTCCACGCCGTGCTGCTGGATCTGCTCGTTGAACTGTTGCTGATACGCCTGGATCAGCCATGCGCCGAGCACGTTGATGTCATAGACGCGCCAGCCTTGCGGCGTCTTGTACAGGCGATAGTCCAGTTCGACCGGCGAGCCGTTGTTCATCACGACCGAGCGCACCACCGTGTCGGTGTCGTCCGGGTTCATGCGGAACGGCTTGTACTGGATCTGCTGATCTTTGACCTGCGCCAGCGCACCCGAATACGTGCGGATCAGCAGCATCTTGAACTGCTCGACCACCGCGTTCTGCTGGTCGGGCGTGGCGGTGCGCCAGTTGCGGCCCATCGCCAGTTGCGTGGTGCGGCGGAAGTCCGTGTACGGCAGGATCTTTTCGTTGACGAGCTGGGAGATGTGGGAAATATCGCCCTGCTGGATCGACTTGTCGTTGCGGACGGCGTCGACCACCTGCTGCGTCACCGTCTTGATCAGGCCATCGGGCGAGCTGCTATCGACTGTTTGCGCGAATGCGGCGCTACCAAACGAAAACAACGCGGCGAAGAGAGATATGAGGAAGAATTTTTTCATATTGAGCCTGGCAGAAAGAATAATGCAGTGCACACCTTGGAGCTGACAATAGCACGCGAGTTCATCCGCGATCCACGTGCAAAGTGCGAGAGTCGTTTCCAGGTGTTACGGCTACCGCCCTTAGTGCAATTTGAACGATGGGAAAGTCAGCCGCGGCGGCACGATCTGGTCGGCGGGCACCTGGTCGTTTTCCGGCCCGCCATTCATATCGAGCGGCGGCGACGTTGACGTCCCGGACGCCGGTGTCGCAACTGCTGCCGTAGCCGAAGCGCCGGTGGGCGCTGCGGCGGGTGCCGTTGCCGCCGCCGCGGAGGCCGCGCCCGGCGCCGAAGCCGCTCCTGCGGCCGGCGCTGCGGCGCTACCGTCCACGTCGTCGTATTTCGGCAACGCGGCGTTATCGCCGTAGTCAGGCAGCGAAGCGTTGCCGCCCTTACCCTGGTTCAGCAGGTAATTACGGCGCTGCAGGTACGCGTTACGCACAAACGAATACTTGTCGAGCGCCGCGCCTTCCAGCACGTCGCTCGCACTCAGCAGGTTAGCCCGCGTATTGATGATGTTCACGCCGTACAGCGCCCAGCTCACGCCGTCCGGATGAACGTAAGACAACGGGTTGACGAAGTACTCGCCAAGCGAACCCACGCCATCGCGCACCGTGCTCGGCCCGAACAGCGGCAGCACCAGATACGGGCCCGGCGGGACGCCATAGTGACCGAGCGTGAGGCCCAGGTCGTTGTCGTGCTTGGGCAGCTTCGCGAGCGTCGCCACGTCGAACAGGCCGCCGACACCGAAGGTGGTGTTGATGACGATCCGCATGATGTCTTCGACGCCGTCGGTTATCTTCAATTGCAACAGGTTATTGGCTGCAATATAGACATCGCCGATGTTCGAGAAGAAGTTCGTCACGCTGTCGCGCACCGGCTGCGGCGTGATGTACACGTAACCCTTGGCGACCGGCTTCAGCGCGTATTGGTCGACCTTGTCGTTGAATTTGAAGACGGTGCGGTTCAGACCCTCGAGCGGATCGCCCTTTGTCGGGGTCTGGACGGTCGTACAGCCGGCCAGCGTCAGCGCAGCGGCAAAGGCCAGCGTCGAGATACGAAGGCGCATGGTCTGCATTCTTGTTCTCCTTATTGACCCGACGCGCCCGAAGCGGGCGCAGCCGGTGCCGGTGCTGCCGGCGCGGTTGCAGCGGGTGCGCCCGGCTTGGATGCGCCCGAGTCCGCCGCCTTGCTGTAGAGGAATTGTCCGATCAGGTTCTCGAGCACGATGGCCGACTGGGTCATCGAGATCGTATCGCCTGCTTTCAACATTTCCGTGTCACCGCCCGGTTCCAGACCGATGTACTGCTCACCGAGCAGGCCCGAGGTCAGAATCTTGGCGGAGGTGTCCTTCGGAAACTGGTATTGCTTGTCGAGATCGATCGTCACCAGCGCCTGGTACGAATTGGAGTCGAAGTTGATCGAGTCGACCCGGCCGACCGCCACACCCGCGCTCTTCACCGGCGCACGTGCTTTCAGGCCGCCGATATTGTCGAACTTGAGCTTGACCGGGTAGGTTGCCTGAAACGACAACGAGCTCATGTTGCCGGCTTTCAGCGCCAGGAACAGCAGCGCTACGAAACCCAGCACCACAAACAGGCCGACCCAGAAGTCGAGAGCAGTCTTTTTCATCGTCATCCCAAAGAGAATCCGTCGCGCCGGCCACACCTTCCGCGCGGCGCGGGCAAGTGCATGCCCGCGGCGGAAAGCATGCCGCGCTTTTTTTAGCTGAACATCAATGCGGTCAGCAGGAAATCGAGGCCAAGCACAGCCAGCGAACCGTACACCACTGTCTTGGTCGTGGCTCGTGAAACACCTTCCGGGGTCGGTTTGGCTTCATAGCCCTGGAAGAGCGCGATGAACGTCACCGCGAAGCCGAACACAATACTCTTGACCACCCCGTTGCCGACGTCAGCCCACACGTCGACGCCGCCTTGCATCTGCGACCAGAACGAGCCGGCATCCACGCCGATCATCAGCACACCGACCACATAGCCGCCGCCGATCCCCACCGCGCTGAAGATCGCAGCCAGAATCGGCATGGAGATAATGCCCGCCCACAGGCGCGGCGCGACCACGATCTTGATCGGATCGACCGCCATCATTTCCATCGCCGTCAATTGCTCACCAGCTTTCATCAGACCGATTTCGGCCGTGAGCGAGGTGCCGGCGCGGCCCGCGAACAGCAGCGCCGTGACCACCGGGCCGAGCTCGCGCACCAGCGAAAGCGCCACCAGCAGCCCAAGCGCCTGCTCGGAACCATAGCGGTTGAGCGTGTTGTAGCCCTGCAGGCCCAGCACGAAACCGACGAACAGGCCCGACACCGCGATAATCACCAACGAATAATTACCGACGAAGTGGATCTGCTTCGTGACAAGACGCGGCCGGCGCAGCAGCGGGAAGAATTCGAGCACCAGACGGAAGAAGAGCCGCGTGGCGTAGCCGGCGGTCTCGAGCCCGCCGAGCACCGAACGTCCGATGGTACTGATCATGCCTGTCCCCCGCCGATGCCGAAATCTGCCGCAAGCGGCGTATTGCTGGGATAGTGGAATTTGAACGGACCGTCCGGCGCGCCGTCGATGAACTGGCGCACCGTCGGGTCGGCCGAGGCCCGCAACTGGGCAGGCGTGCCTTCGGCGTGAACCCCGCCGTTGGCCAGAAAATAGACGTAGTCGGCAATCGCGAACGATTCCGGCACGTCGTGCGTCACCAGAATGGAAGTGGCGCCAAGCGCCTGATTCAGCGCGCGGATCAGGTTCGCCGTGATGCCGAGCGAAATCGGATCGAGGCCGGCGAACGGCTCGTCGTACATCATCAGCTCGGGGTCGAGCGCGATGGCCCGGGCCAGCGCCACGCGCCGCGCCATCCCGCCGGAAATCTCCGCCGGCGACAGGTCGCGGGCGCCGCGCAGTCCGACCGCGTTGAGCTTCATCAGCACCAGGTCGCGGATCAGATCTTCGGGAAGATCGGTGTGCTCGCGTAGCGTGAACGCCACGTTTTCGAACACCGACATGTCGGTAAACAGCGCGCCGAACTGGAACAGCATGCCCATCTTGCGCCGCAACGCATACAGGCCGTCGCGCGTTTGCGCGCCGATGTCCTGTCCCTGAAACAGGATCTGCCCGCGCTGGGCACGCACGAGGCCGCCGATCAGCCGCAGCACGGTGGTCTTGCCGCACCCCGAGCCGCCCATGACCGCGACGACCTGACCGCGCTTGAAGCGCAGGTTCAGGTTCGACAGGACGAGCCGGTCGCCGTAACCGAAGTCGACGTCGCGAAGCTCGAGAAGGGTCTCGGGGGAGGAAGACACGAAGCTGACGATCCTTTTACACAGAAGGCCGAATTATAGGGCCATCGTGCAAAAGCTGCCGTGACGCGCCCTGTCCCCGAAAGCGCGGACTTCGCGATTATGGCGTAAACCCTCGTTGCATTGCAGAGATGGCGGCAGCCGGGTCGGCCGCCTCGGTGACAGCCCGCACCACGGCCGCGCAGCCGACGCCGGTCGCCAGCACCTGCGGCAGGACCTGCTGGTCGATCCCGCCGATCGCTACCAGCGGCACCACGCCGTCAAGCAGGCGCACGTAGCGGGCAAGGCGCGTGAGTCCCTGCGGCGCGGTCGGCATCACTTTCGTGGTGGTCGGGAAGACCGCGCCAAGCGCGATGTAACTGGGCCGGAAATGCAGCGCGGTCAGGATCTCGTAGTAGCCGTGCGTCGACAGGCCGAGGCGCACGCCCGCTGCGGCGAGCTGCGGGAGGTCCGCCTTGTGCAGGTCTTCCTGGCCGAGATGGACGCCGTACGCGCCGGCTTCCAGCGCAAGCTGCCAGTGATCGTTGATGAACACCTGGGCATCGTGCGCGCGGCCCACCGCGACGCAGCGCGCGATTTCCCGCGCCAGTTCGCCGGGCCCGGCCGTCTTGCGCCGCAACTGGACCGTCTTCACGCCGTAGCCCACCACCCGCTCCACCCACTCCGCCGTGGGCAGCACCGGGTAGAGACCGAGACGCGCCGGGCAGCACGCGAACGGCTGCTGCGGCGCGGCGGGCAAACCCAGCACGCGCGGGAAGCGCGCCAGGTCCGACGGCCAGGCGTCGTCCGAGGCCGTTTCGTCGCCGTCGCGCCACGCCAGCGCCAGCACCAGCGCGTCGTGCGGATCGAAACCGCAATCGAGGAAGGCAGCCAGCGCGGCAATCCAGTCTTCGGCCAGATGCCCTTCCAGCGGGTAGCGCTCACCGCCGAGATGCAGCGTCGCCCGGCCCGCGGCGGCTTCGATCACCCCGGCGCCCTGCACCTGCCAGCGCGCCACCTGCTCGCCGTGCTGCTGGGCGTCGGCGACGATAATCAGATCGCCGCCGTTCGCGTCGTCCGGCGCCGTCAGGCAGATGCGCCACGGCGCGTGAGTGGGCGGCCATTCGCCAAGCCGTGCGCGGATGCGCTCGGCAGCCTCGCTCAATTCGTCAGCCGGCGGCCAGAACAGCTCGCGGCCTGCGAGCGGGGAAGCCTGACCGGAGGTTCCCGCGGTGCTCCGACTCATGTTGCGCTCCCATCCTGATGCCAGAACGGCATGCCGACCACCGGCGTGCTCGCATGGGCGGTTTCACGTTCGGCCATCGGGCCGGCGAGGTAAGCCTGGCGGCCCGCCTCGACGCCCAGCGCGAACGCGCGGGCCATCGCGTCGGGGTGCGTCGCCTGCGACACCGCCGTGTTCAGCAGCACGCCGTCGAAACCCCACTCCATCACTTGCGCCGCGTGCGACGGCACGCCGAGCCCTGCATCGACGATCAGCGGCACGTCCGGCAGCCGCTCGCGCAACACGCGCAAGCCATATGGATTGATGACGCCCTTGCCGGTGCCGATCGGCGCGCCCCACGGCATCAACGCCTCGCAGCCGGCGTCGAGCAGACGGCGGCCGATCACCAGGTCCTCGGTGCAGTACGGCAGCACCTTGAAGCCGTCCTTCACCAGCCGCGCGGCGGCTTCGATCAGGCCGACCGGATCGGGCTGCAGCGTGTAGTCGTCGCCGATCAGTTCCAGCTTGATCCAATCGGTTTCGAACACTTCACGCGCCATATGAGCCGTCGTCACCGCTTCGCCGACGCTCTGGCAGCCGGCCGTATTCGGCAGCAACGGCACGCCGTGGCGCTTGAGCAGGTCGAAGAAGCCGGCTTCGGCGCCGCCTTCGTTCATCTGCCGGCGCAGCGCGACCGTGATCATGCCGGGCCGTGCGGCATCGATCGAGTCGGACAGCGACTGCAGCGACGGATAGCGCGACGTGCCGAGCAGCACCCGGCTTGCGAAGGCTTCGCCGTACAGCGTGAGCGCGTCGGCGGGAGTGGGGGAAGTCATGTGTCAATCCTTGTTTCTGGCGATACGCGGCTGCCTGGCCGTAGGCGAAGACCGCTTTGGCCGCAGGCGATCACCGCATAGCCGCCGGCGGCCACTGCTTAGCCGCCGGCGACCGGTTGCACGACGTCGAGCTTGTCGCCCGCCTGCAGCGCACGAGCCGCGTGCTGGGCGCGGGCCACAAAGTCGCCGTTCAACGCAACCGCAAATGGCGGACGCGCGCCGAAGGCGGCGAGCGCGTCGGCGACGGTCGCCCCCTCGGGGAGCGACAACGGCTTCTGATTGATATGAATGTCCATGGTGTTCAGATACGGTTCAATCGATGGCTCAAGCAACTGGCCCGGCGCTCGCTGCGGCACCGGCCGCCATGCTCACGCCGGCTCCTGCGAGCAATCCTGTGGGTCGAGCCGGGCAAGCTGAAACAGCTCACTCCAGCGGGCATCGCGCCGCCAGTCGGCAAAGGCGTCGGCATCGCGGATGCGTCCATCGAGCAGCGCGGCGGCAAAGCGTGCGGCTTCGTCCGCGACTTCGGGCACGATCATGTAGCCGTGCCGGTACAGGCCGTTCACGCGCAAGGTCTGCGCGCCATCCCACACGAGTGCCGGACGGTGGTCCGGCAAGGTCGGGCGGCACTGCGAGTTCAATTCGAGTATGCGCGCCTCGCCGAAACCCGGATGCACTGAGAATGCCGCGCTCAGCAATTCCAGCGCGGAACGCACGCTGACGGGCGACATGTCTTCGCCTTCCACTTCGGTGGCGCCGATCACGTAGAGGTCGTCCTGCTTCGGCGCGATATACAGCGGGTAGCGCGGATGCAGCAGGCGCACCGGGCGCGTGAGGTGAATGCCGGGGGCATGGACGCGGGCGACCTCACCGCGAATGCCGCGCAAGGTGGGCAAGACCGCTTTCGCGCCGAGACCGCGGCAATCGATCGTCACGCGCGCGCTCGGCATGGCGCGGTCGTCCACCGGCGTGTTCCAGTGCGTTTCCACACCGCGCTCGGCAAGGCCGGCGGCCAATGCGCTGAGCACCTGACGATTGTCGAGTTGTCCTTCATGCGGCAGCAGCCAGCCTTGCGTGAAGCGGCCGGCGAGCGCGGGCTCGGTCGCGCCGAGCTGGGCGCCCGACAAGGTCACGAAGCCACCTTCGAGCAGATCCGCCGGCGCGTTCGAGCGCACCCGGCGCTCGAACAGCGGCGCTTCCGTGCGGTCGGCGTGATGCCAGACGACCAGCGTGCCGTTGCGCTGAAAGAACACTGGTTCGGGCAATTCGGCCAGCACTTGCGGCCAGGTGTCGAGCGAGGTCGCGCCAAGACGCGTGATCAGCACCTCGGCGCTGGCCGCTTCGGCGAGCGGCGCGAGCATCGCGGCGGCCACCCAGGCCGCGGCCTGCGAGCCGGCTGCATCGCCGCGTTCGTATAACGCCACGCGGTGTCCGGCGCCGGCCAGGCGCCACGCGACCAGCCGGCCGCACAGGCCGCCGCCGATCACGGCGAAATCGGGCTGAGCTTGAGCGAGCGTGTTCATTGCGGTTCCGCCAGCGCGCGCAAAGCCGCATGGAGCGTGAGAGAACGAACTAAGCGAACGAAGCAATCGACTGAAGAATGAGCGGTCATCGTATCCTTTCCGTACGGCAACAGGCGCACGTACCCAAGGACGAAACCGGCGGGCGAGGCCGGCCGGGCAAAAGGCACATCCAGTGACGGACGCCGCCCGGCGGGAGAATGGAAGAATGGCTTAACTTCCGGAAACTTCCCGCGCCGGTATTACCCGGATCGGGTGCAAAGGGTCTCTCTCAGCCTCACGGCGGCGTACGGCCCGCGCGCAAAGCACCCCTGTTTCGTCGAGAGTCATTAGACCATAAAAGGCGCGACGCCCGCAAACCGGGAAGGCGCGGCCCATTGACGGGAGGCAAATGAAATGTTGTCGTTAGGAGGGGTCTGGCACAATGCAAAAAGCCGGTGCCCGCACCGGTGGCGCGGTTTCTGGCGTTACCCACGATTAATTTTCGCTTAAGGCACTCGCGCCAGAATCGGGCGGTCGCTTGACGGGCCTGTCGCCCGGGCAACACTCGTAATACCGCCGTGGGCTGGCCCATTGTGGGCTACCCATGCGGGCCAGCCCACAATGGGCCAGTTGTTCATCAGGATGCTCATGACACCCAATACTTCTCCCACCCGCGCGCCGGAGCCAGACAACAAGGTCTCCGCGTGGAGCCTGATCAAGCCCTACTGGGTCTCCGAGGAATGGAAGATCGCCTGGGGGTTGATCGTCGCGATCATCGCGATGAATCTGATTCTGGTGGGCATCAACGCCAAGCTGAACACCTGGAACCGCGACTTCTACAACGCGCTGCAAAGCAAGGATGTTCACGCGTTCCCCCATCTGATGCTCGTGTTTACGGTACTGGCGTTCGCGTTCATCATCATCGCCGTGTACACGCGTTACCTGCGCCAGATGCTGGGCTTTCGCTGGCGCCAGTGGCTCACTACGCGTTATCTGCGGGAGTGGCTTGGTGGCGGGACGTTCTATCGGATCGAGCGCGACCGGCTAACCGACAACCCCGACCAGCGGATCGCGGTCGACCTGGACTCTTTCGCCAGCACGACACTTGCACTAACCATCGATCTGATCTCGACGATCGCGTCACTGGTCTGGTTTGCGATGATCCTGTGGACCACGGCGGGCGCACTGACTTTCTCGCTCGGCGGCGTGCCTATCGCAATCCCCGGCTACATGCTATGGGCGGCGCTGATCTACGCCATCATTGGATCGTTCGTGACCCATAAGGTCGGCCATCCGTTGGTGCCGATCAATTATCAGCAGCAGCGCGTTGAAGCCGATTTCCGTTTCGGGCTGGTGCGGCTGCGCGAAAACGCAGAGCAAATCGCCTTTTACGACGGCGCGAAAACCGAAGAGAGCAACACCAAGGACCTGTTTGCGCGCATTCGCGACAACTGGTGGCGCGTGATGAAATACACGAAGCGTTATAGCTTCGTGATCAACTTCTACTCGCAGGTCGCCAACATCTTTCCAATCCTGGTGGCAGCGCCACGCTACTTTGCCGGCGCCTTCAGCTTCGGCACGGTGATGCAGATTTCCGGCGCGTTCGGCAACGTCAGCGACGCATTCTCCTGGTTCATTAACAGTTACGACACACTGGTCTCCTGGCGCGCCACCGTGAACCGTCTGCGCGAATTCAAGCGCGTGATGGCCGATCCTCATCTGAAAGAAACGGTCTCGCCGGCCACCGCTCACGGCGGCATCAACCTGCACTACGTCGACGACGACAAGCTCCGCACCGACGGACTGAAGCTTGCGTTGCCCAACGGAGCCGCACTCTCGCAGATCCGCGACATTTCCATTCAACCCGGCTCGCGCTGGCTCGTCCGCGGCCCGTCCGGCTCGGGCAAGAGCACGCTGATGCGCGCACTCGCCGGACTGTGGCCGTTCGGCGACGGCTCGATCGATGCGCCGGTCAATGCGCGCATGATGTTCATCCCGCAGCAGAGCTACATGCCGATCGGCACGCTAAAAGCGGCGCTCACCTACCCGTCCTCCGCCGACACCTACAGCGACGACGAGTGCCGCGAAGCGCTGGGCACCTGCCACCTCGAAAACTATGTAGACCGTCTCGCGGAATCGGGGCACTGGGCCCGCATCATGTCGCCGGGCGAACAGCAACGCCTCGCCGCCGCCCGCGTGCTGCTGCACAAGCCCGATTATCTGTTCCTCGACGAAGCCACCAGCGCCCTCGACTCCGATAACGAAGCACGCGTCTATCGGCTCTTCACCGAGCGCCTGCCCAAGGCTGCGATCGTCAGCGTCGCGCATCGCGAATCGCTCGCGGCGTTCCACGAAGAAACGCTCGAAGTCGAGCGCGCGGGCGAGGCGATCGCCGCATGACCCACCCGTCATTCGACCGCGTGGTGTTGATCACCGGCGCCGGCTCCGGCATCGGTGCAGCGCTGGCCCGGCGCCTTGCCGCGCCGCGCACCGCCTTGATGCTGCACGCGCGCGGCGCCGATGCGGCATCGCGTGAGCGCCTCGCCGCCGTCGCCGCCGGGTGCTCCGCGCACGGCGCCGACTGTGCCGCCGTCTACGGCGATCTGGCCGAGCGCGGCGCCGCCGAACACATCGTCCACGCGACGCTCGCGCACTTCGGCGCACTCGATCAACTGGTCGCCAACGCGGGCCATGCGCAGCGCCAGACGCTCGGCACGCTTGACGCCGACGCCTTCAGCGAAGCCTTCGCCGCCATGCCGGGCGCCTTTGCCACGCTAGTCAAACGCGCGTCGGCCGCTCTCGAAACGTCGCAGCGCGGCCGCATCGTCGCGATCAGCTCATTCGTCGCTCATCGCTATCGCGCGGACGCTCCGTTTGCCGCGACGGCCGCAGTGAAGGCCGCAGTCGAGTCGCTTGCCAAAACCGCCGCGGTCGAACTGGCGCCGCACGGCGTCACCGTCAATTGCGTCGCACCGGGCTACACGCGCAAGGACCGCGGCCCCAGCGCCGACAACGCCGCCGTCTGGACTCACGCCGCCGCTGCCACGCCGCTCGGCCACGTGGCCGAGCCCGCCGATGTCGCCGCGCTGATCGCCTTCCTGCTGTCCGATGACGCGCGTCACATCACCGGTCAGGTGATCCATATCGACGGCGGACTCACGCTAGGCTGACCTGCACATCCCTGCACAGATCTACGGCAGTCCGAATCAATCGCCGCCAAGGCAGAGGCAAAAGCAAAATCCAGTCAAACCAAGGGCAAGATCAAGCCAAGCCCCCACCCCTCCCCACCAGCCCCCTGCAACATCCTGAAATACCCGACAACAGTTCGAAAGCATTTGCGAACCGTTCAGGTTGTTCCGTGCTTTGAAAGTACCGTGCAGCGGCGACGATTGCCGTGCGGGCCGACCCCCTGCGGCCCGCACGACACTCACCGTTACCGGACTTCCCGCCCATGTCATTCGATCTCCGCTTCCGTCACTTGAGCCAACGACTCACGCGGATGAGCCGTTCCCACTTCATGCGCCCCGCCGCCCTTGGCGCCGTGGCACTGCTGCTGTCGCTCGGCGCCGAGGCTGCGCAGATGACGCCGCCCGCCGAGCCGGCCGACGTCTGCCCCGCGCTCAAGCACATCGTCGACGCCACCGACTTCAAGCAGTTGCACAACGAACCGGCCGCACAGTTGCCCGGCCTCGCCAGCGCAGACGACTGCCACGCCAGTAGCCACAGCTACGACTGCCATTGGCGCGCGCACTGGCAAGCCGACGGCGTGGTCACCGACCCGCTCGAAGAACTCGGCGCCGACATCGCCGCCTGTTTTCCGAACGTCGTGCATGACCTCAATACGCCGACGCGCCAGCATTTCGTCGTGAGCGCCGGCGAGCGCCGCATCAACGTCACGGCCAGCGTGCAGGGGCCCAACGAGCTGCGCCTGCGCGTCGCTCGCTAAGCGTGCCCACCCTGCGCTCCACTCCCGACCCGACACGCCGAGGCATGACATCGTGAACGGCTTGCGCTCATCGCTACTTCCCGCTGCTCTCTGGACTGTCCGCTTGCCGTGGTCCATGGGACGGCGGCCCTGCGTATGGGGCGCGACCGCCGCCCTGCTCTGCGTCGGACTGAACGGTTGCGCGTGGACGCTGATCACGGCCGCCGACGCCACCGGCTCGGTGATCCAGGCAGGCTATTCCATCGCCTCGAACTACTCGTCGCCGACCTTCGTCAACGGTCAGCCCGCGTCCGTCAGCGCGGTGTGCATCGAAGTGAACCAGGCGGTGTCCGTCGGCGATTTCGTCCCGGCCTTGCAACTCGCCCTCAACCGGCGCGGCGTTCGCTCGGACGTCTACAACCCGGGCACCTCCCCCGCCAGTTGCGAGGCTCGCCTCGTCTACAATGCGTCGGTCGACTATGGCAAGCGCTCGTTTAGCGACACGCCGATCCAGTATCTTTCGGTGATCGACTTGACACTGCTGCAGCAAGGGCACATTCTCGTGACCGCCCGCTATCAGACGGGCGAACTCGGCATGGACCGTTTCTCGAATGCGTCGGTCAAGCTGAAGGGCATGATCGACAAAATGGTGGTCGACCAGACCAAGTTGCGCCGCCCGTCCGCCATTCAGACCTCGCAGATCAACTAGGCGCGGCTCAAACAGCCCGCGCACATGCGCTGCCGCCGGCAGATAGCCAACAGATATCCTGCACAGACACTTGCTTCCCATTACCCCGGAAAGGTTTCGAAAGCATTGCGTGCTATCAGCACTCCGGCGTATCTCTTAAGATTGGTTGAATGAACCAATCCATTCTGGTCGTCGACGACGATCCCGTCGTGCGCGATCTCGTGCGCGAATATCTGCAGGGGCGCGGCTTTTCGGTAGCCGTGCTCGAGCACGGCATGGCTTTGCAGCGCAGGCTGCAAAGCGAGCGGCCCGCGCTGGTCGTGCTCGACATCATGATGCCGGAGCTGGACGGCATCAGTGCGCTGCGCGCCCTGCGTCTGGCCGGCGACGACATTCCGGTGATCCTGCTGACGGCGCGCGCCGATGTGATCGACCGCGTGATCGGTCTCGAACTGGGTGCGGACGACTATCTCGGCAAGCCGTTCGAACCGAGCGAGCTGGTCGCACGGATTCGCACCGTGTTGCGGCGGCGCGGCGCGATCGCGCCCGGCGCGCCGGAGAACCGCGCACCTTATCGCTTCGGCCGTTTTGAGGTGAACTTCCCGGCGCGCGAACTGCGCCGCGACGGCGAACGCATTCCGTTGCGCTCGAGCGAATTTGCGATGCTCAAGGTGTTCGTCACGCACGCCATGACGGTCCTCACCCGCGCGCAACTGCTCGAGAAGCTGCACGGCAACAGCGAGGCGCACCGCAACCGCAGCCTCGACGTGTCGATCTGGCGGCTGCGACGCCTGATCGAAGTCGATCCGTCCGAGCCGCGTTATGTGCAGACGGTGTGGGGACGCGGCTACGTATTCGTGCCGGATGGGGAAATCGGCGCCGCCGAGCGCTGCGCGCCGTTCGCCGAGGCATAGCGCAGTCGGCCTCGGCACGCTGCGGGCGGCAGCCGAGGCCGGGATAGCACCTCGGAACCTCAGAACGTCAGCACGCTCAGGAACATCCGCTGCAGCCAGCCCACGCTGGTCGAATCGTTCACAATGCCCTTGCCGGCCTGTTCGATCTTCGCATTCGCCACCTTGCTGGACGACACATAGTTGCCCGCTTCGATGTCCTTCGGATTGACGATCCCGGACATCCGCAGACGGTCGTTATTGCCGTTCATCGCAATCACCTTCTCACCCGACACCAGCAGATTGCCGGTCGGCATCGTGCCGATCACGGTCACGGCCAGCGTGCCGGTCATGCCGTTGACGTCGGTCATCGCCCCCTGCCCCTTGAAATCGGTCGCCGCCGAGCCGATGTTGAAAAGCCGCGCGAGCCGCGCAGCGGCGCTAGTCGACTGATCGGCGGCCGTGGCCGTGATGTCGCTGTTGCGGTTTGCCGTCGTGTTGGCGCTGCTGTTGCCGCTATACGACTCGGACAGACGGATCGTCAGCACATCGCCCACATGCTGCGCACGCGGCGTTTCGTACAGCAGCAGCGACGAGCCGGCCTGATAGATCGCGCCTTGCGTATTGACGTTGAGCGGAGCGCTGACGAGCGGCGGCAGCATCGGCGTATCGACGATCGAATCCTGGTGGCTCGCGCAGGCGGCCATAGAGAGCACAGCGCCGAGCACGGCCGTGAGGCGTAGCGTGGTCATAGAGGTTCCTCCGACATGGGTCAAAATCGGTGTCGGCGCCTGGGCGGCGCCTCAACCCGCTTCTGCACTGCTCGCCTGCCATTGGCGCACCAGTGACTTCACCCACGCGTCCGGGTCTTTCAGTAAATACGTCAACGTACCGTTGTGGGTGGACGGTAAGAAGCACAAGGTGATCGAACTGACGGCGTTTTCCCAGACATACACCGGTGCCGCGCCGCCCGCAGCAGAGGTGTTATTCGTGACGAGCCGCGGCGGCCCGTAGCGCTCCGCGAGCGCCTCGCGCAGATCGCCGGTCGTGACGTCGTCGACCACGAAAGAAATCTCGTAGAGACGCAACGCCGTCTCGCCGTCGACCCGTGCGAAACGCAGCACATGGTCCTGCGCCGGCGTGCCATCCACCACCGCCTGCGACACCTGCCAGCCGTCCGCCGAGTGATGCGCCCAGCGGCACGCCACGGTCAGGCTCTCGCTCGTCTTCAGGCTCATGCCGAGCGATCCGGCCATCATGTCGGTCTCGCAGACCGGCACGCTGCCGACCGGCGTCGCCCGCACGGTCGAGCCCGCGCGGAATTCGTCCAGCGTGATGCCGAGCGGAATGCCGCGAAACGCGTATGGCGCATCGGGCGCGCGCCTGCGCTCGGCGGCGGCGTTGCGCTTCGGCGCGGAAGCGGATGCCGGCGAAGGCACGCCGCGCACCGCAGAATCCGCGTGCGCGGCGCCGGCGGCCACGCCGACCAGCAGCGCAACCGTCAGCGGCACCCATGCGAAACGCCTACGGGCAGACAGTCGGGAAGTCATGGCTCAGTCGATTGCCGATGCACATGCGTTGAACGGCGTGGCCGCGGCGTGGCCGACCACGGGCAGGATGTCGAGCGCCGCGGCCGTCACGCGGCAGGGCAGTGCAACCACCCCGCAGCCGTCGAGCGGCAGCAGCATCGCTCCCAGTGCGAGCCAGCTTGCCGCTCTTACGCACCGCTTGAAAACACTCTGAGTCGACACAGGCAACCTCGTTACGTCAGGCAGTCGTGTTGACATGGTTGCCGATCAGGCCGCCCGGCAAGGACGGCGCCGCAGGTTCGGCCGGCGTCTCCGGTTTGGCGGTGCTGTCGGGCGTCGACGTCGGCCGCTCGCGCTGCACAGGCGGAAAGGTGGTGGGACGGAGATTGTTGGTAACGGTCATGGTCTGCCTCGCGTATCGCTGGAGAGTGCGGATTCGGTTGCTGCACTTGCGCAGGCACTGAGGGAGTACTGACCTTCAGGCCAACAAAGCACGGCGGTGATGGACTACAGGTCGAATCATCACGCTGCGACGCAACGCACGATGCACGAAGGAACGCACGCTTTTCCACGGTTCTTACGACCCGTTTCGACTAGGCGCCAATCCTTTCCTCGAAGGAAATCCGGTAAGCAAAGCCGGCTCGATACGTCCCTCTATTTACAATTTATGTTGCCGACATCAGTGTTGTAATTTGTTCGCTTAAGCTTATGCAATAAGGCTTCCAGAGGGGACCAGAGGAACTTGTGCTCAGCCGGACCTCACCAGGTAAGTGTTGGTAAGAAAACAGTCAGCCGCTTGTCGCACGTGCCAGTCTAAAATTTCGAGATGAATCCACAGGTCCTTATCGTCGACGACGACCCGGTCGTACGCGATCTGCTTTGCCGCTTTTTGCAATCGAACGGGTTCGATGCCTCCGTGCTCCACGACGGCACGCATTTGCAACGCCGCCTCGAACGAGAGCGGCCATCGGTCGTTGTGCTCGACATCATGATGCCGAACACCGACGGCCTGCGCGCGCTTACCGCGCTACGCGCGGCCGGCGACGACATTCCGGTGATCTTCGTGACGGCGCGCGGCACCGTGGCGGACCGCATCGTCGGCCTGTCGCTCGGCGCCGACGACTATCTGACGAAGCCGTTCGACCCGCGCGAATTGCTGGCCCGCATCCAGACGGTGCTGCGCCGGCGCGGGCCATCGACCACCAGCGCGCCGGAAGCCCGCAAGCCGTATCACTTCGGGCCGTTCGAGCTCGACTTCGCGACCCGCACGCTGTCGCGCGACAACACCCGGCTCGCGCTACGCGACAGTGAGTTCGCGCTACTGAAGATTTTCGTCAACAATCCGTACAAAGTGCTGTCGCGCGTGCTGATTCACGATCTGGTGCATCGCGACAACCTCGCCTTTCGCGACCGCAGCCTCGATGTGCCGATCTGGCGCCTGCGCCGCGTGATCGAAGACGACCCGTCGAGCCCGTGCTACGTTCAGACCGTGCGCGGCAAAGGGTATGTCTTCGTACCTGATGCCGATGGGACCCCCTTCACGATCGAGGCCGCGGCAGACTCATGAGAAACCCGTTGAACACGCTATTCGGCAGAATGGCGTTGCTCTCGACGGCGGTATTGTTGGCAATTCAGGCCGGCTGGTTCGTACTGGTCGTGATGCAGCCGCCTCACCACGAGGTGGACGGTTTCGCGCGCGGCATCCTGCTGATGCTGCAGGCAGCCAACGGCGAGCCGGTACAGGGCGCCGATCTCGCACCGGCGATGCGCGTGCACCTGGTGCCTACCTGGAACATGCCTTCCACGATCCACTTGCTGCCGCCGACCGAACGGCAGTTCGTCGAACTCAGCCAGCATTTGCGCGCCCGTTTGCCGCTCGGCACCCAGATCGAAGTGGACGATACGCGGTCCCCGCGCCTATGGATTCGCTATCCGGGCAAATCGATGTGGGTCGTCGTGCCGGTCGACATCCCGCCACGCCCGCGCTTTATCGTCGAAACCGTCTCCATGCTGGTGGCGGCGCTGATCCTGTCGCTGCTCGCTGTGTGGCAAATGCAGCGGCCGCTGTCGCGCGTCGCGCTGGCGGCGCGCGCGTTCGGCGCCGGCGGCCGGCCCGAGCCGGTCAACGTACAGGGACCACGTGAGTTGCGCGACCTGATCGGTTCGTTTAACGACATGATGCGGCGGCTCAACGAAGCCGGCGACGATCAGGCGGTGATGCTGGCCGGCGTCGCGCACGACCTGAAGGCGCCGCTCACGCGGCTCAAGCTGCGCGCCAGCGTGCTGGTGGCGGAAAACGAGCGGGCCGGGCTGATTCGCGATGTCGATTCGCTCACCAATATCGTCCAGCAGTTTCTGGAGTTTGCCGGCCAGGCCGCCGACGCCGGGCCGCCCGTCGCAGTCGAGGCGTTCCTGCGCGAGCAGTTTTCGAGCACCGATATCGTCGAGAGTGTCGAAGTCACGGATCACGCCGATCCCGTCGACACGGGTCCTGCCGAAAGCCCGCTCTTTAGCCTCGACCTGCGGGCCGGGCCGCGCTTTACACTGCCGCGCACGCTGCTCGACCGGCTGGTGACGAATCTGGTCGACAACGCACTCGAGCACGGCGCACCGCCCGTCGAAATTACGACAGCGCGAAACGACCGGCATTGGATGGTGACCGTACGCGATCACGGACCGGGGATTCCCGACGACCGGATTGCCGCCGCGATGAAGCCGTTCGTGCGGCTCGACGCCGCGCGCGGCGGCGAGGGCCACTGCGGGCTTGGTCTCGCGATTGTGGCGCGCCTCGCGCACGATCGTGGCGGGCGCTGCGACGTGTTCAACCATCCGCACGGCGGCTTGTGCGTGCGCATTGCGCTGCCGATCGAGCCACTGGATACGTGAGGTTGCAGCCGGGGGCGCTTACACGATCTTACAGGGCGGCCTCGTTGGAAGTCCGCGCACGTATAGTCTGCGCGGGCTTCCTCGATAGCCCCCTGTTCGGTCCGCCCTGCTGTTGCCCGGGCGGGCCGCTTTTTCTTCCGCCGCTGTGCGGCGGGTCAAGCGTCGTGCCCCGGTCCTGGACCGTCCGCCTCTTACGGCATCCCCTGCTTCCCGTTGCTCCAGCCCCTGCCCGCAGCAGACGCCTTCAGATCACCAGCCGGTCGTGCAAGGTATCGATGGTCGCCTGCGACAGGCCCAGCCCGATTGTCAGATAGCTGGACATGGTGCCGTAGCTCGCCTGCACCTGATCGAAGCCGGCCTGCAGAAAGCTCTCCTGCACACTGTAGAGCGGTGTGTCCAGCGTGGCCGCCGCCGCGCCGCTTTGGGTCTGGACCGCCGCGACTTGCACGTTGATCGACGCGGCCGAATAGGTATTCGTCAGAAGATAATCCTGCATGATCACATCGAGCGGCACGTTCGCAATGCTAAGCAGCACCGCCGCGACCCAACCGGTGCGATCCTTGCCCGCGGTGGAATGGACCAGTTGCACGCCCGGTGTATTCGCCAACTGGTTCAGCACCGCACCATAGCCCGCCCGCTGCGCTGCGCCGGTGACATAGGCGCGCTCCGCGCTCTCCATCCACGCGATCGCGCCGCCCGGCATATCGGCCGGCGGCACGATCTGGTCGCGCTCACCCGTGACGTTGATGTTCAGATAGGCCGCGCCGGCGGGCATCACGTCGGCCGTCCGGGCGACTTCCCCCGGCGTGCGCAGATCGTAGATGCTGCCGATGTTGAGCGTATTGATCACCGCCTTGTCCGCCGCGCTCAAGGTCAGCGCATTCGACCGATAAAACACGCCGCGCCGCACCTGCCGGCCATCTACGGTCTGATAGCCGCCGCCTGCACCGCCAATATCGCGAAAATTGTCGACCGAGGCAAGCCGCGGCGTGTCCGCCTGATCGGACGACAGCCCTCCGCCGCATGCCGACAGCAGTGTGCTGCCGAATCCCGACATCAACAGGACGCTCGCCGAGCCTTTCAGGAACGCACGGCGCGACGCAAGTTCACTATTTGGCACAAAGCGTGACGACCGGATGCTTCCGGAGCGGATCGCGCGTAAGTGAGCTTTCGCAGTGAAATCCATTGAATGTATTGGTAAGGGGCGCTTGCGCGGCAGGACGGATGGATGGCGTAAAACACTTAGCGCCGCGCTGGAGTGTACCGGGAGAAAATACCGCGAGGGTTACAAAGTAGGAGTCAGTAAGAATCTGAAATTCGCCCCAATACCGGTGCAATACCCGTGGCCCGAATACGTTAGGCGGCCGTACCGGTTTTTTGTTCGCACTGGCCCGCTCGCGTTTGTGCGCCGTAAAATAGGGGCGCACCGGAGTGCGAGCGCGCAAAACGCAGACAACAAAACCAGAGGCTCAGGGAACGGGATGGCGTCATTTCAGTGGTTCACAGAGTTGACGACGCGTGAGCGCCGCACACTCTACGCAGGCTTCGGCGGTTATGCAGTCGATGCGTTCGACTTCATGATCTACTCGTTCCTGATCCCAACCCTGATTGCCACCTGGGGGATGACCAAGAGCGAAGCCGGGATGATCGCGACCAGTTCGCTGATTTCCTCGGCCGTCGGCGGCTGGCTCGCCGGCATTCTCGCCGATCGCTACGGACGGGTGCGCGTGCTGCAATGGACCATCGCAACCTTTGCGGTCTTCACCTGCTTGTCTGGCTTCACCCATTCGTTCTGGCAATTGCTGACCACCCGCACCCTGCAGGGCATTGGCTTTGGCGGGGAATGGTCGGTAGTGACGGTCATGATGGCCGAAACGATCCGCTCTCCGCAGCATCGTGCGAAGGCTGTCGGCACTGTGCAGAGCAGCTGGTCGTTCGGCTGGGCCGCGGCGGCTATCATTTACTGGGCTTCGTTTGCGCTTCTGCCGGAGCAGGTGGCGTGGCGTGCCTGCTTTTGGGTCGGTATTCTGCCGGCTTTGTGGATCGTCTATGTGCGCCGCAATGTGAGTGATCCGGAGATCTTTCTCGCTACCCGCCGTGCCCGCGACAGTGGCGTCGATACCGCTCACTTTCTGCAGATTTTTGCCTTTCCTCATCTGAAAACCACCGTGCTCGGCAGCGTCTTGTGCACCGGGATGCTGGGCGGCTACTACGCGATCACCACCTGGTTGCCGACTTATCTGAAGACCGTTCGGCATCTGTCCGTGTTCAATACGAGCGGCTATCTGATCGTGTTGATCGTCGGTTCGTTCACCGGGTATATCGTCGGGGCAATCCTGTGCGACAGGATTGGGCGGCGCGCTTCGTTCATTCTGTTTGCGGTAGGCTCGTTCGGGCTTGGTATGGTCTATACCATGTTGCCTATCACTAATGGTGCGATGTTGTTGCTCGGTTTTCCGCTTGGCGTGGTCGTGCAGGGGATTTTTGCTGGGATCGGCGCTTATCTTTCTGAGCTGTATCCGAATGAAATCCGCGGGTCGGGGCAAGGGTTCTGCTACAACCTTGGACGTGGTCTTGGGTCGTTCTTTCCGATTCTCGTCGGCATGCTTTCGCAGTCGATGACGCTCGTCAATGCTATGGGGCTTGTTGCTGGTTCGGGGTATTTGCTGGTGATTGCCGCGGCGCTGTGTTTGCCCGAAACGCGGGGGAAGGTGCTGGGGGGTGCGGATCCGGCTTCTTGATGTGCGTTTCTCGGGTGTGAAAGCGATTGTTGGTGGTGGCGGTGGCGTCTCCTTTTGCCTGCGCGGCGCTTTTGGTTGGTGTTCCTGGGGTGTTGGCCTTTCCTTGCTTTGTTAGT